>JBGSZT010000034.1:0-45060 GCA_041750255.1 Synechocystis sp.
AAACCGTGAAACCAGAGGCATTAGAAAAAGCAGTCATGTTGATTAACAAAAGACCGAGAAAATCGCTTGACTACAAAACGCCATTTGAAGTATTCTATTCAGGTAAATCAGACACTGATGCACTTCAGATTTGAATTGGCGCTCCCTCTTTATCGTCTTTGGGCTGTAGCCGTTACGCCGATTCCGTTGACTCACAGGACTTTTAGGAGTTTCTTTCTCCTCCGCTCTTTCTTGGTCTAGATGGACTTCTAGTTCCGTTTCTAGGCATTTTTCGATCAAGGCTTTAGTTAATTGCTTCAGAATTCCTTTTTTCCCAAATAAATCATCGGGTTTTTTGTAGTCTTTTAGCAGTTCATCAATGAGTTCAGTTTTGATTAACATCCTTTTCTCCTATTTAAATGAATTTGAACTCTTTTTTGCTTTGACACAAACTACTTTACAGTCTCGGGTTTTATCTGCCTGATTGGGAGGGGACGGAAATTCTTACCCTTCCAGACAATATTAGCAATATAAAGTCTTTTTGGTTGGCGATGCCCAAGGAACGCTTCGCGATCGCCGGTAGTCAGGTTCTTGTCATTGGTATCATAGGAGGCGCACCGCCCAGGCATTAGTTTGCATATGATCCCGTCCTTAAATAAAATTCGTCGCTTTGAGTATTGGTTACTAATCGGCTTTTTTGGTCTAGGTTTAATTGGTATTTTAAACCATGCCATGTGGCGAGATGAACTCAATGGTTGGCTGATTGCCCGAGATAGCCTCAATTTACAAGATTTTTGGCAAAATATCCGCTACGAAGGACATCCCATTCTCTGGTACTTGTGTTTATTAGCATTAAATCAACTAACGACTAATCCCCTCGCTATGCAACTCCTTCATTTGGGGATAGCAACTTTGGCGATCGCCATATTTATTTTTAAATCTCCTTTTACTCGTCACCAACGTCTACTATTTTGTTTGGGTTATTTACCACTCTATGAATATTTAATCATTAGTCGTAATTATGCCCTAGGAATACTGTGTTTATTTATAATTTGTAGTATTTTTCCCCAACGTCAACAAAATTATTGGCCCATTGCTCTGTTGCTCGCATTATTAGCAAATACCAATGCCTACGGATTATTGCTCAGTTTTTGTTTGGCGATCGCCCTAATCGGTGAATATCTATTTCAACATAAACTTGCGATCACCATTGAATCTTCTAGGCTTCATCTCTTTGGTGCTATGGTCATTTATGGGCTAGGACTGGCTCTGGCGTTGGCAATGCTTCTTCCGCCGGCGGATAGTACTCTACAGGGCGGTGCCGAGCAATGGTTTTTGCAATGGGATTTTCATCGTTTTAACCAGGCCATTACTCGTATTTGGAATAGCTATATTTTAATTTTAGTTCCGGGGGATTCTAGACATCTAGATGTGGGGCTATTTGCTGCGTTATCAGTATTGATTTTTGGATTTTGGTTGCTATTTTTTAGTGATACTCCGGTTGTTTTCAGCTTTTATTTATTAGGTAGTCTTATTATTTTAGTTTTTACCTACCTTAAATTTTTAGGCTCTGCTCGACATTATGGACACCTATATATTGTTTTGATACTATCTCTCTGGTTACGCCATTATTATGCCCCAGTGACTCTAATAGATCTAGATCGCTTTAATCTTCCCTGGCAACGATTACGGCAGTGGGTCAAAGCCCAATCAAATCTAGTCTTGATGATTATTTTAATTTCCCAATTACTCGCGGGAATGGTGGCTTATATTCGAGATCTGACCTTGCCCTATTCCGCCAGTCGAGAGGTCACTCACTATTTAATTGAAAACCAATTAAACGACTATGACTTGGTGGGCAGTGATGACTTTACCATAAGCCCAATTAGTGGCTATCTCAATCAAAAAATATATTACCCAGAAAGCCAAGCCCTCGGTAGTTTTGTTTTGTTTAATAGTCGCCGCCGAAGTGTGAGCGATGCTGATATTCTCGAGCAAATCTCTCGTTTTTCTCGCTTCCCACTTCTATTAATTCTTAATCACCCCCTAGAGGCGGAGTTATCTTCCCTATCGATTCAACCCTTGACAGAATTTAAACGCAGTTTTATTGGCAATGAACAATATTATTTGTATCAAATTAATCGAAAAATCTAGGACAAGACAAATTTTTCTAAGGCGATCGCCACGCCATCTTCTTCTACATCGTCCGTCACCCAATCCGCTACACTTTGTACTAGCTCTGGGGCGTTGCCCATGGCGACTCCTAGCCCCGCATAGCGCAACATTTCCACATCATTAAAATTATCGCCAATGACCATGACCTGCTCTGCCTCTAGCCCCAAATGCTCTTCGGCTAACTGCTGAACTGCCTGGCCTTTATTCGCCTGGGCATGGGTAATTTCAAAATAGATATCCGTGGATTGAGTAAGGTGAACGGCGTCGGTAGAGTAACGGAGCCTCAAATCCTCGATTAATTGCTGAATTAAGCCCATTTCTGGACTAATGGCTAATAATTTAATCGTAGATTTTTTAATGATAGGGCGTAAATCCCCGACGGCATGGGGCATCACTCCAGAACGAGCAATATAGCGTTGCGTTTCTGCGGTGATTTTCCGCACATAGAGCTGGTCTTGATGGTAGGTGTGAATTTCAAGTCGCTCTCGCAGGTCCCCGGTTTCAAAATAATCTAGGATTTCTAAGGCGATCGCCGTCGGTAGGCTGTATTCCCGCAAAATTTCACCGTCCTGGGGGTCTTTTGTCCAAGCTCCATTGTAGGCAATGAGAGGAAGATCAGAGGCAATCCGTTGATGAAACGGCAGAGCAGAATGATACATCCTACCAGTCGCTAGGGTTACGGCAACACCCTGGTTTTGTACTTTTTTGATCGTATTTCGTACTTTTGAACTAATTTGATTCGAGGCTCCGGCGATCGTGCCATCGATGTCTAGTACTAATAATTTAATCTTCACCGCTTCTCCCTGCCATTAATCCCTGTAGGTCACCAACGGCTTTGATGATATCACAGGGAATTTATCCCATAATCTAGCCCTGGCTCGACGCTCAAAAATTTTAGTTGTAATGCACAAAAACCTGTGTTATGATTACAAACGCTGTGGAAAATAAAACGGGTCGCTAGCTCAGCGGTAGAGCACTCGGCTTTTAACCGATTGGTCCTGGGTTCGAATCCCAGGCGACCCATGAATTCGCTCTTAATAACTACATCTCAGCCTCCTTCACAAATCCGCTGTAGGCCTGCATCGCATGTTCACCAAGATCTAAACCGATACTTTCTTCCTCTGGAGAGACGCGGACTCCAAGGGTGATTTTGAGCATCGTCCAGACGACAAAGCTAAATAGCAACGCGAAGCCGCAGATAGCCAAAATTCCGCTAGTTTGAATAAACAGTTGGTTGAAACCAAAGCCAGAGAATAGCCCCACTTCACGATCAAAGAAACCCACTGCTAGGGTTCCCCAGATGCCATTGACGAAGTGAACGGATAATGCGCCTACGGGATCATCAATGCCGACTTTATCAAAAAAAGTGATTGCATTAACCACCAGAATCCCGGCGATCGCCCCAATGATGATGGATCCGTTGTAGGAAACCCCATTACAACCGGCCGTGATGGCCACCAGTCCCGCCAAAATGCCGTTGATAATCATCGAGAGGTCGGGTTTATCATGCTTAATCCACGAGGTAATAGTTGCCGTTACTCCCCCGGCGGCAGCGGCTAAATTAGTGGTGACGGCAATGTAGGGAACCTGAGCATTTAAGGCCAATTCGGAGCCTGGATTAAAGCCGAACCAACCAATCCAAAGAATCAAACAGCCTAGAGTTGCCGTACTCATATTATGGCCCGGCAAAGCAGTAATGCGTCCCTGGCTATATTTGCCAAGTCTAGGACCCAGAATCCACGCTCCCACTAAACCGGCAGTTCCCCCGACCACATGAACGACCGTAGACCCCGCAAAATCCTTAAAACCCATTACTTTTAGCCAGCCATCGGCACTCCAGGCCCAATGTCCTGTAATAGGATAGGCAATTCCTACGAGGAGTAAACTAAAAATCAAGAAGTCAATAAACCGAATACGCTCCGCCACCGCACCGGAAACAATGGTAGCGGCCGTTCCAGCAAAGGCGACTTGAAAAAGAAAAAAGACAGGAATGGGTAGACCGACCGGAAAAGGAGCAAGTTGATAGGTCGCAGGGTCTTGACTACTTAAAAACCATCCCCCAAATCCAACTATCCCAACTCCTTTCCCAAACATAAAAGAGAATCCTGTGCTCCAGAAAGCGAGGGTTGCTAAGGCAAAAACAATTAAATTTTTAGCCAAAATATTGACAGTATTTTTTTCTCTACATAGCCCAGACTCGAGCATGGCAAATCCAGCATTCATAAAAACAACTAAAATAGACGCGATCAGTACCCAAAGAGTATTCAAAAGTCCTCGTAATTCTTGAATAGATTCAACTTCAGTTGGCGCTAGAATGGTTTTAACCGCTTCAGTATTTTGAGCATAAACTGCTCCATGGGAAATAATAACGAGAATTGTTGTTGATACAAGACAAGCTAAGGTGATGGGAGAAAATAGTCTTACCACCGGATTTAGAACAGAGGCAGCCCTTCGATAAAATGAAGACATAGGAAAGAAATCGCAAGAATCGTGGAGAATGTTGAGTTACGATCTTGCTATGATGCTATTCCTTATTTTTATATTCTGTAAGTTTTGCTACATTTTTAATCGTACCTCCTTAGTTTGAATTAAACTAAAAATTTAGATATGATAGGGATTCAACGGCAGGATCATCTTCTAAATCTGTATTTGAATTTACAGATCGAAAATAATACAGTCCTTCAATTACAGGTAAAAAGTAATAGTCATGGCAGACTTTTATACGATAGAACAGTTGCAAGACGAAGGGATCGACATCAACCAAATCAGACAATCACTCAAGATAGAATGCTTTGGCAAAAGTTTTGTTAGAGTTAAGGACTTTCCTATGAAATTCCGAGACATCGCCCTAGAGAGTTGTCAAAAATATGTTGACTCCGGCATAGATAGTTTTGTCGTCGAATCTAAATTTGCATTAACAGTATGGAAAGAAGAGACAGAAAGCCTACCTTTTCAGAACTACTTCGATAAAACTCAACAAACAACCGAAGCCCTCCAATCAGAACAGCCGGAGCACATCCCGCGAACCCCAGTAAAAAAACGTTATTCCCCAAAATATAGGGGTCAAGAATATTAAGCTGTTTATTCCCCTTTGGGTACGGTCACTTTCTCCATGAGCGGATTTTCAGTCATTGCCTCTGGCGGCATAGTCTCTTCGCTCGTTCGTTCGGAAAAGCCCCAAATAAAGAGCCCAGTAATAAAAAGCAACATTAGCCATTCCGGCGGTACTAGGTTCGGATTAATCACCCGAATTAAAAGCCTGATGCCGACTAAGCCGACGGTCAAAAAACCTGCATCTTCTAGGCGGGTAAAAATAGCAAGCCAACGAATAAATAATTCCGCCAGAAAGCGCAGGGTGATGACGCCAATGGTTCCCCCCACCAAAATCAGCCAGAGGTCATCGGCAATGGCGATCGCCGTGGTGACGCTATCGAGGGAAAAAGCCAAATCAGTAACGGCAATTAAGGGGATGGCTTGCCAAAAGGAAGCAAATTGTAGGCTGTGATGATGGTGGGATTCATCTTCATCGGATAGGAAGTAACTAGCCACGAGCCAGAGCAAATAAAGAGCGCCGAGCAGTTCCACTTGCCAAAATTGCACAATCCAGGTCGCGGTCAAAATTAATACCATTCTGAGAATATAGGCAAACACCAAGCCGACGTTTAATGCTTTTCGTTGTTGTGCTTTATCCTGCAATCCCTGGGCGATCGCCGCAAGGGCAATGGCGTTATCGGCGGAAAGGACGGCTTCGAGGGCGACTAAAATCACCAGCAAAAGCGGTGTTTTAAGACTAAGGGCGAGGGAAGAGTCAAGGAGCTGGTCTAACATGAAAAATGACAAACAACAGACGAGTCGGCTGGGATAAGTGGGTGAGCGTAAATATTTATAAAATCCCCCCGTCCTACGAACTCCCCCCTTATCAACCGGAGCTTTAGTGAGGAGGGCTGGGGGGGATAGAGCATAGAACTTAATGATGGGTTTAATTACATCTACCTACTTAGGAGTAGCAATAATCCTTTCAAGAAGGAGCGTTACTGACTATTATCTGCGAAGGAGGGGGGACTCTGCCACGGGCATTCGCCTTTTTCGCCATTTCAATCTCTCCAGCCGCTGACCTCTCAATCGGCGCGGGAAAATCCTAGACAATATTTAATCGCATTCTCCGGTTGAGCTTGACTCACGGCGCCGCGCAGTCCCCCCACAAACAAAGCTAGGTTTTGAGTCTTGTGTCCATCCGGTTCTGCTACGTTGGTATCCCAGCCCTTCCAGACCACTTTATCCAGCTCCCGTTGGTCTAGGGTGATCAGAATCTCTTCCGCCGAACGCGGGGATATTTTTTGGGCATCAAATCCTAAACTCAGGGTCAGTTTGCCATTGTCTACCGCTACATTTTTGAGACTGATCATAGGATTAGAAACGTTGAATACGTCAGGGGTTAGATTCGCGCCCAAAAGCGCCACCGACTCCTGGGAAGGTACATCCAAGACCAAGGGCTCATTCTGCCCAGAACAGGATTGTTCTAACAATAACCATTGCTCGGTTTGATTGCGTGCAGGTCGCACCCGATTCAGTGCCCCCAGTTGGTCAACACACGCATTAATTTTAGTCGGAATCTTAGAACTGTCTAGGGTGACGGTATCCACGCCATCTAGGGAAAAAGAGGAGACCCGAAAGGCTTGGTTTACCTTGAGGGGAAGCTGACGAAATTGATTGACCACGGCATCCACCGCCGCACTGGGGCCACTGATTAATAGATAAAAGGGACGACCTTCTGTATCGACATCAGTGCCATCGGTGCTGTAGCGAGTAACGGCATTGCCGGTGGAGGCAGAAAAAATGGCGCCATCATACTGACTACGGACTCCCAATAAAATGGCTTTGTATCCGGGATGGGCTTGGAGTTCGGCGCTAATCTTGCCGGAGAGCTGGCCCACCGCCGCCGCATCGGGTTCTAGGTCGGTTAACAAAAGCTTGAGGGTTTCTTGTTTGGGAGCGACCGGGACACTATAGATTTGCTCTAGGGTACTACTAACGCAGGGATAATCCTTGTTTTGAGCTTGGCAGGAATAAAACTTTGGCGATCGCCCGTCTAAAAATTGACTAGCAGAGAGGGATTGAGCGCTATTACTTTGGGAGCCTTGGCCAATGCGCCAATACTTGGCTGGAATAGTTTTGCTTTGCAAGAGGGTATGCAATGAGTCGATCGCCTGAATATAGCGACTCCCAGGACGAGCGACAAACCCCGTCATCGAGCCACTGCCATCAATGCCCACATCCACTTGAACTCCATCAAAGGGGTCGCTCTGGTCAGTCTCGGATTTGCTCACGCATTCTAGGCTTTGACCACAGGAGGAAAGGATCAGGGCTAGGGCTCCTAGGCTGAATAGACGAAGTGCAACAGAAGAAATCATGGGTGGGGCAACCATAAAACGAGCAAGCGAATTGAATAAACTAGTTCGCTTAACTATATCCTAGCCGGAGGGGGAACACCCCACCCTGGGTTGCGAGGATGGGGAAATTCGACCTTTTTTTAGAGAATGCCGGCGTTGGCTAAGCCAAGGATTACTCCGGTTCCAAGGACATGACCAAAACTTATGGTGCCGAGCACAGCGCCTAAACTAAAGCCCCCAAAAAAGTTGGGAGAGGGCATGGCGGGGCCGTCGTTAGGTCTTTGGATACTGAATTTACCAATGGCGATCGCCACAATATTGCAGGCGATCATCACAGCAGCGACCTGGGGGTTCCATTCCACGGTGGTAGGGACAGAGGTAGCCAATAACAATAAAGTTGACATGGGATTCTCCTAGACGAAATCGAAAATTTTTGATCATATTTAAGTTACTCATCCTACGATTGATCTTCTTCTTGCCCCGACACCTCGTTGCAATACTTAACAATTAGCGGACTCTAGCCGAGGCTCAAAAAAACCATGTTAGAGTCGGAATTGGATTAGAAGAACAACGGGTCTGATGCTGGGATTATTACTACTTTTACTGGGTTTAGGTCTGATTTTTTTATTGCAAAATCGTGGAACCGTCCTGATTTATTTTCTGGGCAATCGTTCCGCCGATGCCCTGGTGAGTCTGCAACTGCCCCTCGGCGTTTGGGTCGTTATTTTTGTCCTAGCGGGCATTTTAACCAGTCTTCTGGTGCAATTATTGATTCGTTTCAGCCGTCCCTCTATTTCTAAAACAAAAGCTCCTCGACGGGAACCCCGACCCAGCCCAACTCCGCCCCGTGCCCCCCAACCGCCTCCGACCTCACCCATTACTGGCGATCGCCGTTGGCAATGGGAAAACCCGATTCCTGAAGTGGATGATTGGGAAGAAAGTGAAGTAATACCGAGCCCGGAACCTCGACCTCAGCCCCAAGAACCGGTGATTCCACCCCCCATCGTCGAACCTAAAGTCGAACCTAAAAACGAAGCGCCCAGTCAGGAACCGCTCCCTCCCCTCCAGCTCAAACAATTTGAAGTGTCCCGGTCACCCCAAAAAAGCGAACGTCAAGGCACCATCTATTCCCAGACCTATCGAGAAGCTGACCAAGCCGCCTCTCCCCGGACTAAGCAACCGGCTAAACCAAGCAACACCGATGCCGATATTTATGATGCAAATTTTCGGGTGCTTCGGCCGCCCCTCACTGCTGGGCAAGAACCGGATGAGGACGATGAAGATTGGGTCTAAACTTCCTAATTTGTATTCATTGACAAAAATCTATCCTAGTCCAAATATTTATAGATTTTGTCTTAGCGCACCGAAGCGGTAAAATCGACCTAGCATCCATTGCATACCCTCGATATTTGATCCCGACCATGACCACTGCCCTCACCTTCCCCGATTTTTGCCACGGTATTCAGTCCTTTGGAGAGTCCTTGCCCAATTTTGACTCCCTTGGCCAACAGCCTGTGATTTCTGCCGGCCAAACGGCGATCGCCGACCCCACCGACCCGGCCTCTGTCTTTCAGACCCTCTTGGCGGCCGATGCCCTGCGGTATTTAACCCTACAAACCACCGCTACCAAAGAATCGGGTCATCCCGGCGGTTTTGCCAGTATTGCCGAGGCGATCGCCGCCTTGATCATGTTGGGTTACAAAAATACCGTGACGGAAGTCGGGCACCATGCCCCCGGCTTTTATAGCTCGATGTTTCTAGACCGCTCTCTAGAAGAAATGGGCATCAAAACAGTACAGGATCTCGGGGAACGATTTCGAGAAATGCACGGATTGCTAGGGCATCTATCGGGTCAAATTCCAGGGCTCCTCGGCCCCGCCGGCCCCCTCGGTCAGGGTCAACATTTTGCCATGGCCGGTGCCAGGCTTCATCCCGGCACTCTTTTCCCCGTCACCATTGGCGATGGCGGACTGGGGGAACCCTACATCATGAGTAGTATCGGGCATTTCCACACCGCCTATCCCCAGAGTACAAATTTTTTGCCAATTTTAGTTTGGAATGGCTATAGCCAAGAGCACCACAGCATGGTCTCGACTAAATCCAATCAGGAAATGGTTGATTTTTGGCGAGGGAATGGCTTTAAAGAGGTTATTTTAGTCAATGCCAAGGATTTTGACGATACCAATCAAGTCGGGGATTATGTCGATAGTACCCAATTTTCCCTCGCTCAACGCCTTGCTTTCACCGAAGCGGTTCTTGTCGCCACCGACCGCGCCGCCCAATCGGCCCTCAATGGCACCCTGACCGTTTTGATTGTTAAACAACTCAAGGGGGCGGGAGTTCATAAACTCGGAGCCAAATCCCATAACCTCTACCCCGGCGATAGCCTCAGCAAAGATTACATTGTCAGCGCCCTGCAAGAACGAGCCCTCTCCCCCGAAGCCTGGCAATTGGTGCGGACTAACTTTGAACGAGCCGGCGGCGGCCCAGCGGCCCACACCGTCGTTACCGAAAAAATCCTACCCCTGGCCGAGTTGGGGCATTTACCCCTAACAGAATACCCAGTCCAGGGGGAGAAAAAAGTCGCCACCACCGTGATGGGAGAGTTAGTCGTTCATGTCGGCCAACAAGACCCCCATTTTGTCGTTACCAATGCCGATGGCAATGCCGCCTCTGGTATCAACAACATTAATATCGGGCTTAAAATCGTACACCCCACCGCCGATGCCGATTATTTCCAGGGGCCTAGCGGTCAAGTCTATGAACCTCTCAGTGAAGATGCCTGTGCTGGATTAGCCGCCGCCCAAGCTCTCTTTGGGGCCCGCAGTCTCTGGTGCTCCTACGAATCCTTTGCCATTAATGGCCTACCGATTTGGCAAACCGTGACCCAGGCCATGGCAGAACTGCGCCGCCCTACTCCCTCCACCATTACCCTTTTTACGGCGGGAGCCCTCGAGCAGGGACGCAACGGCTGGACACACCAACGTCCAGAAATCGAAAATTATTTCGCCGCCATGATGCGCAATGGCAATATTTTCCCGCTCTTTCCCTGCGATGCCAATAGCATCCAAGTCTGCTTTGACTGGGCGCTCCAGACCCGCAATAAAGGGATTACCATTACGGCCAGTAAATCTCCCTTGCCCATCCGCACTACCTTTGAGCAAACCCGCAACGCCTTGACCCAGGGGGGTGTTGTCTTGCATGATAGTCCGGGCTCGAAAAAAGTCGTCTTTGCCGTCATTGGCGATATGACCCTGATTCCTGTTTTTGACGCGGCGGTAGAGCTTGAAGCCGAAGGCATTGGTGTCAAAATCGTTTCGGTAATTAATCCTCGTCGTCTTTACCGCCCCCACGATGTCCTCTGGCAGTCCTGCACTGAGGCCGATAGTCATTTCCTCGATGATGCTGATTTTGAGACGATGTTTGCGGCGGATGCCCTGATTGGAGTCACCGGCGGCACCAGCGCCATGCTAGAGCCGGTAATGCTTCGCAGTCAGGCGAAACGCGATGTTTTTGCCTGGAAACGGGGAGAAACCACCGCTAGCGCCGGACAATTAATGGCCTATAACGGCTTAACCTCCGAGAATCTCAGTCAACGGGCGATCGCCTTATTGGGCTAAGTCTCTCACTTGTGTGGGCAGTGGGCCGGGCATAGTCTCAAGGTTCACTGCGCCAGCTTTTGCTAAAATCAAGCCCATGGATGATGTCATTACACTGAAAGATGTTTGGGCGGGCTACGGAGCAAAAACCGTCTTAGAAGCCGTTAACTTAAACGTTAAGGAACAGGATTTTTTAGGGCTGATTGGCCCCAATGGGGGAGGCAAAACCACGTTACTCAAGGTTCTCTTGGGGCTCATTATTCCCCAGCGCGGACAAGTTGAGATCCTCGGACGACCCGTTGGCCAAGGGCGGCGCTATATTGGCTATGTCCCGCAGGTTTTAGAATTTGATCGAGAATTTCCGGTACGAGTGCGGGAAGTAGTCCGCATGGGGCGACTGGGAAAACAAAAATTATTACGTCCCTATTCTCGCCAGGATGAGACTATTGTTGAGCGCTCCCTTGACCAAGTTGGGATGCTAGAATTCGGCGATCGCCCGATTGGGGTCCTATCGGGGGGACAACGGCAACGGGTCTATGTGGCGAGAGCTTTGGCCTCCGAACCGAAATTACTATTACTCGACGAACCGACGGCCAATGTCGATAGCAAAATTCAATACAGCATCTATGAGCTTCTCAAGGAACTGAATAAATTTATCACGATTGTCATGATTTCCCATGATTTGGGAGCCGTATCTAGCTATGTTAAAACCGTGGGCTGTCTCAATCGTCGCCTGCACTATCACAATGACCGAGTTATTACCCCAGAAATGATCGAACAAACCTATCAGTGTCCAGTGGATTTAATTGCCCATGGGGTTCCCCACCGCGTGTTTCCCGAACACAGTGCCGATTGCCACCATGGTTGAATTTTTTGTTGAAGCCCTACAGTTTGAATTTCTGCGAAATGCTTTGCTCGCCAGTGTTTTGGTTAGTATTGCCTGTGGACTCATCGGCTCATTGGTGGTGGTGAACCGCATGGTCTTCATTAGTGGGGGCATTGCCCACGCGGCCTATGGCGGCATCGGCTTGGGGTATTTTTTTCGCTTTAATCCCGTTTGGGGGGCGATCGCCTTTTCGGTGGGAGCGGCCTTAGCCATGGGCTGGGTCGAGCGCAAGTATCAACAACGCAGTGATACTCTGATCGGCGTAATGTGGGCCATTGGCATGGCGATCGGGATCATGCTCATTGACCTGACCAAGGGCTATAAAGCCGATGTCAGTAGCTATCTTTTTGGCAGTATTTTGACCGTTCCCCGCCAAGATCTCTGGATGATGCTGATTTTGGATGGATTTATTATTCTTCTGCTAGTTTTGTTTTATAAAGAATTTCTCGCTATTTCCTTTGACCCCGTCTACGCCACCACCCGCAACGTGCCGGTGGATTTCCTTTATTTACTCCTGGTGACCGCCATTGCACTGACCGTGGTGATGGTGATGCAGATTGTTGGACTGATTATGATTATTGCCCTCCTGACGATTCCAGCGGCGATCGCCGGTCAGTGGGTCAAAGACATTAAACAAATGATGGGGCTCGCGAGTGTTTTAGGCGTTACCTTCAATTTCATCGGCTTGGGCTTATCCTACTCTTTTAACCTCTCCTCCGGGGCAACCATTATTTTAGTGGCGGGTCTAAGCTATCTCCTCAGCTTGGGGATACAGGGGGGATGGATTAACAAACGACGGTACCTTGAGCCAAAACAATAAATCAGTTTTAACTTTATGAGTCTCAAACTTTATTTCCTACGTCACGGTGAAACCACTTCGAGTCAAACCGGAACCTATTGCGGCCGCCTCGATATTGATCTAACCCCCGCGGGCTACCAGATGGCGGCAGAATTTGCCGAAGCCTATCATTCCTTGTCCTGGACGGCTATTTTCTCTAGCCCCCTACGACGCACGATCGCCACCGCTACCCCCATTGCCGAACGCCTCGGAATGGCGATCCAAAAACGAGACGGACTCAAGGAAATTGCCTACGGCGAGTGGGAAGGTAAAACGCCCCAAGAGGTTGACCAAGCATTCCATGATGACTACGTGCGTTGGTTGGCAGAACCTGGCTGGAATGCCCCCAATGGTGGCGAAAAAGGCATTGATATCGCCCGTCGCAGTTCCGAAGTGCTAGAGGAAATTGAACAAACTTATCCGCAGGGCAATATTCTGGTGGTATCGCACAAATCGACCATTCGTATTATGCTCTCCTCTCTCCTGGGGGTAGATATTGGCCGTTATCGTGACCGCATTGGTATGCCCGTCGCCGCCCTTAGCATCGTGACCATGGCAGTCCAAGGCCCCCGAGTAGAAATTATGGGTGATCGGAGTCATCTCAATCCTGACCTACGGGAACGTCTAGGTAGCTAAACCACTACTCTAGTTAAAGTAAACTTATTGCAATACCTAAATGTACTTCTTACAGGTGTTGCTTAATTAGGGCATAAATTAATATCACAATGATCTAAAAATGGGTTGCGCATACCCCGCAGCTTGCTGCAATTGGGATAAGCAACCCCAAAAATAAAGCCGGGTATTACAATCCTGTAATGGAACTCAAATGGGCTAGTACTTTAAGGCATAAATAAAGAGACTATTTATGAGGTCAAGGGTTAGGGTGTGCCAGTGTAAGTCCACTTAAAAGGCTTAGCCCTCTTGCGTCAGACTAGGTAAGTCGATTTTTTGAAAATTGTCGAAAGCCTCTAGCGAAGAGGGTTTTAGGCAATATACTTGATAAAATATTACCGCTCATAGTTGTCGAGTATTGAAAACCTTGAAAGACCTTCATGGACAGACTTTTTGTGTAGTACTGAAAAAGTTTCTTTCCGAGATTCATGGAAGAGGGATAAGCACAATTAAATATAAAACGTTCCAGTGTATATTCTCCTGCTTCACTACGTACACTCATGCCCTTGATCACAGCTTTTGCCAAATCATACTCATTATCAAACATCTATCCGGCCATTTCGTGACTTTTCAGTTGATGCCACTGTGTTTCAATCGGGTTCATTCGTCTCACTAGATCACTCACTGATTTGGACGGAGGATACTCGATATGCATATGTACGTGATCCTTGCTTACCACTCCTTTAAGGATCCTTACATCCTCCGCATCACAAATCTGGATAATCAGTTCTCGACATCGCTGTTGGATCTCGCCCTTAAGTACTGCATATCGATATTTTCTCACCCAAACAATACGCACCGTGAGTCGAGTGACCGTGTGGCTACCGTGTCGTTGTTCTGCCATGATGGTTTCTGTCAAAACTATCATCTTTCAGACTCTACCTCAAAAGGCAAGAACTAAGTCAAAACTAAAGTCTCCCACTAAAGTGGGTAGTTTCGACTAGCGTGCTGGGACAATGAAATAGCCCTGGGCTTTACGGCTATTTTCGGTAAAATTGGAAAAATTCTTTCTATCTTCCACTTCCATGCAGTTTAGTGACCTCATTGAACGTATTTCCCCCTTGGTTCAAACCCATAGTCTAGCCGTTATGGTTGACCTGAATCCCCAAATTATTGGAGTAGCGGCGATCAAAGATGCTCCACCGCATTCGCTGAGCTATGTTGAAGGGGAAAAATTTGCCTCTTTAATTGCTAGCACTCAGGCCAGCGCCTTGATTTTACCTCGGAATGAATCCTTGCAAGCCCAAGCTACAGCCCGAAATATCGCCTGGATCGCCGTTAAAGAGCCTCGTTTCGCCTTCGCTCAGGCTATTAATCTTTTTTATCAGCCGTTTCGCCCCACTCCGGGGATTCATCCTACGGCGGTAATCGACCCGTCGACCTCCCTGGGGGATAATCTTTACATTGGGCCCCATGTGGTCATTCAAGCCGGCACCAGCATTGGAGATGGAGCTTGTATTCACCCCAATGTGGTTATTTATCCTGGGGTCAGCATTGGAGAGCAGACGATTCTCCACGCCAATTGTACAATTCATGAACGAACCCAGATCGGTGCCCATTGTGTCATTCATAGTGGTGCGGTGCTTGGAGCGGAGGGCTTTGGTTTTGTGCCAACAGCGGAGGGTTGGTTCAAAATGGAGCAATCTGGCATAGTGGTGCTAGAAGACGGGGTAGAGGTGGGATGCAATAGTGCTATTGATCGCCCGGTGGTGGGGGAAACTCGCATTGGGAGCCAGACTAAACTAGATAATCTGGTGCATATTGCCCACGGGTCTCGGGTCGGTAAGGCCTGTGCCATGGCCGCCCAAGTGGGAGTCGCGGGAGGGGTCACCATTGGTGATCGGGTTATCTTAGCCGGTCAGGTCGGCGTCGCCAATCAAGCCACCATTGGCTATGGGGCGATCGCCTCGGCCCAAGCGGGGATTCATGGGAACGTCGCGGCGGGGGAAATTGTTTCGGGCAGTCCCCAAATTTCCCATCGGCTTTATCTCAAGATATCGGCTATTTATAAACGTTTGCCGGAAATGTACCAAATTCTCAAACAGTTACAAAAAAAACTATGAACGCCCTTTCCCTGCCCACCTGGATGATCCATGTCTCAAGTGTACTAGAGTGGATTGCGGCGATCGCCTTAGTTTGGCGCTATGCAGAGGTGAGTGAGCGTTCCCATTGGCGGGCCTTATCCTGGGGGATGCTCCCGTCCCTGGTCAGTGCCATGTGTGCTTGTACCTGGCATTTTTTTGATAATGCTGAGTCTCTAGATTGGGTTGTCACCCTCCAGGCACTCATGACCGTAGTCGGGAACTGTAACCTTTGTCTGGCGGGCTGGTGGATTTGGCGAGCCAGTCGCCAAGAAAAAACAATCTAAAAGGAAATCGCCGACCCTTAACCATGGGCATCTTGCTGTGTGGCTACGAGAAAGTTCTGATACTGTTTGAGCGGCTTCATGGGCATCATAGGGTGACCATACCACTGCATCAGTTGTAGCTAACTGCTGCAATAATAAGTCCTCTTGAGTTTGGGTATCAGTTGTTTCTAGTTCATACCCCTCGTCTTTAGCAACTGCAACTGCAAGTAGAAGGAAATGAATAAGACGTAGCTTATCTTGATGGGAAAGCTGACTGACTACGGGGAATAATTCAGTGAGAGACATCGATAAAAGATATCAACTCAACTAAAGGATTTCTTTATACTCTTCTAGCAGAGTGAGTAAACGCGTGACTCCAGCGCGAGGAATTAGGCTTAATAGGGGAACAGTTTGTTTGCCATCTCCCAAACTAACGCTTATGTCTGCCAAAATAGCTTCGATCCCCGTTTGGCTCAGGCGATCATCTACCACCAGAGGATAAACCCGTTCGGCTAGGGGAAGGTGAAGATGAGCTTCCGCTAAATACAAGTGCCATTTGGCCACATCAATATAGATATTTTCACCGATATCCGCCGCGAGAGCCTCAATTGCCGCCGTAGAAGAAGAATTAGCCATTGGATTTTACCGAATAGTCTGCAATAACGAATACATAGAGTAAATGTAGCCCTAAAAGTCCTAGCCAGCCAGCGGACAACGGCAATAACCACGACCAATCAGCCTGATTTAGATTATGGAAAAACCAGAGTCCAGAATTAATCGCTAAGGACAAAGCAACGTGGACGGCGAAGTTCATACGGTCGTCCAAGCGACGAAAGGCGGGGTCATTGCGGTCAGGTTTACGGGGCCAACGGGGGGGCATAGAAGCTAAAACCAATACTTTGTATGTCGTTTTTATTCTAGGCGATCGGTCGTTGGTTCGCAGGTTAACTCGACAAAAAAACACCCTACCCTAGGTAGAGTGCTGATCTTCTAATATAGATTTAGAAAGGGACTAGGATTCGCTTTCGATGTAGATAAAAAGTAAGCCCATGGTGACGGCAGGAAATAACCAGCCGACGATGGGAATTAGAATCCAGGGTAGATAGGACGCAGCATAAGCTCCAGTCATGGTAAAAATCTCCTAAAGGTTTACAACGGCAAAACAATTTTTTCTAAAGGGGGAGTCTTAACTGAAATTAGTTGAATAGACCCCGGAAGATGCCATCCACGACACCGAGATTTTCCAGCAAGAAGTAGGCGACGAAAGCGCCTCCCATGCTACCGACGAAGAATCCGGCGGTAAATTGACTCCAGCCTTCGGAGGACTGCAGAGAATCGGTGGTGCTTTGTTCTCCTTGGAAGGAAACCAAGCCGTAGGAACTGAGGGCGGCGGTGGCCACTAAAATCAAGGCTAGGGCGCTGATGAGTCCACCGAGGTAGGCATGGTCTGAATCCCTCAGAGGGCCAAGGAGTGTCCATGGGCCAACCAGGAAATAACCATGGGCCATACCGATTTCCAAACCACGCAAAATGGGGGATAAGCCTTTGCGGTAGGCGGGCAAGTTGCCAATAAAGGCCCTAGTGAAGCCAGAATCGGAAATCGGGGTAGAGAGGTGACCGGTGAAGGGGTCGTCATTGTAGGCTTTGACGACTTGGGTGTAATCAGCCATCGTAATTGAGTTCTCCTCTTGACGAGTAGTTTTGATCAAACTTTAAGAAACCATTTTACGCAGTCGCGGTCGCTCTAGCGGGCTAATGGGGGGCAAGCGTTAGAAAAGTTCATGAAGTTTGGCGATCGGTTCTCATCGGGGAGATGGCAATTTAAGATAAGTAAAGTTATTAGCTGAAATTTTTTCAAAAAATTAATATGCCTTGGTCTTTTTCCCCTCGCTTTAGCCGAAATGTCCCCCTTGGGCTGTTGTTTTCGTTTTTTTTGCTGTTGGTTACGCTCCTAGGAGCAAATGTCTCTCCTGCTTTAGCCACTAGCGTTTATGACCTACCGGCGATCGCCGCTGGCTCCAAAACCTACCTGCTTGATTCCGCGGATGCCATTAGCCTAGCCACGGAAGGTCGCATCACCGGTGACCTGAAAAAGCTAGCACAAAGCACTGGCAATGAAGTTCGTTTTGTAGTGATTCGTCGGCTGGACTTTGATGAAACCATGCCGGGCTTTATCAATAAATTGTTCCAACGTTGGTATCCAACCCCCGAAGAGCAGGAGAATCAAACCCTCGTGGTCATTGATACCCTGACCAATGGTACTGCTATTCAGCGCGGGGCCGGAGTTCAAACCCTGGTCACCGATGAAATTGCCGACAGCCTCACCCGCGAAACCATTGCTGTTCCCTTAAAAGATGGTGCTAAATATAACCAGGCCCTGAGCGAAGCCGATAAACGATTGGTCGCGGTGTTGTCTAATCAACCGGATCCGGGGCCACCACAAATCGCAGAAATCAACTTAGAGGGAACCTTCGCCAGTGCAGAAGAAACCGATGACCGCAGTGCCACCGTCTGGGTGGTGGTCTTACTCGCCATGGCGACCCTGATCCCGATGGTGACTTACTTTTGGTATGTGGGTATTCCGGGGCGTTAATCCGGGCAAAAAAGGGTATCACGGGTAGCGCGACCCGTCTCTGGGTTGATGCCCGTGGCCCGCTCGCAGAGGATCGATTCCACATCAGGGCGCAGAATAATATCGGTAAAGTCAGCCCCTTCGATGATGGTTTCCCCAAACTTGGCGTTGGTGCCAAAGGCTCCTTCTAATACCGCATTTTTGAAGTTGGCATGGGTGAGGCGAGCGGATTCAAAATCCGAGGCCCGCAGGTTGGCCCCTTCAAAGTTGGCCCCCTCTAGGTTGGCGGAAAAAAAGCGGACTCCCCGCAAGTCAGAAAAGCTAAAATCTGAGCCGCGCAGGTTGGCATGGTCGAAGCTGGCATCCCGCAGGTCTTGGTGGGAAAAGTCGGCATTGACTAAATTAACTCGGTCGTAACTAACGGCGATCGCCGGTTTAGAGATAGTCCCCAGCAGGCTGAGAATGAGGGCGACCCCAATCACATGGGTAATGAACGATTTGACCATAGTGTTTTCCCTTATTTCCCTGAGGGCAATCTTAAATCTTTTGAAAATGCTGACAAATTAGGAGGTTTACCCCATCCTTAGCTCTAGAATTTTACCAAAGTTTCGTTGGGGATCTATGACCACCATTGGTGAAGTGGGAGAAGCGTTTGTTGCGAGTTGGTTGGATCATCGGGGCTGGCAAATTTTGCAACGCCGTTGGCGTAGTCGCTGGGGAGAAATTGACCTGATTGCCCAAAGCGAAAGTCTTAAAATGTTGGCTTTTATTGAAGTAAAGACCCGCCAAAGGGCGAATTGGGATAATGGCGGACTCTTGGCCGTCAATGCCCAAAAACAGCGTAAGCTTATTCAAACGGCCCAGCTTTTTTTTGCTAAATATCCCCATTGGAGCGATCTTCCCTGTCGTTTTGATGTGGTCTTAGTTCAGTATCAGGGACAATTTCGGCCGACGATGACCCCCGTACCGCCGCTCTTGGCTCCCCAATCACATCTAAGCTGGCAGGGCTATGACCTTTGGTTAGCAGACTATGTAGAAGGAGCGTTTGACACCTAGGGCTGGAGGGATGTCAGTCAAGCTGGATACACGGAAATCTGGAATGCTCCCCCTATAATGCAATCTAAATACAAATCGTTAATTTAATTTTATGACTATAAGTAATTTAGATCTTTGGCAACGGTATCAAGACTGGCTCTATTACCACCCCGGCTTTGATTTATACCTAGACATTAGTCGTATTGGTGTTGATCAGAGCTTATTAGATACTCTAAATCCAAAATTTGCCCAAGCGTTTCAAGCCATGGCGGCCCTAGAAAAAGGGGCGATCGCCAATCCCGATGAACACCGCATGGTTGGCCACTATTGGCTCCGCAATCCGGATCTGGCTCCTAATGATGCCCTCCGCAGAGAAATCACAGAACCCCTGGCCCAGATCAAACAATTTGCCCAGTCCATTCATCAAGGCAGGATCAAACCACCCCAGGCGCAGAAATTTACGCAAATTCTGTCCATTGGCATTGGGGGCTCAGCCCTCGGTCCTCAGTTTATCGCCCAGGCTCTTTCCCCGGATTTGCCCCCCCTGGCCATTGATTTTATTGATAATACCGACCCGGCGGGCATTGACCGCGTTCTCGCCCGTTTAGGCGATCACTTAACCAGTACTTTGGTCATTACCACCAGCAAATCCGGTGGGACTCCTGAACCTCACAATGGACTCATGGAGTGTCAAGCGGCTTTTACCGCCCAGGGTATCGATTTTGCTCCCCAGGCGATCGCCGTCACCATGCCCGGAAGCCTGCTCTACCAACAGGCCCAACAAGAAAACTGGTTAGAGATTTTTCCGATGCAGGATTGGGTCGGAGGACGCACATCTGTGCTGTCAGCGGTGGGGCTACTCCCAGCCGCTCTCCAGGGCATCGATATCGATCAGTTGCTAGAAGGGGCTAAGGTCATGGATGAGGCCACCCGCGTCGCTAATCTTAAAGCCAATCCCGCCGCTCTCTTGGCCTTAGCCTGGTACAGCGCCGGCAATGGTCGGGGCGAAAAGGACATGGTTATTTTACCCTACAAAGATAGCCTCCTCCTCTTTAGTCGTTATCTGCAACAGCTCGTGATGGAATCCCTAGGCAAAGCCTTGGACCTCGATGGCAAGCGGGTTGATCAAGGCATTGCCGTCTATGGCAACAAAGGCTCCACCGATCAACACGCCTACGTCCAACAACTGCGAGAAGGGATTCCCAACTTTTTTGCCACTTTTATCGAAGTCCTCGAAGACCGTCACGGCCCCTCACTAGAATTAGAGCCGGATATCACCAGTGGCGATTTTCTTTCGGGCTTTTTGCAGGGGACGCGCCAGGCTCTGTTTGAAAATCAGCGGGGTTCCATTACCCTCACCATTCCCCGGGTGAATCCGCTGACGGTGGGGGCGTTGATTGCACTCTATGAAAGGGCTGTGAGTTTTTATGCGTCGTTGATTAATGTCAATGCCTACCATCAGCCGGGGGTAGAAGCGGGTAAAAAAGCGGCGGCGGTGATTTTAGACCTACAAAAAACCATCCTCTCGGTTCTGCGGGAAACTTCCCAACCCCTGAGCCTAGAAGCCTTGGCCAACCGCGCTGGTGCGGCGGATCAAATAGAAGTGGTCTACAAAATTGTGCGGCATTTGGCGGCAAATCAGCGGGGTATCATTCTTACTGGTGATCGCCAGCAATTAGCCCGACTTCAGGTCAAATTAGACTAGATTAGTAGGGGTTATTCCACAATCGGAAGGACTAGGGGTTTGAAGACTTCAATTAAATCAGGACGACTTGCCGTTAGACAGGGAAAGGGGTGATCGCCATAATCCTGCCCCACCACCAGGGGAAAAATAGGCTCAGACTCCAGCGAGCAAAAGGAGCCTCCGGCACCGAGTAAAATCGGCCAAGCACCGGCGACATCCCAAATTTTGGGTGTTTTTTCTACCCCACCAAGGGCTGTCCCGGCCGCCACCAGCAAGATATTGTAACTGGCGACTCCCATGAGGCGGAATTTACAGGGAAAGGGCTTGGCCATGATGGCAGTACTACGGGCACAGAGATTAAAAATATGGTTCTGACTCGGGCGATCAGGGCTGGCTTCTATTTTTTCGCCATTGAGAAAAGCTCCGCTCGCTCCGGTTAAGCCAGACTCCCCTAGCCAATAACCCCAAAAAGTCTGATGCAGTAGGGGAAAGGTAACAAAACCAAATACTGGCGTTCCTTTGTAGAGCAAGCCCAGGGAGATGCCCCAGATGGGAATGCCTCGGGTAAAATTGGTAGTGCCATCGATGGGGTCAATCACCCAACACCAGTCATTGGCGGGAAAAATATGGGTTGTTTCTTCGGTTAATAACCCATGGGCCGGAAAGGTTTGGCTAATCCGATGCCGCAATTCTTGGTCTGTCCAGCGGTCTGCTTCGGTGACTAAACTGCCATCTTGTTTGCGAATCGCCGGCAACTTGGCAAATTTTGACTCCAATTCAACGGCGATCGCCGTCGTGGTTTGTTGGCAAAACTCCAAGACGTCAGTCCAAAAGGTTTCCATGGCAGGTTCTTGGTATAGTGATTTAACAGCCCGTTGGTTGGGATATAGCCATAATCACACACTTTAGGATTTTCCCGTGACCCAGGTTTGGTTTAAGCAAAAAGATGTTTCTCCCCGTTCCCTTGCCAGGGCGATCCAGCGGTTATCCCAGGAAGGGCACATCCTCCTGAGTCAGCCCGACGTTTGGAAATGGGGACGGTGGAGCTTGCTTACCTGTGTGGCCACGGTGATGTGGGATTGGGATTGGAAGCTCGTACTTGCCACAGCCACGGGGATTGGTAGTTTAAGCCTTATTTACCTGGCACTCAATCAGCAATGGCAACCCTACTGGCGCCTATGGTTACAAACGGCCCGGAGTTCCCAGGGACAATTGAGCTTGGCCGCCGGGGGGGGCGGATTGGCGGCCCTTGGTACCTATCTGGCGGCGGCGGTGTGGGCGGAGTCTGATGATCATTGGTTGGCAACGGGGATGATTGTTGAAGGATTGGCAACGCTTTTGACCTTGGCCTTTGTGCTCTGGCACTTTGTCCAGCATCAAATGCAGTCCCACCACCAACAATTTGAACAGCTTTTGTTGCAACTCTCCAGCGGCGATCGCCTGCAACAACTGATTATCGTCCGTCAACTGGGCAAACGATGGCAACGGGGCCAGCTCAGCCCGGCGGAAGCAGAGGAACTCGGTGAGTATTTTTATTTGCTCCTCGCTCAAACCCCAGACCCGGCCCTACGCCAAGCCGTGTTGGAATACTTGCCCAAGAAGAGGGCCCCGCTCCAGATTCCTCGGCCAGCATTACGGCGGCAAGCCAACACGGTGGAATTATTTCGTTAACTCGAGGGCGCTCAAAAAGGCCCGGGTCGCTCGGTCCTGGGGACTGCCATTGCTGTAGCGGACTCCCATGACATAAACCTGATTTTTGACCAAATAAGCCCGAAAAATGATGCTTTCCTCGGCGCCCCTAAAGGTTAATTCCCGCCCAGGATTGTTGTCTAGGGTTACAGGGCGATCGCTGCTTAGACTAAATTGATCCGCCGGAGCCACCTTTGCTTTCAAGGCATCCAATAAAATCGACGGATTTTTGATCTGCTCCGGGGTTAAATTTGGAGCATGGGCCGCCACATACCGACGATCCTTGCTACTAGAGTCCATCGTCTGAAAATTCAAGGGGCCCGCCGCTGTGTCCAGGGTAATGGTTTCACGACGAATCACCCCCGGCGGTAGCCAAAAGGACATCCCCGCATCTTGGAGGACGACCAATTGCCACCCGCTCGACTCGGTCTGCACTGGCATAATATCCCTCGGCGGGGACCTAAACCAAAGGGTATCTTCGGAGAGTAAACGCCCCGTTTCAAAGAAGCTTTGACGATTAATATTATTAAAGGGAAAGGGTTGGGATTGAGCCTGGACCAAAGGAGTCAGTCCAAGCACCGTCATAAGAAGTCCTAGGGAAAAAGCAATGGGTTTAAGCATAAAAAAATATCAGGCATTAACGACTAAATTAGACTGTATTCGCGCCTTAAAATCGGCGATCGTTAAGTCCAAGCCTTGATCTAGGGGAATGGTCGGTTCCCAGCCGAGATGGGTCTTAGCACGGGTAATATCGGGCTGACGTTGCTTCGGGTCATCTTCGGGCAGGGGTTTGTAGACTAGCTCCGCCTCAGGATTGATCTTGGTTTGGATTTTTTGGGCCAACTCCAAAATAGTGTATTCCCCAGGATTTCCTAGGTTAATCGGACCTATCTGATCGCCATTCATCAGGCGCATCAACCCCTCGACTAAATCCGAAACATAACAAAAACTACGGGTTTGGGAGCCATCCCCATAAATAGTTAGGGGAGTGCCGCGTAGAGCCTGGGCGATGAAATTACTCACCACTCGTCCGTCATTTTCTAACATGCGAGGGCCATAAGTATTGAAAATACGGGCAACACGAATTTGCAAATCATGTTCTCGATGGTAATCAAAGGCTAAGGTTTCGGCCAAACGCTTACCTTCGTCGTAGCAACTGCGTGGGCCAATACAATTGACGTTGCCCCGATACTCTTCAGGCTGGGGATGCACATCGGGGTCACCGTAAACTTCCGACGTAGAGGCCAATAAAAATCTGGCTTTAACTCGCTTTGCCAACCCCAACATATAGAGGGTGCCCATGACGTTGGTTTTAACGGTTTTAATCGGGTTAAATTGATAATGAACCGGCGAGGCTGGACAGGCTAAATGATAAACCTGGTCTACTTCTAAACGAATAACCTCGGTAACATCATGGCGAATAAGTTCAAAGTTGGGATGCCCAAACCAGTGACTCAGGTTTCGCTTTGTGCCCGTGTAAAAATTATCCAAGCAGAGAACTTCGTGGCCCTGTTCCATGAGTCGGTCAATTAAGTGGGAGCCGATAAATCCCGCACCGCCCGTCACCAAAATTCTCATAGTTATTTCTAGTTTGGGTTTTTTTAGTTAGATAAATCACCGCCAGACTAATTATATGGTCTTTGTCGTGTTGTTCAAAATTAAGCTTAAAGCACCAGTAGACGTCAATTTGACCGAAGAGCCCGTAGGTTCCTCTATGCCTTACAATACCGAATGTATTGTACTATCTGGCGAAATGCGGTTGATATCTGCACCGCACAATCTGAGATAGACTAGAGGAGACATATTGACATCACAATAATGCAGGGAACTCTTAGTGAAATTGATCTGCGTAGCATCCTGCAACTGATTGAGTTAGGGCAACGCACGGGGGAGCTTGTGATTGAGTCCTATCCTGGCTCCCTCGCCTTGAAAACCCGCAGGCAGACCACGGCGACCCTTGAACGAAGCTGTTGGTTTTTATTTTTTGTCAATGGCCAATTGGTCTATGCCGCAGATAAAACCTATGGGCAACTGCAACGCCTCCAAGAATATCTACGCCGATATAAATTAACAGACCAGATTCTAACTGCCGCGGACTCCACCCTCTCAACCGTCAATGCGCCTGAATACGCCACACTCTGGACATTACTGGAAAAAAATAAACTGACCCCTGTCCAGGCTCGGCACGTTATTTTGAGCATGGTGGAGGAAACTCTCTTTGATCTGCTCAACCTACGCCAAGGAACATTCACCTTTGCCCATGGAACGGCTCTGGATCCTCCTTTGGCATCCTTTGCCATTTCTCCATTGATGGCTCAAATGGCCAAGCAGATTCAACAGTGGAAGTATTTTCATCCCCATATTCAATCTCCGGATCAAACCATTGTGGTGGGTGACACCGATCAATTGATGACATTACTGCCCGAAAAACTATCTCGTCCTCTGCTGTTTTGGGCCAATCATCAAACCTCATTACGTCAGTTGGCTCGCTATCTGCACCGAAATCTACCGACGGTGGCCCGGAGTTTATATCCCTATATTGAAAAGGGGATTTTGCATCTGGTCATGCCCCCATCTGTCCCCCCCGACGAGCTAAATACACCCTCTCATATTGTTTGCATTGATGATGACAAGACCGTCGGGCATCAAGTAGAGTTATTTCTCAGTCATTACGGCTACCAAGTCACGATTATTAGTGATCCATTGGTGGCGATCGCCGAGTTATTTAAGATCCAGCCGGATTTAATTTTGTGTGATATCACCATGCCTGCCTTAGATGGTTATGAAATGTGTGGGATGTTGCGGCAGTCTCGCTTATTTCGTCATACGCCCATTGTTATGTTAACGGGCAAAGAGGCGTTTTTAGACCGGGTCATGGCTCGCATGGTGGGGGCGACGGATTATTTAACTAAGCCCTTTGGAGAACAAGAGTTGTCAGTGTTACTGGAAACCTATCTTAAGTAAAGCTTGAGATACTTTTTGGGTGAAAAATTGATGCCCTGGTAGACTCCTGTCTATCATTTTGGAATAATTTTATTTTATGTCTATAGTTGCTTGGCATCCCAATAAAAAAGTTAATTATGTTGAACTGGGATTATTGACCGTTGCCTCCTTGAGTCTAGGGCTATTTAATCTAGGTAATGTGGCCCTGCGGGATTGGGATGAGGGCTACTATGCCACCGTCTCCCAGGATATGTTTCAAGGGAATAATTGGTTATTTCCGATGTATCAAGGACAACCTTTTTTTCTGAAGCCTCCCCTTTTATTTTGGTTGATGCAGGGGAGTTATCACCTCGGTGGTATTAATGAATGGACATCTCGTTTACCCACAGTGGCGATCGCCAGTTTAGCAGTCCCATTAATTTATCTTTTAGGGAAAGAAATCTTTAGTAAAGATCCGGCACCATTGTTATCTGCCTGTGTTTATTTGACACTATTGCCGATAGTACGACTAGGGCGATTAGCCATGTTTGACGGCATAATCAATACTTTTTTGCTAGGAGCATTGTGGTGTCTTGTCCAGGGATTAGCGAATCCCCTTTGGCTGATGGGCGTGGGGGTTGGACTGGGTTTAATTGCCCTGTGTAAAGGTATTTTAGCTTTAGTGTTTCTTGTTTTAATCGTTGCTTTTTTGCTCTGGGAAAAACGGAGCGGACTGCTTTTAAATCGATACCTTTGGCTAGGATTAGGACTAGGGTTTATGCCGGCGGTTCTCTGGTATGGATTGCAGATTCAAACCTACGGACAGGAGTTTATTCAGGTTCATTTTCAGTCCCAAAGTCTCGACCGATTAGCAACGGCGGTGGAAGGGCATACCGGCCCAGTTTGGTATTACCTGCTAGAAATGCTGAAGTATTCGGCACCATGGCTATTTTTTACGATTCCAGGCGTTTTTTTTGCGTGGCAACAACGACGGGACACCTGGGCAAAGCTCTGTCTTGTTATGGGGCTAGGATTTTTGTTGATTATTTCTGCCATGTCTACCAAATTGCCCTGGTATTGTCTACCGGTTTATCCATTTTTTGCCCTGGTTACGGGGGATTATTTACGCCAGTTGTGGCATTCTCCCCAAACATACCCGATCACCATTGGGGTCTTATTATTGCTCTGTTCCCTTTTAGCAATCATGGCCGGAGGCTATTTACTGATCCAGCAAGAACGCCTTTGGTTGAGTGCTATTAGCCTAACCCTGGCGATCAGTCTCGGTATCACCACAGTCTTCTTTTTTCGGCACAACCGACGCTTTATTACCAGCTTAATCGGCTCCCTGTACTTAACTTTAATGGTGTTAGTGGCATCGCCTCTTTGGAATTGGGAATTAAATGAAGCCTTTGCTGTCAAGCCCATTGCTCGACTCATTGCCGAGCAAACACCGCCGGATTCAACGATTTACACCTCCTTTGCCTACAGTCGTCCTAGTCTAGATTTTTATGCCGATCGCCTAATTTTGGCCGTGGATCATGACCGACTCCAAGAGCTAGCACAGAGTAACCATTATTTACTTCTAGAAACTGAAAAACTGGAGACATGGGAGTTAAAAAATAGTCAAATTCTTGGTCAGTCCGGCGACTTTACCCTAGTAATTACAAAACCATAAACTGGTTTGCTCTATCCCCCCACGGCGCATTGTAAGTCAAGGAAAACCTTGCTTTACTAGGAGTCTAGTCATTGGGTCACACCATCAATGTTGTTTCAAAGGGGTCAAATGAATGGCATTAAACCCACCAGTCTTTTTCGGATAAAGGTTTGGGGTTTACTTGCTGCGGTGTTGATAGGCTGTAGCCCAACGGCATCTCCCCAGCGAAATACGTCTGATGCCATGGGCACCCTAGAAATTCGAGGCAATGGGGAAGATTTTGTCCGAAAGGGCTTTGTGAGCAAAGACGGCTGGCAGATCGCCTTTGACCATGTTTGGGTCAACCTTGCGGATGTCACCGCCTATCAAAGTGAGCCTGCCTACCATCCCCAGACCAATCCGTCATTGAACAGTAAAATCCAGGTATCTTTAGCCGAGACTACCACCATTGACTTAGCAAAAAAAGATACATCAGAAACCATTTTAATTGGGGATGTTTCCGCGCAACCCGGACATTACAATGCTCTGTCCTGGCGGATGACTCAAGCCTCAAAGGGCGAAGCGAAGGGTTATTCTATTCTGATGCAAGGCACGGCCACGAAAGCGGGAAAAACCCTTCCCTTTAGCATCGGCATTGACCAAGACCTTGGTTTTATTTGTGGGGATTTTGTTGGCGACGAACGTAAGGGGTTTCTTGCCGCTGGAGCCCAAGCGGATCTAGAGGCAACTTTCCATTTTGATCATCTCTTTGGGGATGGAACCCTCACTCCAGGGGATGAGTTAAATCGTGATGCTCTCGGCTTTGACCCCTTGGCCAAGCTCGCTCAGCAAGAACGCATTGAAGTCTCGTTATCGACTCTAAAAAATCAATTACCCCCGGTGGATTATCAAAGATTATTGGCGATTTTGCCCTCCCTGGGTCATGTGGGAGAAGGTCATTGTCACGCAAATTAACCCTATGAAAACTATCACACGCCTATTCCTAGCCCTAGGGCTCTATGTCGGGGGAGCAACAACGGTGATCGCCCATGGCGTCGGCCTGGATACCCAAAAAGTAGAGGGCTACCGCATCCATGCCACCTACGACAACGGCACACCGATGAAGGATGCCCAGGTCAGTGTTTTCAGCCCCAAAAACCCAGCCCAACCCTGGTTAAGGGGAACGACCAATGGCGAAGGCGACTTTTTCTTTCGTCCGAGTCAGGCGGGTCAGTGGCAGGTGCAAGTCCGCCAAGCGGGCCATGGGGATAGTGTTGTGATTAAGGTGGGAGAGGAAAAGATTAAGCCGACCTCTCCGGCGAATACGGCATTAAATCCGCCCAAACCGTCTTTTTTGAGTATCAATAATCCTCAAAGCCCGTTACAGCGGGGATTAATTCTCGGCTCCGTGGTCTGGGGATGTGTGGGCACGGCCTTCTTTTTTGCCCGGGGAAAACAGGAGTCCGCCAGCGATGCACATTCCTGATGGTCTTTTACCGCCGCTGGTCTGTGGAGCTGGCTATGGGCTGGCAGGATTAATGACTTGGTATTCTCTGCGGCAGATTAATCGGCGCAGTGACCCCACCCAGGGGATGCCCCCGGCGGCCTTACTGACGGCGGCGTTTTTTGTGGCGTCATCGATCCATCTGCCGATTCCCCCGACGAGCGTACATCTGGTATTAAATGGATTGTTGGGAGTACTACTGGGGGATTATGCTTTTTTAGCGATTTTAATTGGACTTTTTTTGCAAGCGGTGCTTTTTGGCCATGGCGGCCTGACGACCCTGGGCTTAAATGCCGTGATGATGGGGGTTCCTGCCCTATTGGCCTATCATTTTTTTGGGTTACATCGCCCGGTGGAAACAGTTGTTCCCTTTAAGCCGGGGTCTATGATGACGTTATTTGCCTTTTTAGCCGGGAGCTTGGGGCTGGGTTTAGCGGTACTGGCATTTATCAGTATTGTAATCACGACTATTCCGGCGGGGGTCGATGCGGTGATGGAGCGGCGAGCTATCTATGCCTTGGCGATCGCCCATGGGCCGGTTATTGTCCTGGAAGGGATTTTTACGGCGATGTTGGTCAATTTTTTGCAACAGGTTAAGCCAAAATTACTGGAGAGGGAGTTTTGAAACTGATCCTAGACCAGTATGCGGGGCTGGACTCCTGGATTCATCGTTGGGAACCGAGGTGTAAATTAATTAGTTTATTAGCCCTGATTATGGGCTTTGCCCTGGTGGAACAATTGATTCTAGTGCCGTGGATGGTGGTGGTAACGGCGGTGCTGTATCGCCTCTCTCGATTACCGGCTGTTTTTTGGCTAGAGCGAGTTCATTACCCCGGCTTATTTTTGTTAGCGGTGGTGGTTCTGTTGCCCTGGGTCTCTGGAGAGACGATTCTGTGGCAAATGGGCGGGCTTTCCCTGCGCCAGGAAGGATTATTGCTTGTTATCTTAATCGCCAGCCGTTTTTTCTCGATTCTGACCGTTGGCTTAGTCTTATTTGGGACAATGCCATTTTTGACCACGGTGAAGGCTCTCAAATCCCTCGGACTGCCGGCTCTTTTAGCCGATATGCTCCTGCTTACCTATCGCTATTTATTTGAAATCGGGGCTCGGTTGGCTCAAATGCAATCTGCGATGAAATTGCGGGGTTTTCGCTCCCAACCTCGACCTTGGTTTAGTCCTAGGGATATTTCCCGCCTAGGGGCTTTGGTAGGCACCTTACTGATTCGCAGTTATGACCAAGCCGAGCAAATTTATCAGGCGTTACGTCTGCGGGGGTATGGGCAGGCGCGGCGATCGCCAGTGTATTCTACGTTTCCCCCTCTTTGGCACGGACTGGGGGTGGTCATTTCCTGGCTAGTTGCCCTTAGTTTTCCCGTCATGGAGATGCTGTATTAAAAATGGATCAAGCCTTGGTGATCGCTGATATGTCTTTTAGTTACGGGGAAAGTGACTCTATTTTGCAAGACATTAATCTTAGGGTTGATGCCGGTGATCGCCTGGGGATCGTGGGACAGAATGGCTGTGGCAAAACCACTTTATTTTTATTAATTTCTGGACTATTGCGGCCGCAATCTGGCCAAATTCGAGTCTTTGGACAACTAATTCAGCCGGGGTCATTTTACCCCCAGATTGGGTTGGTGTTTCAAAATGCCGATGACCAATTATTTTCTGCCTCTGTCTGGGATGATGTCGCCTTTGGTCCCCAAAACCTGGGATTAACAACCGATATTATTCGCCAGCGGGTCGAATCTGCCCTCGCCGTTACCGGACTAAAGGCCCTGGCTCAACGTCCCCCCCATCACCTCTCCGGTGGGCAAAAACGCATGGCGGCGATCGCCGGTATTTTGGCGATGGAGCCCCGACTTCTGCTCTATGATGAACCCACGGCTAATCTAGATATACGCGCCCGTCGTCGGTTGATTCAGTTTTTGCAATCCTCCCAGAAGACTCGTTTGATTGCCTCCCATGACCTAGAATTTTTGCTGGAAGTTTGCAACCGAATTGTGGTCATGGGCGAGGGTCAACTGGCGGCCCAGGGTTCCCCTGTTGAAATCCTTGGCGATCAGATTCTCATGGAAACGCACGGACTAGAAGTACCCTACTCATTAGCCCGCAATTACCCCTAACTTCTCGACAAATTAATGGAAAGCAACAGCGCAATGGATTGGATTTTGGCCGGACTGGCCCTGGCGATCGTGCTAGGAGGACTCGCCATGCTCCTGGTCGGAGTCCTAGAAATGGGCAAAAAATCCTAAATCCCCTAACGCGAGCCGCGATAGATGCGATTAGCCTGTTCTGCCGACAAATGAGCGTAGCCAGGCAGGGCAGAAGGAGCGGGTTTTGGAGTAGGTTTCTTGGGCTGGGGCGATGACGCCAAGAGGCTCGGCTTTGATTTCACCGTAAAGGCTGAATAGGTGGATAGAGGACAACTCGGGTGGAGATTGTAGTCAGACTCTGGATTGGGCAGACGACTCTGGGGAGCGACAAAATCATGGAGTATGCCATCGTAAGCCAGCACGGTTCCCGCCTCAATGCGATAGATCCAGCCATGGAGTGCCAGGACTCCTTGCCGTAGTTTAGAGCGAATGACCGGATAGGTTTGCAAATTTTCGAGTTGTGTTAAGACATTTTCGGCAACCGTCATTTCTATTAATTCTTCGCCTTGCAAATGACTATAGTTTTCTAACATCAGCCGTCGAGTTGCCTCGGCGTGTTTGAGCCAGTCATAGACGAGGGGTAATTTTTCCTGTAGGGCATTGAGTTTAAATAACCCCTTCATTGCGCCGCAGTGGGAATGTCCGCAGACAATAATTTGATCGATACCCAGGGCGGTTATGGCATACTCCATGCTGGCCCCTTCGCCTCCATTAGCCGCACCGTAGGGGGGAATAATATTTCCGGCATTGCGAATCACAAACAACTCTCCCACCTGGGCCTGGGTGATCAGATTAGGATCAATACGCGAGTCCGAGCAAGTAATGAACAAAACCCTGGGATGTTGACCGTGGGCGAGTTGCTCAAATAGGTCACGGTTCTCGCTGAAGTAGCCAGATTTGAACTGTTGTAGTCCCTCGAGGAGTTTGTCCATGGAGTGTGGAGGATGATGGGTAAAAAGGTTGCAGGAACTAATCTTATCAAACCATGGCGCGTCAAAACTCCCGTCAGCCATAGATGGACCGAGTCCCCTCTGCCTGAGCGTAGTCGAAGGCAGAGCCAGCAAAATGATACAATTAAAGACCAATAATTTTTCCGTTAAGTCAAAAAGGGCTCAAACATCAACCCCTTGAGCCAACTCTTGCACCCATCCGGCATTATTTTACTTCTCCTCGGATTGACTCTATGACCGCCTCTCCTGAACGCATTATTGCGACCGACCTCAGAAATGAAATGTCTCGTTCCTACCTAGAGTACGCCATGAGCGTCATCGTCGGGCGAGCATTACCGGATGCGAGAGATGGTCTTAAGCCAGTCCACCGCCGTATTCTCTTCGCCATGTACGAACTAGGACTCACCCCAGAACGTCCGTTTCGTAAGTGCGCCAGGGTCGTCGGGGAAGTCTTAGGTAAATATCATCCCCACGGGGACACGGCGGTGTACGATGCCCTTGTTCGCATGGCCCAGGATTTTTCCATGCGCGACCCGCTAATCAATGGCCATGGCAACTTTGGCTCGGTGGATAATGACCCCCCCGCCGCGATGCGGTACACGGAGTCTCGCCTCCGGAGTCTAACTACCAATGCGCTTTTGCGGGATATTGAAGCCGAAACCGTTGATTTTGCCGATAACTTCGATGGTTCCCAACAGGAGCCGGTGGTATTACCCGCCCGTATTCCGCAGTTGCTCCTCAATGGTTCCTCGGGTATTGCCGTCGGCATGGCCACCAATATTCCTCCCCATAACCTTGGTGAACTGATTGACGGCACGATCGCCTTAATTCATAACCCAGAACTTGGCGATCGGGATTTATTTCAATACATTTCCGGGCCAGATTTTCCCACCGGGGCCCAGATCCTTGGGCGATCGGGTATTCGGGATGCCTACCTCAATGGCCGTGGCTCCATCACCATGCGGGGCGTAGCCGAAATTGAAACCCTAGAACAGCAGGGCAGGCAGGACAAGGAAGCCATTATCATCACCGAACTTCCCTATCAGACGAATAAAGCGGCTTTAATTGAGCGCATTGCTGAACTCGTCAACGACAAAAAGCTAGAAGGCATCACCGACATCCGCGACGAAAGTGACCGGGATGGCATGCGGATCGTGATTGAACTCAAGCGAGATGCCTATCCCCGAGTCGTCCTCAATAATCTCTATAAACAAACCCCCCTACAAAGTAATTTTGGGGCAAATATGTTGGCCCTGGTGAATGGGGAGCCCCAAACCCTCAACCTAAAGCGATTTCTCACGGTTTTTCTGGATTTTCGCGTCGAAACCATCACCCGACGCACCCGCTACGAACTCCGCAAGGCCGAAGAACGGGATCATTTATTACAGGGTTTGTTAATTGCCCTCGATAACCTGGATGCGGTCATTCGCCTCATTCGGGCGGCGGCGGACACTGCTAGCGCAAAGCTGGAACTGGTGGAAAATTTTGGTCTCTCGGAAGTCCAAGCTGATGCGATCCTGCAAATGCAACTGCGACGCTTGACCGCCCTCGAAGCGGAAAAAATTATCGCGGAGCATGACGAGCTCCAGGCTAAAATTGCCGACTTGCAGGATATTTTGAATCGCCGAGAACGCATTGACACGATCATGGAAGAGGAGCTAACCCAGCTCAAAGCCCTCCACGCTTCGCCCCGTCGTACTGTGATTATTCAGGATGATGGCGAAATTGGTGACATTGATCTAATCGCCAACGAACAAGCGATTATCCTGTTGACCGAACAGGGCTACATCAAACGGATGCCCGCCAATACCTTTGGCACGCAAAACCGCGCTACTCGCGGGAAAGCCGCCGCTAAAATCAAAGAGGACGACGGCATTGAGCATTTTATTTCCTGTTGTGACCACGATAAAATTCTCTTTTTCAGTGACCGAGGAGTGGTCTATAGCCTGAGTGCCTATCAAATTCCCGTGGCCTCTCGCACAGCTCGGGGCGTGCCCATCGTGCAGATGTTGCCGATTCCCAAAAATGAAAAAATCACCTCATTAATCGCTGTGTCTGAGTTTAGTGAAGACAATTACTTCATCATGCTCACCCGCCAAGGCTTTGTTAAAAAGACGGCTCTCTCTGCCTTTAGTAATATTCGCTCCAATGGGCTGATTGCTATTTCCCTCAGCGAAGGTGATCAACTGCGCTGGGTGCGTTTAGCCCGGTCAGAAGATAGTATTTTGATTGGTTCACGGCTAGGCATGGCGATTCATTTCCGCGCCGATGCCCAGGAACTGCGGCCCCTAGGGCGGGCGACCCGTGGGGTCAGAGCCATGAAACTGCGCTCCGGGGACGAGCTAATCAGCATGGATATCCTACCAAGCCAAATTGTTGCCAGCATCAGCCCCGCTGACGAAGGCGCAGAGGATGAAGAAAACCTAGAACTACTAGAGTTCGAAGAAACGGATGATCTGATCGAAGAAACCGATAACCCTGGGCCTTGGCTCTTGACCATCACCGCTGGCGGCTTTGGTAAACGAGTTCCGATTACTCAATTCCGTCTGCAACATCGGGCCGGCATGGGAGTTAAAGCCATTCGCTTTAAAGCGAAAACCGATCGCCTGGTGGCCATCTATGTGGTTAATCCCGACGACGAATTAATGCTGGTGACCAATCGAGGCATCATGATTCGTCAATCTATTAATGACATTTCTCCCCAATCCCGCAGTGCGACAGGGGTACGGGTACAACGTTTGGATGGAGATGATGCGATCGCCGCCGTGGCCCTGGTGCCGCCCATTCCCGATTCCGGTGAGGAAGAAGAAGGGGAATAAAACCTTGAGCTCTCTTAGGGTAGGCTAAACTTTGTCTAGGCTAGATTTTGCCCGGTAACTTCCATTCTCATTCCTCGGAGGCTTCCCGATGACAGTTCCTCGCCCCCTGCGTCGCCATTGGCTCGGACTTTTATTTTTGATTGGCCTCCTGAGTAGCCTCAATGCCTGCCAGTGGCTGGGGATTCCGAATACCCTTTCCTCCTGGGCATCGGTGGAACCCTTACCCGCGCCGGAGCTTCCGGCTTGGATCACCCAAGTTAGCCCAGTGGGGGAAGCTCAGCCCCTATCCCAAATTTTGGTTCGCTTCCAGCATCCCCTCATTCCCCTCGAAGCCCTAGAAAGTCCTGAGCAACAGGCGTTATTACAAAAATTTGAAATCAAACCGGCGATCACCGGACAATTTCGCTTTTTGACCCCCACCATGGTTGGTTTTCAGGCGGATCAGGCCATTCCCCAGGCAACCCGACTCCAAGTCACCCTCAAGGCAGGGCTAGGGGACTTAAAACAGCATCGGCTAGAGCAGGATTTGGCCTGGACCTTTAGCACCGACGCCATTGAAATTAGCGACCTCCCCGGCGTGGTAGAAGGAGATGAATCCACACCGGAGCCGATCGCCTTGCAACCGACCTTGGCCTTTCGCTCCAATGTGGAACTTGACCTAGAGTCCCTGCGCCAACAGTTAGCCCTGATTCCCCAGGGAAAAGATGCCACCGTCGCCCTGGATATTGCCTTAGCCAAACCCGAAGAAAGCCCTGATCCCGCCCAGGAGTTTGACCCGAGCCAGCGCACCTGGCAATACGAACTCAAACCCAAGTATGACTTGGAAAAAGGGACAGCCTACCGGCTGGAAATTCGAGCAGGAGTGCGACCCCTCCAGGGCAACTTACCCACGGCGATCGCCTACCGCAGTGAAATGAGCACCTACGGCCCCTTGGCCTTAGAGGGCATCGAGGCCTACGGCAAGCCAGATGTGGGGGGAACCTACGGGCGATTTGTCAATGGTAGTCCCCAATTAAAATTCAATAATCCCTTACTATCCAAAAGTGTCAGTGAGGCCCTGAGCCTAACCCCAGCGCCAAAATCCGAGGTTCCGGTTTTTCGGGCCTACGATGGCGACAACCTGGTAACAGTGAATCCCTGGGCCTTGCAACCCAATACCGACTATAAAATCCAGATTAAGCCAACCCTGCAAGATGGCTTTGGCCAGACCTTGACCGACGCAACGACCCTAGACTACCGCACCGGCGATTTGGCCCCAGATCTCTGGGCTCCCACGGGATTGAGTATTTTCCCCGCCGGATTGGATCTGCGCTTAGACCTGGAAGCGGTGAATTTACCCGAGGGCGAGTATCGAGCTAATTTTCAAGCGGTCAATCCCACGGATTTGGTCTTTGTCGATTCGGCCTTTCCCAACGGTGAGCCGACGGATCTTCTTCCCCCATCCCAGACCTGGCAAACCTTCCCTGTTGAAAAAAGTCCGAATAAAATTCAGTCCTTGCCGATTCCCCTTACCGAAAAATTAGGGGCGAAAACAGGATTATTAGCCTACGGCATCCGGGCTAAGACCAATCGCTACGAACAGGATGGTAAGCCGGGTTATCGAGAGCCGGAATTTTATGGGTTAGTGCAGTTAACGAATTTAGGACTCTTTGCCCAGTGGTTTCCGGAGTCGGCCCTGGTACGGGTCAATCATTTGGATACCGGCGCTCCGGTTGTGGGCGCTCGTGTGGAACTCTATCGCTCTCAGCTTGAGGTAAAGCAACGGCAAACCGTGCGTCCCTGTGCCACAGCCATGACCGATCGCCAAGGTATCGCCCGCTTTAGTGACGAAAATTGGCAAGCCTGTCTCAGTTCTGGCAAAGCTCCTGAACTATTGGCGATCGCCAAAGAAGGGTCAGATTGGGCCTTTACCCGCAGTTACGAATACAGCGGCACCTACGAATACGGCTTAGATTCCGAGTGGCCCGACGGGAAACCTCAAAGTCGGGGGGTGATTTTTTCTGACCGGCAACTCTATCAACCCGGCGAAACTGTGCAATTAATAGGCATGGCGGCCTATCTCCAAGCGGGGCGGCTGGAGCAAGACCGGGGTGCGCTCTACGACTTGAGCCTGACGGCCCCCAGTGGTCAGGTTACAAAGTTGGGAACGTTTACTACCAATGAGTTTGGCAGTTTTTCCTCCGTGGTAGACCTAAGTGAAGGCCAAGAATTGGGCTTTTATAGCCTAGAAGCCAAGGCAAAAAATGGGCTAGTGCTGAACGGCGATTTTCGGGTGGCGGAATTTAAGCCCCCAACCTTTCAAGTTAATTTGACCCTTGACCGCCCGATCGCCTTAGCTGGGCAAGCCATCCCCATTAAAAGCGAGGGTCGTTATTTCTTTGGCTCGCCGGTGCAAGGGGGCCGTGTCCAATACTACGTCACCCGCGAAAAAACCGAGTTTGTGCCTCCAGGCTGGGAGGACTTTAGCTTTGGTCGTCAGTGGTTTTGGCCCGAAGAAGCCCCCAGCGCCGACACCGATGTTTATCAGGCCCAAGCTGAGCTTAATGCCCAGGGGCAAAATCAGCAGGAACTCACCCTAGATGCGGACATTCCCTACCCCATGACCTACCGGGTTGAGGCCCAGGTCAAGGATATTTCTAACCTGGCCGTCGCCACCAGCCAAACCTTTACCACACTCCCCGGCGATCGCCTGATTGGCCTGCAAAGTGATTTTGTCGGGCGGGCGGGAGAAGCCCTGCCGGTGAAACTGATCGTCACCAATGCCGAGGGCAAAATCCTCAGCGGCGAACGAGTGCGGCTAGAACTGCAACAAATGGACTATAGCTCGGTTACTCAACTCCAGGAAGGCAGTCCCATTGATCGCCAACAACTCAACTATAAAACCGTGGCCCAGGTGGAGGTCACCAGTAAAAACCAGGCTCAGACCGTCAACCTTACTCCCACCAGCGCCGGCAGTTATCGCCTTCAAGCCAATTTAATAGATGGAGGTAATGCTTTTACCGCGACCGATGTGCAAGTGTGGGTCAGCGGCAGTGGCGAGGTGAATTGGGGCAGTCGCTACGGTGATCATCGTCTCAATCTAACCTTAGATAAATCGAGTTATCGCGTCGGCGACACGGCCACGGTTTTATTGGAATCCCCCTACGAGGAGGCGGATTTATATTTGGCGGTGGTGCGCGATCGCCCCTTGTTGGAAATGCTCAAAACCGTGCAGGGGAAAGCCCCCCAGCTTCAATTTAAAATCACCGAAGCAATGCTCCCCAATGCGGCGATCGAAGCCGTCCTCGTCCGTCGCGGCCAACCGATCCAGGGATTAGAGGCCAATAAACGTGAAAAATTAGTCAAAATTGGCTTTGCTCGCTTCAATATTGATCTAAGTGATAAATATCTAAGCCTCGACCTCAAACCCCAGACCCAAACCCTGGAACCCGGTAAACAACAAACCCTACAACTGCACCTCAAAAATAGCCAAGATCAAGCGGTTCGCGGTCAAATCACGGTAATGGTGGTCAATGATGCCGTCTTGCAACTGAGCGGGCATCGTCCGCCGGACTTGGTCAAAACCGCCTACGCCGACCAACCCATTACCACTCGCTTAGCGGATAATCGCCCGGATGTACGCTTAGCCCAACCCGCATCCACCTTAGCCAAGGGCTGGGGCTACGGTGGTGGAGATTCTACGGGCCTCGCCGATGCCCAGGTACGGCGCAATTTCCAAGCCCTAGCCTACTACAACGATTCGGTGTTAACCGATGCCCAGGGTCAGGCCCAGGTCAGCTTTACTCTGCCCGATGACCTCACCACCTGGCGCGTGATGGCGGTGGCCAGCGATGGTGATTTGCACTTTGGCAATGCCGAAAAAACCTTTATGACCCGTAAGGCTCTGGTCACAAATCCGCTGTTGCCTCAATTTGCCCGCCTTGGCGATCGCCTCCAAGGGGGTGTAGCGGTGACGAATACCGAGAAGAAAACCGGACAATTAACCCTGCGGGGCGAAGTCAACGATCGCCTATCTCTGCCTGAACCTGCGACTATCGAAACCGCCGCCCCGGTCAGTAGCCAAGCCTATCGCTTTGCCATGGTGGCGCAGAAAATCGGGACAGGAACGGTGCAATTTAACTCACAACTTGGAGCCGCCCGAGATGCCTTTGAAGTCTCCCTCCCGATCAAAGCCCTAACGGTGACAGAACAGGTGGTGAGTAGTGGTGCCAGTGATCAATCCGTGAGTATTCCCTTGGCGTTCGCGAAGCGTGCCTTTGGCATCGCCGCCCAAGGAGGCAAGTTAGAAATTAGCCTCAGCAATAACCGGCTGGGGGATTTACTGCTTCCGGTTCAGGAACTACTAAAGACCAATCAAGACTTTCCCTTCCTAGAAACCGCCGCCACTCGCTTGAGTTTAGCCGCCAGCCTTAAACGCTTACAAAGCCAAGGGTTTAAGCTCTCATCTCCCCCGGATCTAAGCGCCATTGCTACTGAGGCCATCCAGACCCTAACCCGCTTACAACAAGCCGATGGCGGATTTGCGCCCTATCCCGGCAGTGACAAAAGTGACCCCGTTGTCACGCCCTACGCCGCCCGCAGTTTAGCCCAGGCCCAGGCAGAGGGCTTTTCGGTGCCAAAATCTCTGTTGACCTCTCTGCAAAAGTATCTCGCCAAACTCTTAGCCGATCCCAATGCCCAAAAACATTGCACAACCTCGGTCTGCAAAAATCAACTGCGTTTAGGAGCCCTCACCGCCCTGGCGGATCTGGGAGACCGTCGTTCCGACTTTTTGGGGGAAATCCTGGAGCAATCCGCTGACTTGGATTTTGGCGATCGCCTGATGTTGGCCCGTTACCTCTCCACCCTACCGGATTGGCAAGCCGATGCCCGTAAATTAAGCCAAACCCTAGCCAGTCAACTCTATGAAAGCGGTCGCAGTACCTCGGTCAACCTGCCCGAAAATTGGCGTTGGTATCAGTCCGCCACCCGAGTACAGGCCGAAGCCCTCCAGCTAGGGCTAGCGCAAAAATTCTCCCCAGAACGTTTGGCTCGCCTCGCCCAGGGGCTTTTAGACCAGCGTCGCCAAGAACTCTGGCCCACCGCCTACGACACTGCCCAAGCCCTAGGGGCATTAATGGCCTACGATCAAACTAGTACCAAAAATAATAACTTCGCCGTCACGGTGCAATTAGGCAATAAAACCCTTGCCAATCATCGGTTCCAAGCTCAACGGGAGACAAACGTGATTCGCTTATCTTCCCCAGACCTGCCCCAGGGAAAAACTAGCCTAGACCTGAAAAAATCCGGTTCCGGCACCCTGCATTACCTCATTGCCTACCGCTATCGTTTACCCGGCAACCAACCCGGTCGTCTCAATGGCCTGCGGGTGAGTCGCCTACTCCGTCCGGTCAATGACACGGCTATTTTGGCCCAGCAAGGACTCCAACTCGGCAAAGACGTCGCTGTTAAAGCAGGAGAGGTGTTTGACCTGGATTTAGAAATTATTACTGACCATCCGGTTCATCATCTGCTAATTACCGACCCCTTACCTGCCGGCTTTGAAGCCATTGATAACAGCTTCCAAACAAGCTCTCGCTATCAACAAGCCCAAACTAGCAGTTGGCAACTCAATTATCAACACATCCACCGTGACCATATTTCCGCCTACGGCGATCGCCTAGAGGCAGGGGTTTATCATTTGCACTACCTAGTCCGGTCTGTCACCCCAGGGCGCTTTGAATGGCCAGGGGCTGAGGTGCATTTACAGTATGCTCCTGAGGAATTTGGGCGCAGTGCCTCATCAAATTTAGAAGTCAGTGAGTGAATGGTTTACGAAAGGCGATCGCCGTATCTGTCCCGCCACTGATCGCCTTGTTGTGGCGGGCTGCTTCTAGGAGGCGGTTTAAGGCAAGGGTAATGGTGAGGACATTTAGGGCGGTCATAGTCAACGCTAGGGTAAGGCAACGTGTTCTTGTTGTATCCATGCGCTAGGGCTAAGATACTTGTCGGCAGGAAATATTAGACCGGCTCAGGCGATGGGTATGGAGACGGGCAAGAGTTTATATCCTACGGACAAGATGGGTGATGTGGCGGAAACTTCCTGGTCTTCACTTTTCTGATCCGGAGGTCTACAACAGTTGTCCGAAGAGTCACATTTTTTATCCGTAAGCTTACAACAGTTGTCCGTAAAGCCACCTTTTTTATCCGTAGCTTCACCACACCTTGCAACAACATTGGTATAGTTATCCGTGGGATAAACCCTTTGATTTAAAGATTACCTTACTTATCCGCGAAGTAAACTATTGACTGAAAAGGTTTAAAGTAGTTATCCGTAGCAATGCCATTGTTTTCCCGCTTGTCACTCCTGATGTCCGCGGAGTCAATTGGGTCGTCTTGGCAATCTAGGCAAGACGTTTACGAGGTGGCGTAAAGTCAAACATAAATACGATGACCTGGGTAATATACAGAAACTTTTCTTATAACCCACAGTTAGGCTTTTCACCCCAATATATTTGCGTTATATTTGGAATCATTGCACTCGACATACAGCAGACAATATGGACGCAGAATTTTTATGGCGAATTACAACTTTCTTCAAGTATTGGAGGCAACGATATGAATTTATTCATAATTTAGACTTTAACAAGAACAGTCACGAGGCTAATGTTTTGCTTTGGGCATCCTTTGATGCTCTTTCTACTTTTTGGGCAGAAAGTATTGGAAAAAAGCAGTGTGGCAAGAAGGGTAAACGCCTTATTTTTGATGCTTTTCTTGCTCTTTATGGTGGAGAGATATTCCAAATTGTTTCATTACCTGATATTTGGAATCGAGTAGACCGAGGAGACATTTGGACAGATAAGAAGAAAAAAGAGAAATTGCCTGAAGATGTGTGTAAATTTCTCAGCAAAATTGGAGATCGTCGAACTCCTACTTTGGTAGAGGAACGTCAACTTCGTCACAGTTCTGATGACTGGAGTTTAGATGCAAGTATCACTGCTACCTTAAAAGATTGTCCTGCAACAAATCGTACTATTCTTGAAAGGTGGCTAATTTTCTCCCGTTATGGTGCAATTGCATACAACAAAATACAATCTCCATACATTCATGAGGGAAGATCGGGAAAGGGGACACATGGCTTTGAGTTGTACGAGTCTGATATACAACCAACATACCTTAGCGGGATTTATACTACACCTCCTACAATTGGTTTCAAAGTCAAATTTATGTTGGATATATTGGCGTGCTGTATTGATGCATTTGAGGCTGATGCACTAAGATTGCAGCAAGATCCTGCTCCAGAAGAGTAATACGATGAATTTATGACCCAGAATATGTTTCAATTTGTCTTCTATCAGCGCAAAGCCTAACAAGCCCAATGGACGCCGACCGAAGTAAGTCTCTGTGTAGGGTTCGAGAGGCTATCTGCGGCGAGTGCATTGTACGGAAACACTTCAAGCCTCTTGAAAAGCAGCTCATTCGCAGTATAATTACAAAAAATTCATCCCAGGCAAGACAATGCCTATTATCAGTGAAGTTACCGGAGACGATCTCAAAGCGCAACTAAATGAGTACCATATCCTAGTTGCCGAGGTGATTGGGGGTATGAGTGCAGATTTAACTGAGCATGAGAATAGGATAAAGACTTTGGAGTCGAAAATTGAAATACTAGCTCAAGCATATCAAGAAATACAATCTTCAAATCGGTTACTGATTAAGGAGATTCTCTCCATTAAAATCAACCAAGCCGTGGAGCAAGACCAATGAAGAAATCAAACGCTGACGGATATCGGATTGTAAGCAGTATTCACAATACATACACGAGAGACAGCAACAAAAACTATTTCTCAGAATGGCTAAGTGCCGTATCAACTTATACAATTAAGCGAAAGCAGTCCCTCATTGACATAGCCGTTGACGCAGCCAACCTCGGAGTCAACATATCCAGGTCAGGTCAGGGCTTTAATGATTCCTTAGCAAAACAAGCAATTATTGATACCAACCCTAGATTTGACTTTGTATCACCGCCATCGGGTGATGAGTTAATGGGGGCTTTAAATAGCGCCAAAGGTAAATACTTTGAATATCTTGTAGTTGATAAGCTCAATAGTGGAGAGCGTGTAGGAGACATTGTTCTTCCATGGGGATTTTCTGCATGTCTGGCAGAGAATTTTAGCCAGCCAGGCTGGGATATTCAGATTCTTGACAGTTCTGGGTATGTATCCGATTATCTTCAACTTAAAGCCACAGATAGCCTCGCTTACATAAAAGAAGCATTTGACCGATACCCAAGTATTCAGATTCTTGCCACTGACGAAATAGCAGAAACTATCAATGGGAGTATGCAAGTCTTAGATTCAGATGTTAGCAATGAATGGTTACAGGAGAAACTGCTGGATGCTATCGATACGTCTGATACGTCTTCCTTTGGCGAAAGTTTCATTGATGCCTTTAATCCATTACTCTCTCTTGGGATAATTGCAGCAACGGAAGGCTACACAGTCTGTTTTAATGATAAAGATATAAATACAGCACTGTCCTCTAGCTGTTATCGTGCTTCAAAGTCAATAGCTTCTCAAAGTGTTGGAGCATTTGTGTACGCAATTGGAGGCGGCATTCTTGCAGTTCCAACCAGTGTTATGACAGGTCTAGTCATCCAGCATATGAAAGAGCTCTATGATGCAAACCAGGTCATACACCAAAGCCACATTCAGTTAGTCCAGCTTCGGATTGCTCAGCAGGAGGCTCGGCTTCTAGGAGGCAGCTATTAATGGGATTTTTCGCAGATATTCTTGGTGCAGCGGCTAGCGCAATAAAGACGGTTATCAGAGTTTCTGCAGATGTGGCCAGCACTGCAGTCAGAGTAGTGCGAATAAAGTACAGAGAACTAAAAGAGAGATACAGAGACATTGATGTTTCAGAGCGCAAAAAGGAACGCTTTGAAGAGCTAAAGGAAGTCAATGATGAATTAATTGAACTCGAGCAAAAGTTCCGCCGAGACGGCCAATTGAATGAAAGTGATCAGCAAAGGGTAGACGCCCTCTATAACTCTCGAAATAAGTTACGAACAAAAGTTGAAACAGCCAAGGAGTATGAAGCTCTAGCGGATATTGACCAACATGGTGAAAAATACTCATCGATGATTGTTGATCCACTAAATCCTAATGAAATAACACGCCTCGGTGGACAAGTAGTCATGGGTAAAATCTGTGCTAGATGTCAGCGACCAATGGCTATTAGGTGGAGGTCTGCTATTCTCAATCCATCAGCTTCAGATCTTTTTTGGGGCTGTACTGGATTTTTTGTTCGAGATGCTAATCAGATTCCAGCATGTAGGAACAGTGAGCCTTTCTCGATTCAGGACAGGCAGATATTTGGGAACATCCAGCGCCCGGGGATGGAATTACCTGCTCAAAGACTAACTGAAATTGTTCTTAGTCCAGAAATCTCCCAGCAAATTAAAAATCGTCTGAGAAACGCCGTTAATGAAATGACTGATGATTACCTCTGTCCTATCCATCACGAGAGGATGGCTCTTAAAACCAAGAACAATCCAGCAGATATCTTAGACTTATACTATCTAAAGTGCAATCGATGTGAGCAATCTGTCAAGATAAAATCTCCTACCCAGCTTGATGCTGTTCTTGAATCATTCTCTGACAAAGGCTTGTTCTAACTGGATATATATTGATGATTTGCCATACAACATCTAGATGCAGAAGACGGTAGCATAAGTAGCCTTATGAGCTATGTGATTCTGCCCGCTTCTGATATGGGGCGCTATACCAAAACTGATATGTCCGTAAAGGTTGTCTATTTTTAGCCAAGTTTAAGCAAGCAAAAATGTTTCTTTTCGCTGATGAGTTCCGATGAGTTATCGGCGATTTTATGATGAGAAATAGTGACAGGCGATCGCCAGCTTATTTTGTAAACCGGACGAGCGTTTGTTCTTACTTGCAGTGAGCAAGAAGCCCCCACGATTCAAGCATAAATAAAGGTAGTTGAATATAAGGATACGGAAAACTTTCGGCTAGTGGCAGTAAAAATAAAACTGTTAGGATATATCAACTTAGCTAGGTGAAAACAAAAGATTATGTTAACCCTCAGTTATCCCCACATTGAAAAAATTGACAATCAGCCAGCAAGATTGCAACGCTTACCGCGCATTAGAATTGCCCAAATTATCATGGACTATATTGCCTATGGTTGGTCAGTGGAGGAGATCTGTCGC
>JBGSZT010000035.1:0-54895 GCA_041750255.1 Synechocystis sp.
GCTGGTAGAGCTCCATAATAGTCCTGGCTGAAGTGATTTATATCAGCCAGTTTCGGACATCTTGGGCCGCTTCGGTCACGGCATGTCCGTTTTCCTTCTCTTCATCCCGCTAGTCCACCGAGAACTTCCCACTGTCCAGTAGTCTGAGTTACCAGGAAAATGTCCATCGGGGAGGTGCAAAACATGCCGTGCCTTATTTAAAATATCCTTAGGTCGAAAAGGTTTTGTCATATAACAATCTGCTCCTATCAACAAACCATGTTCCTTATCAAAGGCCTGCCCTTTAGCGGTTAATAAAACAATATAGGTGTCGGCTAACTCTGGACTTTCTTTGACCCGCTGACAAAGCTCAAAGCCACTCAAATTTGGCATCATAACATCCAAAAAAATGAGATTGGGGTGTTTCTCCACGATCAATGCCAGGGCATCTTCTCCATTTTTGGCGGTGAGTAAGATGACGTCATTCTCTTCCTCAAGTTCTTCTAATACCTGTTCCATTAAAATCAGGATATTGGGCTCATCATCAACGATAAGAATATGTTGTTCTGCCCTTGGAACAAATTGAGACTCGGTCATTGAGAATAACAAGGATTAAACATAGCTTTTCTAGCATAGCACTTCAGAAAACCAAGCTAGTTTCCTCTTTCTTTCCAGCGGGAGGCTGATGGCACGGTAGCGTAAAGTGAAATTGACTACCCTGGCCCAGTTCACTCACCACCCAGATCCTACCGCCGTGGTATTCAATAATTTGTTTACAGATGGGGAGGCCCAGCCCGGTGCCCTGGGGCTTATTGGTCATCACATCTCCTCCTTGCTGAAACGGTTCAAATATTCTAGTTTGATCCGCTGAGTCGATGCCCTTGCCGTTGTCCGCAATCGTAATCTGTAGAAAGCCATCGGTGTACTTGCCGCCACAATCAACCCTACCCATGGGGGTAAATTTAGCCGCATTAGACAATAAATTAAGTAATACTTGCAAAATTCTGTGTTCGTCTGCCCGAATCCACGGCAAATCAAGGGCCAGGTCGGTGGTGAGGACTACTCCTTTTTCTCTGAAAATAGGCTCCACCGTGGCGATCGCCCGTTCAATAATCGGCGTTATGGCACAGGGAACCAAAGACCACTCCAAGCTTCCCGATTCCATCTTGGCAATATCCAGTACATCATTAATTAAATCTGTCAAACGCTCGGCTTCCGCGCCGATAATCTGTAAATTCTGGTCAATTTTTTCCACTGTTTGCTGAATTTTAGCTGAAATGGGATTAATTGCCGGAAAAATAACTGAATTAAGCTTGTGTTTAATCACTCCGGTAAACCCCAGGACCGAGGTCAACGGCGTGCGAAGTTCATGGGAGACCATGGTCAAAAAATCAGTTTTCATGCGGTCTAATTCCCGCTCCCGCGTCACATCCCGAATCAGGATTACCGCCCCCAGGCATTGCTCACCTTCACTCCCCAGAGCCGGCTTGATCACACTAGACACCAAAGCTTGACCGGCCCGTCCCTGGCTCAACGCCACATCCACCGACATCCATTGCCGATCTTCAATGGAGAGCTGAAGCGTTAATTGGACAAGTTTTTCTGGAAAATAAGAGCGAATATTTAATCCTTTGAGATTAATCTCCGTCAGGTTAAACATTCCTTGCAAAGCCGGATTAAAGCGAGTGATTCGCCCTAACACATCGGTGACCAAGAGGCCATCGGCCAAATTATCGACAATGGCATTCAGGTCTGCCAAGGTGTCTTCTAGGTCAGCGGATTGTTCTCGAACCCTATTCAAAAGTTGAGCTTGATTTACTGCTACTCCCAATTGATTGGCAATCTGGGTCAAGAGTGCCTGTTCTCGTAGCAACCAAGAGCGAGGCGCGTCGTTTTGATACACCCCCACCAAGCCCCAAAGTTTTTCGCGTACAAATACCGGCACAACAATAAATGCCCGAACGCTAAAGTTTCTCAAAATTGCCAGGTGACAATCCCTAAACCCCGCCGTATCGATATCATCCACTGCAAAATTTTCGTGGTGGCGATAACGTCCTCCCTGGGTTTCCTGGAGGTAGGTATCTTGCCATTGCAGGGGGGGCGCATCGGAGCGGATTAGGGGAGTCCAGAGGGATGAGACAGATTCATAGAGAAACTCACCACTCCAATCTGGAGCAAAACGATAGACCAAGACCCGGTCACAGCAAAGCAAATGCCGTACTTCTTCGGTTGTGGTTTGAAAAATTGTCTCCAAGTCCAAGGTTTGGCGGATGCGGTCAACCACTCGCGCCAGGGTTCGTTCTTCTTCGGCAATGCGTGCCAGATGGTCTTTTTGGGCTTGAACCTCGGCCAAGGCCCGCTGTAATCCCAAGGAATGCCGCTGGGTCTCGGCCAAGAGTTCGGCCTGTTGCAAGGCGACCCCCAGATTCAAGGCAATTTTGAGCACAAATTCAATTTCAGAACTCTGCCAAGGCCGGGGAGTTTGACAATGGTGGATGCAAAGGAGTCCCCAGAGTGAATCCCCCCGCAGTAGGGGAACCGTTAAGGTCGCCCGCACCTCCAAGTCTTGAATAAAGGTGGGTTGGTGGACTGTGGGTAAGGAGTCTTGGGTATCGTCGATCACCAAAATACGACCCTCGCTGAAATAGTCCACTAAGGTGGGGGTCAGCAGAGGGAAGCGAAAATCGAGAAATAAGGAATTGCAGTTTTCAGCACAGATGGATTCTGACACTAACTCCCAGGAATGAAACGATCGCTCGGGGCTGAACTTCAAAATCATGGCTTGGTCGGCCTGGAGCAATTGGCACATTTCCGTCACGGTGGTTTGAAAAAGGCTCTGGAGATCGAGGGTACAGCGTATTTTGTCTAAAACTTCATACAAAGCCCGTTCGCGGTGAATCACTTTGAGTTGCTCTTCTTTTTGACGATGGGATTGGGCTAAAACCGCTTGGAGGGATGCCGCTTGGTTTCGGGACTGAAGCAATAGTTCTAACTGCTGTAGGGCAATGCTCAAATGACGAGCGATATTTTGCACAAACTCCAATTCACCATCTTCCCAGGTGCGGGGAGCCTGATTTTGATGAATAATCAGTAATCCCCAACCGAGATCATTAATAAAAAGTGGAATGGAAAGACTCGCTCGAATCCTAAACTCGCTTAAAAAATAATACTGCTCTTCACTGATGGGATCCGATTGAACATCCCCAATGGCATGGTATTCCCCCATGGTTGTGATAGAAGGAAATAGGTAGGACCAATACTTAGCTTGTAATTTGTACTTAGCTTGTAATTTGGCGATCGCCAGAGGAGATGTATTTTCCGAAAGTGCTTCGGCCACAATGCGCCCCGGATAGGTTAATGAATCGGGGATAAACTGCAACACTAAAACCCGATCCGCCCGGAGCACCCCACGCAACTCCTGAGTAACGGTCTGAAAAATATGATTTAAATCCAGCGATCGCCGAATCTTATCCACAATATTTTCCGTGACTCGGCTTTGCTCTAGACGCCGGGCCAAATCCTGAGCTTGTCGTTGGTGTTGAGCCAATAACTCGGCTTGCTGAATCGCAACCCCCAAATGCAAGGCCACGTGGTTAATAAATTCCAACTCTTCCGCTTGCCATGGTCGGGATTCAGTACATTGATGAATACTGAGTAATCCCCAGAGCGTATCCTCTGAAACCAAGGCGACCACGACATTAGCCCGAAATCCCAAGGCACTAAGACGCTCACGATAACACGCTTGCAGATCGAGTTGCTCTAGATCCGCCACCACCCAACCGCGGCCTTGGCGGTAGGCTTCACTATAATCCTGGGCAAAACAATGGTCTGTGAATTTAAGACCCCAAATCGAAGCAAAGGGAATGCGAAGATCCTCCGCCACAAATTCTCCCTCTTGCCATTGAGAATTGGCGATAAAACGATAAATTCCGACCCGGTCTGCTTCTAATAGTTGACGGACTTCCGAGGCGGTGGTTTGTAGAATTTCTTCGAGGGCCAGGGATTGACGGATTTTGGTAACAATGGTCAGTAGGGCCTTCTGCCGCGAATCCTTCACCGTTGGTTCACCGTGGTCGGTTTTATCAGAACCCAAAAAGAAGTCTTTGGTCATAAACAAGGCCCATTTCTTTAAGGTATCAATACCTTAGCAAATCTTGAGGGAAATAATCCTGATTTCGACCCAAATAACAACACCCAAAACCTAATCTTCCTTCATACCCCTTATTATCTCGATCATCTTTGGAGCTACCAAATCTTACTCAATGAAGATTGCATTGCTCCCGTGATATTCACTCTGGGGATTTATGGTTTTCGGTTTGGGTGTTGTCCGCAGTCAAAGAGACAGATTTGAAATGAAACAGCTCGGGTTTACCTCTTTCTTTAAACTAACGTGTGTTGACTTGAGATTGGCTGTTTTATCTGCCACTGGAGATTTTTCTCTCCATGTATTTAATCTACAAATCATCCGAGGAAATGACAAGAGATTTTAATGTAAGTTAATATTAATTGAGCATTTACTCACCCTTTAAAGCCAGAAATTCCATAGTTAGATCTCTGGCCATCAATTTCTTGACGGCGACTTGAGGGCTGATTTCACCCTGGAGTAGGGCGTGAACCTGACGGGCAATGGGAACCGAAAGTTGGCTTCTGTCGGCGATCTGGACTAATACTGCCGTTGTATTGATTCCCTCCGCAATACCGTCGCTTTCTTCGATAATCTGGGCCAGGGATTTGCCTTTGCCCAATTTGTAACCCACTTGATAGTTGCGCGATAAAGGGCTATTACAGGTTGCCAAAAGATCCCCCAGCCCCGAGAGTCCAAAAAATGTTTCTGCCTTGGCACCGAGAGCGACTCCCACCCGGATCATTTCTGGCAAGGCACGGGTCAAAAGGGCCGCTTTGGCATTGGTGCCCAAGTCCAAGCCATCACAGACCCCAGCGGCGATCGCCATCACATTTTTGAGGGTGCCGCCCAATTCAGTGCCCAGGGGGTCAGTGTTGAGATAGACGCGAAAGCGTTCGGAGGCAAAGACAGTTTGCACTATTTCTGCGGCTCCAAGGTCTCCACTGGCGACCGCGGTGGCGGTGGGTAAACCCGCCGTAATTTCCTTAGAAAGATTGGGACCAGACAGTACGACCAAGGGACATTGGGGAAAGGCTTGGGCCCAGAGCTGGGAGGGAAGCTGTTGGGTATCGGGGTCTAATCCCTTGGTGGCTGTCACCAAAATCGGGGCATGGGGCAAGGTCAAGACTTGTAAGGCCGCAATGGAGGGGCGCACTCCCTTCATCGATACGGCAGAAACAATAATGGTAGCCTTGGCGATCGCCGCTTCTAGGGATAACACTGAGCGCCGCGACCAGACCTGGACGGGGGTATGGCTAGCACAGGCTAGGTCGGCTAGGGCAGAGCCCCAGTGCCCAGCGCCAAGGATAGTAATACGTTGTGCGGATGCGTCTATGCCCATGGCAATCAGGATTCCTCATCAATAATACTTTGGCGATCAAGTAAGAGCAGATTCCGCAATTGATCGGTATCGAGTTGAGTGAGCCAATTTTCCCCCGCATCTACGGTTTGTTCCGCTAATTGTTGTTTGCTCTCCAAAAGATTATGGATTTTTTCTTCCAGGGTACCAGTACACACAAATTTATGCACCTGGACATTACGGGTTTGACCAATGCGAAAGGCGCGGTCTGTCGCTTGATTTTCCACGGCGGGATTCCACCAGCGGTCTACATGGAAAACATGATTGGCACGGGTCAAGTTCAAGCCCGTTCCACCGGCTTTGAGGGAAAGAATAAATAATTGGGGCGCGTCGGGATCATTCTGAAAACGATCAATCAAGGCCTGGCGTTTAGCCCGCGAGAGCCCACCGTAGAGATACAGCACCTCTTGCCCGAAGCGTTGCTGGAGATAAGGTTGTAATAGATGACCCCAGGCGGCAAATTGAGTAAAAATCAAAGCCCGATCACCTTCGGTGATCACTTCCTCTAGCATTTCTTCGAGGCGTAGGAGTTTACCCGAGGACTGGGGGTCGCTCAGGCTAGTTTCCTTAAGAAATTGGGCGGGATGATTGCAGAGTTGTTTAAGTTGCATTAGCAGGGTCAAAATTAGTCCATGGCGTTGAATGCCTTGGCTATCCTCTATTTCTGCCAGGGATTGCTCGACGAGGTGTTGGTACAGGTCGGCTTGGCGACGAGATAGCCCACAAAAAACCGTCATTTCTTGTTTTTCGGGCAGGTCTTGAATAATCGTTTGATCGGTTTTGAGTCGCCGTAAAATGAAAGGACGCACCAGACTGCGGAGGGCGTAGAGGGATTGGTGATCGCCAAATTTTTCGATGGGAGTCGCAAAGCGGCGTTGAAAATAGGCTCGACTCCCCAAAAAACCAGGATTGAGAAAATCTAAAATCGACCAGAGTTCCGTTAAGCGGTTTTCTACCGGGGTTCCCGTCAGGGCAATGCGAAAGCCGGCCCGGAGTTGGCGCACCGCTTGGGACTGTTTAGCCTCGGCGTTTTTGATATTTTGAGCTTCATCCAACACAATGCCTTGCCATGGCACCAACTTTAAACTACTCAGATCCCGATGGAGGAGGGAATAGCTGGTGATCACCAACTGTTGCCCCTGGACAGCTCGCAACAGGGGTTGTCCTTTTTTACGGCGATCGCCGTGGTGGATCATGGTTTTTAGGCCGGGGGCAAATTTTTCCACCTCATGGAACCAATTGCTAATCACCGAGGTGGGACAAACCACCAACACTGGCCTTTCTAGCATCTCCTCGGCCTGGAGGCTGAGCAAAAAAGCTAATAACTGCGGCGTTTTGCCCAAACCCATATCATCGGCCAAACAAGCCCCTAATCCCCATCGTTCTAAAAAGGCCAGCCAACCCACCCCGCGAGCCTGATAGGGCCGCAAGCTTCCTTTGAATCCCGGCGGCTCCGCCATCGGTTTCACGCCCTGGGGATTGCGGAGGGTGTCCATTAATTCTTGCAGAACCCCGGAGGCTTCAAACTTGACTACCGGCAATTTGCCCATGGTTTGGGTTTCCCCCACCGCCAGCCGTAGCGCATCTTCCACCGACAAGGTCATCGGGGTTTGTTGTTGTTGCAAAATTTCTTGGGCCGCCCGTACATCCGCCGGTTGTAACATCAGCCATTGTCCATTGATCTCTACTAACGGCGATCGTTGAGCCAGCAGATTTTGAAAATCCTGGTTAGAAATCGGAGCATCCGCTAATACCAACTGTAATTGATAGTTAATTAGGCTTTTGAGGGTGAGGCGATCGCCTGTTTTCGGTTGAACTTTGCTCTGGATTTTGACCCCTAAACGCTGATGCTGACGGGTTCCCCTCAATCCCGGTGGTAAGACCACCCCAAGCCCACTATCTTGCAATTGCCAGGCCATACTTTGAATAAAAGCATAGGCTTGGATCGGATCAAGGTCACAGCCCGTCGGAGAGCGGCTTTCTAGACTCATGGCGATCGGCTCATAGAGCAAAGATGCCACACCCAAGCCCCGTAGCAAGGATTCCTGGGGTGAGGCCACTACTCGGTCTTGCCACAGCAGGGGATTAGTTTCTGTTTGCCAAATCACCTGCGCCGGAATGTGGAGAGCTTCACTATCGAGAGCTTGCAGAGTATAGGACAAACGCCAGGTTTCTGTGGATTTATCGGCCGGAGGCTCCAAGATCATCGCCACGCGAAACTGACGTTGCTCTAGCTCCCGATTGTGACGATGGGCCAGGTAGCTTTGCACCGGAAATTGCCAATGGGCCAAAGCTGTGCGTAATTGCTCACCCCGAGGGTCTTGTTTTTCCAAATCCCTGGAGGCGGAGACCAAAAGCGGGAGCCAGGGGTCTTTTGACCCAGTACGGCTAGGATAACGACCCGTAATCTGAGCTTGAACCATGCTCTGAAGAAAATCTAAAATCAGCTCCTGGGCAGACGATTTCTCCTGCTCACCATAGGCCAGGCAATTAGCCGGGATGCGTTGACTAAATCTAGCGAGGCGAGATTGGTCTTGGGTGCTGTCGAGAAGCGGGTACCAGCCCAAGCCAGCGCCGTCTTTGCAGGTGTTAAACCCGGGTAAAAACTTTCCGCGCACCAGCAGATCTAAACTCCAGCGGTAAAGTTGGGCAAAAAATATCAACCCACTCCCCCATTGTTTACTATCGGTGTGACCCAAGGGAACCCGGCGCAACAACTGAGCCGCCATGGCGGGGTCTAGAGCGAGGCCTTCCACCTGCCAAGTCTGAAAATGCAAGGATTTGGGCAAAAATAAATGGCAGTCCTGGTGAGCCAGAAGTGGAAAACTAGCCTTTTTTTGGCGATGACTCGGAAGAGTGATGGTTTCTCGGCGGGGGGATGCCTGCCATTGCCCAAAGGTTTCTGGATGTAGGGAGCGGATTAATAAAAGTAATTCATCCCAAGGCAAGCAGAAGGGGTGGAGGGGCATAGAATCCGGAATAGATGAGGGGATTTCTGCTAAATCGCGCCAGGTCTGCGCCCAGAGAAAAAATACTCTTCCCTCGGGCCCAATTAACCAACTGCCTTGTAATGTTGCCATCGATATTTATTTTTGATACACCGCAGACTATTGCCAGAACAGCAAAGCTTAGCCATTCATTTTAACCTTGCCATGGATTTCTACCGATGGTTACGCTATAATTTCTATGAAGTTCGCTACTGCGTTGGTGACTGCCAACAAAGTTTTTTGATCTATGCTTGAAAAATAAGGGTGTCACTAGTGAGTATTGCGGTAGTAGACCGAGCTATGACTCGGAAACGAAAGCAAACCATCGATGCCCACCTGGTAAAACCAGGTCATAAACTGAGGTAAAACGGCGCAGTGGTGCTTCACACTATTTTTTAGAATTGTTTTAAATCCCCCTTAGGGGACTAGAAATCACCCCAGACAGAGATTAGGCGGATTCGGGCTTGGGTAAGGAATAGGGATGGACAAGAAGTTCTGCGGTGGAACGTTTTTCCACCATGTCCCGCGTGATCAAACAATGGTTTAGGTCTTTGCGAGACGGCAACTCATACATCACATCTAACATTAACTCTTCGACGATACCCCGCAGGGCCCTTGCGCCGGTCTTACGACGGTAGGCCTCCTGGGCGATCGCCTGGATCGCATCAAGGGTGAATTCCAGATTGACTTTATCCATCCCCAATAGCGTTTGATACTGTTTGACCAAAGCATTGCGGGGCTGGGTCAAAATGGCGATTAAGGTCGCTTCATCTAGGGGATTGAGGGCCGCCATTACCGGAATTCGTCCCACAAACTCAGGAATCATGCCAAATTTCACCAAATCATCGGGTTCAACCCGACGCATCAAGTCCGCCGCCCGTTTTTCTTTGCTGGGAGTTTCCCCCGGACGAATAAAGCCCATGGATTTTTTACCGAGGCGTTGCTCCACCACTTTTTCGAGGCCGACGAAGGCTCCCCCACAGATAAACAGGATATTGCTCGTATCAATTTGAATACAATCTTGGTAGGGATGTTTACGTCCTCCCTGGGGTGGCACATTGGCCAGGGTTCCCTCTAGCATTTTTAGCAGAGCTTGCTGGACCCCTTCGCCGGAGACATCGCGGGTAATCGAGGTATTTTCACTTTTACGGGCAATTTTATCAATTTCATCAATGTAAATAATGCCGCGTTGGGCTTCTTCCACATCCAGGTCTGCCACCTGCAACAGTCGTAACAAAATATTTTCTACATCTTCGCCAACATAGCCCGCTTCGGTCAGGGTGGTCGCATCGGCTACCGCAAAGGGGACATCCAAAATTTTAGCGAGGGTTTGGGCGAGGAGAGTCTTACCCGACCCCGTCGGCCCCACCAAGAGAATGTTCGATTTTTGCAGTTCAACCTGGTTCTGAGATTGGGCAGAATTTTGAATCAGAGTTAGACGTTTGTAGTGATTGTAGACCGCCACCGAGAGGACTTTTTTGGCTTCATCTTGGCCAATAACATAGTCATCTAGGTGTTGTTTAATCTCGGTGGGTTTGGGTAATCGCTCCAGGGTTAGGGGCTCGCGGGGAGTTGATTTTCGAGCTGGTTTTTCGGGGGGATGAGGGGAATTGCCCAGGGGGCCCTGGGTTTCTAATAATTCTTCATCCAAAATCTCATTACAAAGTTCAACGCATTCATCGCAAATATAGACCCCCGGGCCGGCGATCAACTTACGGACTTGTTCCTGGGACTTGCCACAAAAGGAACATTTAAGGTGGGAGTCATATTTAGACATAAGCATTAACCAAGGGACGTAACAGGAACAGTGGGGTCAGGTAAGTTAGGACGGAAGATTACCCGGTCAATTAAGCCATAATCTTGAGCTTCTTGGGCAGACATGAAGAAATCTCGTTCGGTGTCGGCAGCAATCCGCTCAAGGGGTTGTCCTGTGTGCTCCGCCAGCATGGTATTGAGGCGGTCTTTGATGTAGAGAATTTCTCGAGCCTGGATTTCAATTTCCACGGCTTGACCCTGGGCACCACCGAGGGGTTGGTGGATCATAATCCGGGCGCTGGGCAGGGCCATCCGCTTGCCCTTGGTGCCACCAGATAAGAGAAATGCGCCCATGCTCGCCGCTAGTCCGAAACAAATGGTCACGACATCCGGGCGGATTTGTTGGATCGTGTCGTAAATGGCTAGACCGGCATAGACCGACCCGCCGGGGGAGTTGATGTAGATCTGAATATCTTTTTCCGGGTCTTCGGCGTCTAAAAATAGTAGTTGGGCGACGATGGAATCCGCCATTTCGTCATCCACTGGGGTTCCCAAAAAAATAATCCGTTCGCGCAATAGCCGAGAATAAATATCAAAGGCCCGTTCACCTAGCCCCGATTGCTCTACCACCATGGGTACAACGTTCTGGATATCGGGCTGGCGATAACTTCGGTAGGGGTAATGGGGAGAGCGGGATTGAAGCATGGGATTTAGTCGTGTCGTTGAATGGTATGGGCCAAGCGATTAGGCTGTTTCTGCTTGAGAAACACCGAATTTCTAGCACTCTAAAATAAGTTCCCTCATTTTGACACAGTTCCTTCGACAATGGCGGCGATCACCGTCCCTGGGCTGAGGGTAAAAACGGCGATCGTCCCGACAAAATCGGATTTACTCGTCTGCCTCTACGGCCTCGGCTTCCACGGTGATGGTGGCATCATCAGTTTCATCAGTCACCTCGCTAGGGCTGGCCTCGGTCTCGACGGGGGTGAGCGTGCCAAGGGGAACCAACTCCACGGTGACTTGTTCTCGGAGCCATGCCAAGGCCTTCCCTGTGGTCAATTCCTCGGTGACGATGATGCGGAGTTTGTCTTCGTCGATATCATCATTCTTAAACTGAGTGCGAATTTCTGCCATCCTGTCCGTTAGGGCCGTTTCATCCGGGCTAAGAGACTGTTTTTCGGCGATTTCTAGCAAAATCAACGTGCGCTGGAGCAATGCCACTGCCTCAGGACGGGCATTTTCCCGCAATTTAGGAATCAGGTCTTCGGTGAAGATCTGACGCGTGTCTAAGCCCATCTGCTCCATTCGCATGGCAGTTTGGGTTAAAATGCGGTTTGTTTCCTCTTGGATGAGGGTATCGGGCAAATCCACCGCACAGATTTTGATCAGTTCGCTAACAATGGCCTTCTCAATATTTTCGTCTGTTTGGGCCTGGGCTTCCTCTTGATAGCGCTTTTCTAGGGATTCGCGTAATTCGGCCAGGGTTTCAAACTCACTAATTTCATCGGCGAATTCGTCATTGAGTTCTGGGAGCTCACGGGTTTTGAGTTCCTTGAGAGTAATATCAAAAATCACCGTCTCGCCTGCCACGGATTCGAGGGGATAATCCTCAGGAAAAGACGCCAATATATCTTTGTTTTCATCGAGGCTCATACCGATGATGCCTTCAACAATGCCCGCGACAAAGCGGCCTTCATCCAACTCGATTTTAAAATCAGTGCTAACAATTTCGGTGATCGCCTCTCCATGGGTTCCCGCTTCCTTGCTTTGTCGATAGGCTTGATAATCCACGATGGCCACATCCCCCACTTCGGCGGGACGGTCTTCCACCGGGACAAGGGTCGCCTGCTGTTCTCGACGCTCTTCGAGCCAATCCTCTACCTGTTGGGGATCGTAGAGTACCTCTTCCGCCTGTACCGCAATAGCACTAATCTCGCCAAGCTCCACCGTTGGCGGTACATCCACAGCGGCCAAAAAGGTCAAAGGGACACCAGGAATAAAAACCTGCACCAATTCATCAAAGCTAGAGCGCAAACCAATATTACCGATGGAGTCGATATTTTCTTGCTTAATCGCATCCTCGATGCTGTCTTTGAGCAGTTCTTCGAGGGCCGCCGCCTTGACATAACCACTACCGAGCCGTTGCACTAGGATTTGGCGGGGAATTTTTCCTTTACGAAACCCAGGAATATTGACTGTGCGAGCTAGGTTTTTAACAACAGTGTCGTATTTAGTCTGGGATTTTTCGCCCGGAATTTCAATCTCTAATCCAATGCGGCTGTCCGGAAGTTTTTCCTGGGTGACTTTCATTCTCTGTGAATCTCGATTACTAAATGTTTAGGGGGATGGAACAGGGACCGGGGGATTTTTTCAATGAATCCTTGCGTATCGGACTGCTCATGATATGCTTTAGAGAGCAGACGGGCAATGCTAGCCATCAGCAAGATTTATTCGTGTTGTTCTGTGCGAGACCAACGTTCCCAATCAGCCTTTCTGATAATAGTATATCCGCGACCAGAAAGTGAGCTTTCTGCGAGAGATTTACCCGCCACGGCAAACATCTCCCCAATTTGCCCTCCCCAACAGATTTGCGAACGCAGTCGTTATTTAGCGTGATCCTTGCCATGAAACGCCGTCCCTTTGCCCGCTATTTCCCCGGAGGTGTCCCCTTTGTCTAACCCGATTAATGTCGCCATTTTGGGGGCGACTGGGGCTGTTGGCACCGAATTACTGGAGCTATTGGCGAGTCGTCGCTTTCCCCTTAATCAGTTGAAGTTATTGGCGTCCCCCCGCTCGGCGGGCACAACAATGGACTTTCAGGGGGAAGCCTTAACCCTTGAGGCAGTCACTCCTGCCTCGTTTAACGGGGTAGATATCGTCCTGGCCTCCGCTGGAGGGTCTATCTCCAAAACCTGGGCCCCGGCGATCGTCGAGGCTGGAGCGGTGATGATCGACAATTCCAGCGCTTTTCGCCTTGACCCCAGGGTTCCCCTAGTAGTACCAGAGATCAATCCAGCCTCTGCGGCTGAGCACCGGGGGATTATTGCCAACCCTAATTGCACGACAATCCTATTGGGGGTGGCGGTCTATCCACTCCACCAAGTCCAGCGCATTCGTCGCATTGTGGTGTCCACCTATCAATCTGCCAGTGGAGCCGGGGCGCGAGCCATGGAAGAGGTAAAACGGCAAGCGGCGGCGATTCTCCAAGGAAATAGCCCTAGGGCAGAGATTTTACCCTATCCCCTAGCGTTTAATCTGTTTCCCCACAATTCTCCCATCACAGAGAATCATTACTGTGAAGAGGAAATGAAGATGGTGCATGAAACCCGTAAGATTTTCGCTGACCCTGAATTACGAGTTACGGCGACCTGTGTGCGGGTTCCCGTCTTGCGAGCCCATTCCGAAGCGGTTAATTTGGAGTTTGACCAGCCCTTTGAGGTTGCCCAGGCTCGAGATATTTTGACTCAGTCCCCAGGGCTAACCCTCTTGGAAGATTGGTCCGCTAACTACTTTCCGATGCCCATCGATGCGACGGGAAAAGATGATGTGTTGGTGGGTCGTATCCGCCAGGATATTTCTCACCCCAATGCCTTAGAGCTTTGGCTCTGTGGAGACCAAATTCGCAAGGGAGCGGCCCTCAATGCTCTGCAAATTGCGGAATTACTGCTCCACAATGATTGGCTACGTCCCTAGCGTTTTTAACCCCCTATTTTTTTAAGTTTTGCCTATGCATCGTCCCTTTTTTGGCCATGTTCTAACCGCCATGGTGACGCCCTTTACCCCCAGTGGAGAGGTGAATTATGCCACCGCTGAAAAATTAGCGGTTCACCTGACAAGCCACGGCAGTGATGGCCTCGTTGTTTGTGGTACTACCGGTGAGTCACCCACCTTGACCTGGCAGGAAGAACATGAATTGTTTCGGGTGGTCAAAGCGGCTGTTGGCCCGACAGTGAAGGTACTAGCGGGGACGGGGTCTAATTCCACCACCGAAGCCATCGAAGCAACCCAAACCGCGGCTAAACTGGGAGTCGATGGTTCACTACAGGTTGTGCCCTACTACAATAAACCGCCCCAGGCGGGTCTTTTTGCCCATTTTCAGGCGATCGCCGCCGGTTGCCCCGATTTGCCGATGATGCTTTACAATATCCCAGGACGGACGGGGCAGAATCTTCAGCCGGAGACCGTGGCCCAATTAGCCCAGATTGACAATATCATTGCCATCAAAGAAGCCGCCGGCAACCTTGACCAAGCGGCCCAAATTCGAGGGCTAACCCCACCGGAGTTTGATATTTATGCGGGCGACGATAGTTTGACCCTGCCGATTTTGAGCATTGGCGGTGTCGGAGTGGTAAGTGTGGCGAGTCACTTAGTCGGTGACCAAATCCAGGCGATGATTCAAGCCTTTCGGTTCGGACAAATGACCCAGGCGATCGCCGAATTTCGGCAATTACTCCCTCTTTTTAAAGTCTTGTTTTGTACAACCAATCCGATTCCTGTCAAGGCGGCCTTGGCGCTCCAGGGCTGGCAAGTGGGAGGCCTACGATTACCCCTTTGTGAATTGCCCGAACAGTACAAGCCAGCATTAGAGCAGGTTCTTCAGCAGCTGAATCTTTTAGGAAAATCCTAACAGTGCTTCAAATTTTCTGGTGATTTATGCTAGGATAACTTAACAACAAAAAAGAAGATCGAGATAATAATTATACCTTGGAAAAAAGACATCTCTTACAATCATCATTGTTAGACCTAAAACGTTGGCTAACATCACAGCCTTTTCACAAAACTGAATATCCCCCGAATCTAGAATCCTTCAGATAAATACTCTGATTGATCTATTCCTACCTTGCTCCATCACTAACTTGGCTGCAAAGGATTTTATATAGTCTTCTCGAATCAAGCTTGATTCAGAAAATCAACACCGACAAATTGTCGTTTATCCACTTCATTCCTTAACCTCTCAATTCAAAAATGATTAAAACTAAACCCCAAGTCAATTCCCAAACAAATAGCCAAGCTAATACCCTAAAAATTATTCCCTTGGGGGGACTCCACGAAATTGGTAAAAATACCTGCGTCTTCGAGTACGGTGACGAAATTATTTTGCTCGATGCTGGCATTGCCTTTCCCTCCGATGATATGCATGGCGTCAATATCGTCCTCCCCGATGTGACCTACCTCCGGGAAAATCGCCATAAAATCAAGGGCATGATTGTTACCCACGGTCACGAAGACCACATTGGCGGCATTTCTCACCACTTAAAACAATTTGAGATTCCGATTATTTATGGACCTCGCCTGGCGATGGCTCTATTGCGAGACAAGCTCGAAGAAGCCGGCATGTTACAAAAAACCAATTTGCAAAGCGTCCTTCCCCGGGAAATTGTGCGCTTGGGTCGCAACTTCGTAGTCGAGTTTATTCGCAATACCCACTCCATTGCCGATAGCTTTACCGTGGCGATCAATACTCCCCTGGGCGTTGTTATCCATAGTGGTGACTTCAAAATTGACCATACGCCGGTGGACGGGGAGTATTTTGATCTGCAAAAAGTGGCGGAATACGGCGAAAAAGGAGTGTTGTGTCTGCTGAGTGATTCCACCAACGCCGAGGTTCCAGGGGTTACGCCCTCCGAGGAATCCGTCCGGGCGGGTCTAGACCGTTGCTTCACCCAAGCCGCGGGTCGCTTGATGATTACCACCTTTGCATCCTCGGTCCATCGGGTCAATATTATTCTGAGTTTGGCTCTGCGCCATCGTCGCAAGGTGGCCGTGGTCGGTCGCTCGATGCTGAATGTCATTGCCCATGCTCGCAAATTAGGTTACATCAAATGTCCTGACGATCTGTTTGTACCCATTAAAACCGCTCGTAACTTGAGTGATGATCAACTGGTGATTTTGACCACTGGCTCCCAGGGCGAATCCCTTGCGGCCATGACCCGGATTTCTAAGGGTGAACATGCCCAGATTCAAGTCCGTCCCGGTGATACCATTGTTTTTTCGGCTAATCCGATTCCCGGTAATACCATCGCGGTTGTCAATACCATTGACCGCCTGATGATGCAGGGAGCCAATGTCATTTATGGCAAAGATAAAGGCATTCATGTCTCGGGTCACGGCTCCCAGGAAGATCATAAAATGCTTTTGTCGTTGACCCGACCGAAGTTTTTTGTGCCGGTTCACGGGGAACATCGAATGTTGGTCAAGCACGCCCAGATGGCCCAAGCCATGGGTATCCCTGCCGAAAATACGCTCATTGTCGATAACGGCGACATTATTGAAATTTCCGCCGACAAAATGGCGATCGCCGGTAAGGTTCCGGCCGGTATTGAACTCGTTGATCAAGCGGGCATTGTCCATGAACACACGATGCAGGAACGTCAACAGCTAGCTGGAGATGGGGTGGTGATCATTGCCGCCGCCATCGGACAATCTGGCAAATTGTTGGCCCAGCCTGAAGTACTGTTGCGGGGAGTTGTCATGACCCTAGACCGCGCCCTATTCCAGCAATTGGTGGCGCGAAATGTCGAGCGATTTTTGGCAGAGCGCTGGACCGAGTTTGTGGAAGGGCAAAATGGCTCCACTTCAGTGCGCTGGTCAGCCCTCCAGCAGGAATTAGAAGGGATTTGCCAACGCCTTGTCAAGCGAGAATTCCAGTCTAGCCCCTTGGTCACAGTACTCCTACAGAGCGAAATGGGGATTACTCCGACGACCTCTGTGCCGAGTAAAAGTTCGCTGGTGAACAAATCCTCCTCTCCACTGCCCAATCCAACGCCTAAAACCGCCCCCATTCCGGTGCGTCGAGCCGTCGCTGAGGTAGAGATTGAAGTAGAAGAAAATCCCGCGACTCAAATCACCAAAACCTATCGTCGTAAACGTTCCACAGCTTCAGTTTCCTAGGCTGACAGCTCGAAAAAACCAATCAATCTAGGCTAGGCATGGTACAGGTTCGCTCCCAGGCTGTAATCTAAACCGTGCCTAAGTAGGTCGATGTAATTAAACTAATCATAAGTTTTATGCTCTACCCCCAGCCCCTTGATAAGGGGGGAGTCCTTAGGACGGGGGATTTCATAACTATTGACGCTATTGACGCTCAGCTACTTATCTTTAGCCCGCCATTTTTGTCCCTCTCTCCGCTAATCCATGACTGATACTATCGAAATCAAAAACCTGCGTTGTTACGGCTACACCGGCGTTTTACCAGAGGAACAGGTGCTGGGCCAGTGGTTTGAGGTCAATGTCACCCTCTGGGTAGACCTGCACCGGGCGGGTCAGAGCGATTGCCTAGGAGATACGGTGGATTATCGTCAGGGCATTGAACGGATTAAACAACGCATCACAGAGTCTAAATACGCGCTGGTGGAACGCTTAACCGAGGCGATTGCCGAGGATTTACTGGGGTTGAAGGGGATTGAAAAGGTGCGAGTACAACTCACCAAGGTTGCAGCGCCGATTCCTGATTTTGGGGGACAGATTGTAATTGACTTGACTCGACCCCGATTGTAATTTTTGTGTGAAATTGCTCAAATCGTTACAAGCTGTGAAGTTTCAGTGCCAAAGTCCAAAAGGAGTGGGAAAATCTGAATTATACGCCATCGTTTACTCATCCCACACCCACGAACCAGGAGCCAACACCCCCATGCTTTGGAAATGCAGACAGATTGGAGGAGCAGTCTGGTACTATCTCAATCAACCTCTTTATTCTGAACCCCGAATTGCCGTTTGGAAACCCAATCGTTTCTGGTACTTTTATAAGATTGATCTATTAGAGAAGTGTTGGCGCATTAGGAGTGCTTCTGAAAGTCGATCAAATCATTGATTCAACGTTAGGCAGACTTAACAACAAAAAATATATTCTATACATAGCTGGCAAGACCTAGGGAGAGGGATTTATCCTCAAATTTCCTAGGTTTTTTGTTACAATCAATTAAGTATTAAGGAACCGTTTTTTCGTGTTATTTTTTCGGAAAAACGGTTTATTTATCTATAAACCTCTGCCTTAATATATGATAAATTCCCCCAATCGATTGCCATGTTAGAAAATCAAATTATTGCCACTGCTCGTTCACTGCTTTACGATGAAGCCCTGGTAAAAATCCAGGGGAAAATTGTAGGAACAGTGGCGGCAATCCCTCAGCAGACTAAGAATTTAGACCTGAATTACAACGAAATTTTTATTCGGGATAATATCCCCGTAATGATCTTTTGTTTGTTGGATGGTCGCTCAGATATTGTGCGGAATTTTCTGGATGTTTGTCTACAACTCCAAAGTGGAACTTTTCCGACCTACGGTATTTTTCCCACTAGTTTTGTTGAAGTAGACGGCCATTTGGATGTGGACTACGGCCAGCGGGCCATCGGTCGGGTTTGTTCGGTCGATGCCAGCTTGTGGTGGCCGATTTTGGCCTACATCTACGTGAAATGGACGGGCGATCGGGATTGGTGCCGGCAGTCCCAGGTGCAATTGGGGCTACAAAAATTTTTGAATCTAATTCTCCATCCGGTGTTTCGGGATGCGCCGACGTTATTTGTGCCCGACGGTGCCTTTATGATTGACCGTCCCCTAGATGTCTGGGGAACCCCGCTAGAAATTCAAGTTCTCCTCTACGGAGCACTCAAAAGTGCCGCTGGTCTCCTGGCCATCGACCTCAAGGAGAAGGGCTATTCTAAGTATCACCCCCATTCCCTTGACCCCTTTACCGAACAGCAGAGTCAACAATTAAATTTGAGTATTGATTGGTTAAAAAAACTGCGGACTTATCTGCTCAAGCACTACTGGATCAATCGCAATATTGTGCAAACCCTGCGCCGTCGCCCCACGGAACAATACGGCGATCGGGTTATTAATGAACATAATATTCACTTTGAAACCATTCCTAATTGGTTGCAGGAATGGCTGGGAGATCAAGGCGGCTATCTAATTGGCAATATTCGCACGGGACGCCCAGATTTTCGCTTTTTTACCCTGGGAAACTGCCTGGGGGCGATCTTTGATGTCATGAGTCTAGGACAACAGCGGTCATTCTTTCGACTTGTGCTGGATAACCAGGCCGAACTCTGCTCGCAAATGCCCCTGCGGATTTGTCATCCCCCCCTCAATGACATCGACTGGCGTGGAAAAACCGGCTATGACCGTAAAAATTTACCCTGGTCTTACCACAATGGCGGTCACTGGCCCTGCTTATTTTGGTTTTTGGCGGTGGCGGCTCTGCGCCATCATCATCGCTCATCGGGGGATGCGGTGGATTTCGCCAAAATTGAGCATCTTCTGCAGTCTAATTATCAATTATTATTAAGGCGGCTCCCTCGGCAAAAATGGGCAGAATACTTTGATGGTCCCACGGGATTTTGGGTGGGTCAACAGGCTCGTTCCTATCAGACTTGGACCATTGCTGGCTTGCTATTGATGCATCATTTTTTGCAGGTCAAGCCGGAGGATGCCTGTATTTTTGATTTGCCCAGTTTAGGCGAGCTGAATAACTTGGACTTTGAGACTTGCGATAAATTAAGTAAATGAAGCCCGGTATGGCTCATGGGAAACTACCGTGAGCCAATGGCTAGGATCGAACATTCGTGACTAATCCAGTCCCTAGGCGTTGAGTTGCTCAAAAACTTGAGCTTTGGTCAAAAGGGCTTTGACGGTATCAGTGGGCTGGGCACCTTGTTTTAGACGCTGCAGGATAGCGGGAACATCCAAGCGGGTTTCATCGGTTCTAGGATTATAAAATCCGAGTTCTTCTAGGGGGCGGCCATCACGGCGGCTGGTGCTGTGCATGGCTACAATACGGTAGCTGACTTCTCTCTTCTTGCCAAAACGTTTTAAGCGTAGCTTGATCATACTTTATTAAAATTCGCCTTTACGATTCTAGCGTAATCTAGTAAAAATGCCATTCATTGAGGTAACAACTAATTGTGGCATAATCTCAATCAAGACATTACCGTCAAGGTGGAGTCTTTTTCCCCGATGCCTTTGCTTCGGGTCTGGATGCTTTACCCATCGGTTAAGGCGATCGCCATTCTTTTACCCCATCTTCTCGAATGTCCTCTGTCGCCCTTGAATTGCTTCTGATCCTGGTACTGGTTATCGCTAACGGTGTGTTTTCGGGGTCGGAAATTGCCATTGTTTCAGCCCGCAAAGTCCGGCTTGAACAACTCGCTAAGCAGGGAAATCGAAAAGCTCGGCTAGCTCTGAAGCTGGCCAATTCCCCCAATGATTTTCTCTCGGCGGTGCAGATTGGCATTACCCTCATCGGTATTCTCAGTGGTGCCGTGGGGGGGGCAACGGTGGCGCAACGGTTAGGAGAGTTCCTCAATCAAATTCCCCCCATCCAGATTTATAGCGAGCCCCTCAGTATTTTCCTGGTAGTAACCCTGATTACCTATCTATCCCTTGTAATCGGTGAATTAGTCCCGAAACGCATTGCGATGAGTCATCCGGAGGAATTGGCCTGCAATATGGCCCCGGCGATGATGTTTCTATCGCGGCTGACCTCTCCCATTGTCTATTTATTGGGGATTTCTTCGGACGCTCTACTCAAGCTCTTGGGAATCAGCAGTAACGAACTCAGCCCTATTACAGAAGAGGAAATCCGGGTCTTGATTCAACAGGGAACCCAAGCGGGAATGTTTGAGGAAGCTGAGCAAGAGATGGTGGAGCGGGTTTTTCGCCTTGGCGATCGCCCCATTAAAACCCTAATGACGCCCCGGACGGCCATTGCTTGGTTGGATGTGGATGCGCCCTGGGAAGAAAATCAGCGGGAAATTTTAGAAACTCCCTATTCTCGCTTTCCGGTCGGTCAGGACAGTTTGGATGACTGCCTCGGCTTTGTCCGAGTTAAGGATATTCTCAATACCCAATGGTCTCAGCCGGCGATCGACCTCCGAGTCCTCGTCCAACCGCCCTTGTTTGTGGCCGAGAGCACTCGTTCCTTAAATGTCTTGGAAATGTTCCGGCAATCCGGTACTCACATTGCCCTGATTACTGATGAATACGGCGGCATTGAAGGTCTGGTGACGCTCAATGACTTAATTGAGGCGATCGTGGGTAATATTCCCAATGATGATGAAATTGAAGAGCCTCAAATTATTCAACGCGAAGATGGCTCCTGGCTCCTCGATGGGCTCTTGTCCATTGATGAATTTAAAGAACTCTTTGACAAAGAAACACTTTCCAATGAGGAAGATGGCACGTACCATACCTTGGGAGGATTTATTATTGAAACCCTGGGTAAAATTCCTCAGTCCGGCGAGTATTTTCTTGCCGATGGGCTACGCCTAGAAGTCGTCGATATGGACGGCATTCGTATTGATAAGGTCTTAGTTAGTGAAATTTCACCCCCGGAAGACGATTCAGAGCAGACCGATACCCAAGAAACGTCGGAGATGTAACCGTTGACTGAATATCTCGCCGTTAGCTTCGTAAAATAATGTTGACGAATAACCCCTATGCTTTTGGCGTCAATCCGTTGAGTGTCGCCCCCATGATGGACCACACCGATCGTCATTTTCGCTACTTTATGCGACAAATTAGCCGACGGGTTTTGCTGTACACCGAAATGATCACAACCGCGGCGATTATCCACGGCGATCGCCATAAACTACTCGATTTTTCCCCGGAAGAGCATCCCCTCGCCCTGCAATTGGGGGGAGACAATCCCCAACTCCTAGCGGACTGTGCCCAGGTGGGAGCCGATTGGGGCTATGACGAAATTAATCTCAATGTGGGCTGTCCGAGTGACCGAGTTCAGAACGGCCATTTTGGCGCTTGTCTCATGGCTCAACCGGAACAAGTGGCCCGCTGTGTAACGGCGATGCGACAGGTGGTAGACATCCCGGTAACCGTGAAACATCGCATTGGCATTGACCACCAAGACAGCTACGAAGACCTGGTTAATTTTGTCCGCATTGTTGCCGAGGCGGGATGTCAGCGTTTCACCGTCCACGCCCGCAAAGCTTGGCTCCAGGGTCTCAGCCCCAAGGAAAATCGCACCATTCCCCCTCTGCGCTATGGGGATGTGTATCGGCTTAAACAGGAATTCCCTCAGCTCGCCATTGAAATTAATGGTGGTATTACAACGTTAGAGCAGGTTCAAACCCATCTAACCCAGGTGGATGCGGTAATGATTGGCAGAGCCGCCGCCGAAAATCCTTACTTGTTGGTGACGGTAGACCGCGATCTCTACGGTGACAGAGTGACACCGCCCAGTCGTAGTGAGATTATTACTCAAATGTTGCCCTATATTGAAAAATGCACTAGCCAAGGGCTTAAGTTACACGCCATTAGTCGCCACTTGCTCACCCTGTTTGCCGGGCAACCCGGAACCAAAGCCTGGAAACGCCACATTAGCGCCCATGCCCATCAGCCCGAAGCAGGGGCTAATGTTCTGCGAGCGGCCTTGGATAAAGCCCGAGAAAAAGCATTAATGTAGCCCGGTGCCCAGACAATGGGTAGGCAAAACAGCAAACTAGCTTTGACTCGTCTTTTTTCGCGTTAGCAGGAAAAATGATTCCGGTTTAAGCCCACGGCAAGTATTGATCGTGGTCCATAAATTTTAGATTTTGTTCAATATTGGACTGGCATCTGGCGGAGCTTTCCTTTACAATTGTTAAAGTTAAGAAAAATTAAGATTTCCCAATTCTTTCTCATTTTGCGCTGATCCCTCAGCCAAGCAACGTGACCGAAGGGTAGGGAATTAAGATTTTCTTTTTCTATGTAATTATAATTTTGGAGATTCGCGCCATGACGATTGCAGTCGGACGCGCCCCAGTCGAGAGAGGTCTGTTTGATGCCCTCGATGACTGGTTAAAGCGCGATCGTTTCGTTTTCATTGGTTGGTCTGGTCTACTGCTTTTCCCCTGTGCCTTCATGGCCCTGGGTGGATGGCTCACCGGCACCACTTTCGTTACTTCCTGGTATACCCACGGTCTAGCAAGCTCCTATCTTGAAGGTGCTAACTTCCTGACTGTTGCGGTCTCTTCCCCCGCTGATGCCTTCGGTCACTCCCTACTCTTTCTGTGGGGTCCCGAAGCCCAAGGCAACCTCACCCGCTGGTTCCAAATCGGTGGACTGTGGCCCTTCGTCGCGCTCCATGGTGCCTTTGGTCTGATTGGCTTCATGTTGCGTCAGTTTGAAATTTCCCGCCTTGTCGGCATTCGACCCTACAACGCGATCGCCTTTTCTGGCCCCATCGCCGTATTTGTCAGTGTCTTCTTGATGTATCCCCTCGGACAATCTAGCTGGTTCTTTGGCCCTAGCTTTGGGGTCGCTGGTATTTTCCGCTTTATCTTGTTCCTGCAAGGGTTCCACAACTGGACTCTCAACCCCTTCCACATGATGGGCGTTGCCGGGATTCTCGGCGGTGCGCTTCTCTGTGCCATTCACGGTGCCACAGTAGAAAACACCCTGTTTGAAGATGGCGAACAAGCCAACACCTTCCGCGCCTTTGAACCCACCCAAGCCGAAGAAACCTACTCCATGGTGACGGCAAACCGTTTCTGGTCACAAATCTTTGGGATTGCCTTTTCCAACAAACGTTGGTTGCACTTCTTCATGTTGTTTGTGCCGGTCACTGGATTGTGGATGAGTTCTGTAGGGATTGTCGGTCTGGCGTTGAACCTACGGGCCTACGACTTTGTTTCCCAGGAATTACGGGCGGCAGAAGACCCGGAATTTGAAACCTTCTACACTAAAAATATTCTGTTGAACGAAGGGATGCGCGCCTGGATGGCTCCCCAAGATCAACCCCATGAAAACTTCATCTTCCCTGAAGAAGTCCTACCCCGCGGTAATGCTCTCTAGGATTTTGAAATTTAAACTTAATAGTTCGTCTGGGTGGCCCATCGCCACCTTTTTTTTGTTTAACGTAGAAACACGAACCGCTAATCCGTTGCTAATCCATTCTTAATCTTGTTGTGAGACCTTATTAGAGGCTGATCTGACCAGAAATGTCACTTGCCCATCAAATTGAGTATGTGTGTTTGATTAGTCCGGTCTCTGTTTTTATGGCTATGACCATAGATAGTGCATCCGTTTTGTTTTGTTTTGTTTAGCGGAGATTTTCTAGGCGTTTATGTCTAATACAAGTTTCGATACCAATCAACCGGCCCAACTGACGGGTCTCAATGGCTGGTCAGTAGATCCTATTTTTACTGTTGGCGACAATATTGATGGCTACGTACCACCTGGAATCTTGGATGGGATTGGTGCATTTTCTCTCAATGACACTACTGTCCGCTTGCTGGTCAATCATGAACTGGGAAATACAGTTGGCTATAAATATACCCTTGCCAATGGTACGGAACTCCCAGGCGCACGGGTCAGCTACTTTGATGTAGATAAGCGTACACTCCAAATCACTGATTCGGGTCTAGCCTTTGATACGGTTATCAATCGCGCTGGTGAAGTAGTTGATGCCGCTTCTGATTTAGAATTTGGTGGCTTCGCTCGATTCTGCTCTGCCGCTCTATTTGAAGCTAATCAGTTTGGTACTGGCATGGGTTTTGCTGACCGTATTTTCTTCACTGGAGAAGAAGATGATGGTGGTACTGAATTTGCCCTAGATACTGAAACAAATACTTTATACGCTCTACCTTGGTTAGGTCGTGCAGCATGGGAAAACGTCACCGAACTTGATACCGGAACCACGGATAAAGTTGCAATTTTAGTGGGTGATGACCGCGGTCCTGCACCTCTAATTCTTTATGTCGGTACCAAGACCACTGGTGGCTTCTTAGAGCGCAATGGTCTTAACAATGGCGAATTATTTGTCTGGGTTGCTAATGACCCAACCAATCCTAGTGATGCTATCGAAGCCGATGCTCGTGATTTCGCAGGATCAAACAATAGTACCAAAGGTCAATTCGTTAAAATTGACTATTATCGTCCTGACCTTGCTGGTTCTGCCACTGCTCAAAATCAACTTGGTTATGATGCCCAGGGCTTTGCCACCCAAGCTCAACAAGACAAATTGGCCGCAGACGTCCAAGCTTTCTTGTTCTCTCGTCCTGAGGATGTTGCCACGAATCCCTTGGATGGCACCCAAGCTGTTTTGGCTTCCACGGGTCGGCAAGGCCTTTTTGATGATGCTGATGTATGGGGTACTACCTACAAAATTGATGTTGACTTCGCGGATATTGCCACCGGTGTCATCAATGCAGATGCCACTATTCTCTATGATGGCAATGAAGCTGACAAACGAGATTTCGGTCTACGTAGCCCCGACAACCTAGATTGGGCTGATGATGGCAGGATCTTCATCCAAGAAGACCGCGCTATCTCCTCTTCTCTTTTCGGTGCAACCTCTGGTGAAGAGACATCAATTTTTGTGCTTGACCCTTCTGCCGCAGATCCTTCCGCAACCTTAAGACGCATTGGCCAAATTGACCGTTCTGGAATTCCGGCTACCCAGAGTGATGCTAGTCCTAATGACCTGGGCAACTGGGAAACCTCAGGGATTTTAGATGTTTCCAACTTGTTGGGCAATAATGGCGGTGAATTATTCATTTTTGATGTTCAAGCGGGTAGCTTGAGAGATGGCACAATCATCACGGCTACCAATATTGATGGCAATGGTGATGGCACTGCGACCGCTGACGAAAACCTAGTTCGGGGTGGTCAACTTGCTTTCTTTATCTCTCCTAGTGCAACCCTAGTTCAAGATACTAACCTTGTGGTTGGCACCAATGGAGCTGATGAGATCCTAGTGGGAGTAACCCCTGGTTTTGATGGTGTCAATGACATCGTTTTCTCCGGTGCTGGTAATGACGAAGTTGATGTTCCCATTGGCGGAGCTTTAACCGGTTTCAACCGCATTAATGCCGGTAGTGGCGCGGATACTCTCTTTGCCGCCGATGGCGATCGCCTGTTTGGCGGTGCGGATAGCGACGAACTCGATGCCACGGATGCTACGGGAGCTCGTCTCTCCGGTGGTGCTGGTGATGACATCTTCTTCCTCGGCACCAACGGTCGTGCTCTGGGTGGAGAAGGTAATGACCAGTTTTATGTCCAAGCTGGTGGCGGTAACGTTCTCGCCGGTGGCGCGGGTGCTGACCAGTTCTGGATGTTGACCGATGCCATTCCCACGGCGGCCAATACCATTACCGACTTTGTTAGCGGTGTAGATGTGATCGGCATTGCTAACCAAGGCCCTGGCGTTGACTTTGCTGACCTCAGCTTGGTGGGTAACACCATTGCCTTCAAAGGACAAGAAAACCAACCCTTTGCCACCTTGACCGGCATTCAAACCAACACCTTGACGGCGGCTAACTTTGTCTTTATTTAGATTGGAGTTACAGCCGATCTAGCCTTCGCAAGATCTAACTAAACCCACAACCGTCAGCAATCCTCGGTTTTTTTAGCCGGGGATTGTTTTAAGTTGATAATTGATAAGTAGCTAACCAGAATTAAATATAAAACGTGCAACGGGATAACCACGCCGTTGTGCGCGGCTATTCATGGCATCAATTAAAGCCATCGCCAATTCGTGGCGCTCTTAAAATTTAAACTAATCATAACTAAATTATAAATACTGCTTAAATCTTTATAAAATTTTGATGACATACTGGACTTGGATAACATGTATTACCTGAAAGGGTAGGATAGTTACAACACAATGGCTGGCAATCACGTTATTTTTATCCATCCCGATGGAACAAGTCCTTCTCACTACGCCTTTGCTCGCTTTGTCGATCAGGGCCCTGACGGACGTTTGAATTGGGACAAACTCGAAAAAGCCGGGGTGTATCTGGGTCACATGGAAGACCAACTCGGCGGAACGTCTAATGGCGGAGCCATTACCCACGCAACGGGAGCTAAAGTTTATGCCGAATCCTTTGGGTTTGAGGCAGAGAATGCTCCTATTGTTTCCCTGAATGGTAGCAATCAAACGATCGTGGAATCGGCGATCACGACTAACAAAGTAACCGCCTTAGTTCAGTCTGGTGCTATTTTTGAACCAGGTACCGCTGCATTTGTGGCTAAGACGGAGGAAATTGTTAATCCCGATGGCACTCGCATCGTTCCCCGTGCCCAGTCCGCTGAAATTGCCAAGCAGGTGATTGAGTCTGGGGTTGACTTCATTATGAGCGGCGGGGAACTGAACCTGTTACCTGTCGGTACTGAGGGTTTTCATGGTACGGCAGCCCAGTATGATGCTCTGAGTAGCAGTTCTTTAGTGCGTCCCTCTGAAAATCTGATTGACCTCGCTGAAAGCTTGGGTTACACGGTGGTTTACACCGAAGCCGAACTCAATGCCTTGCTGGATCTGCCCCAACTTCCCACCAAGGTTTTAGGGGTTTTCGCACCCATCCACACCTTCAATGATCGTGCTGAAGAACAGTTAGCGGCCAATGGCCTTCCTCTGTATTTAGAGACAGCTCCAACGATCGCTGAAATGCTGGCAGTTACCCAGCAGTTAATGGAAGCCCATCCCAACTTTGACAACGGCTCCATCGCCATCGTGGAAGAAGAAGGCACGGACAACTTTGGCAATAACAACAATGCCCCTGGAACGCTAGAAGCCCTGCGCCGGGCAGATGCGGCGATCGGGGTGGCCCTGGAGTTTGTCGAAAAATACGAAAACACCCTGATTATTACCGCAGCGGACAGCGATGCGGGTGGACTGCAAGTGCGGGACCCCCTGGGAACGGGTAATGTAGGTAATATCAACAACAATCCTATTGACAGTAGTGGCGATCGGAACGTGCCCCTGGATGGTCAAACTGGTGCCAACACTGCGCCTTTTGCCTCGGCTCCCGATGAAAATGGCGATAGCTTCAACTTTGCGATTGCCTGGGCTGGTCTACCGGACTTTAGCGGCTCTATTGTATCCAAGGCTCATGGTCTAAATGCGGATAAGTTACCCGCTACCTTAGACAACACCAAAATCTATGAGTTGATGTACGAGACCCTGTTCGACACCGAACTGGAAGCTCGTAATGAAGAAATGATCGCTCCTGCTCCGGCCGCCACTGCTGATACCGGCAATGTGATCTTCATTCACCCCGATGGTACCAGCCCTTCCCACTACATGGCGCTGCGGAATATTGACCTAGGCCCGGACGGACGTCTGAACTGGGATAAAATGTCCAACGCTGGGGTTTACCTCGGCCACATGGAAAACCAGCTAACAGGAACCTCCAATGCCGGGGCTGTTACCCATGCCAATGGCGTTAAGGTCTTTAACGAATCCTTTGGCTTAGAACAAGATAATACCCCAGTGAATCCTGCCTCTGGCAAACTGGGTTACACCATCCTCGAAGAGGCGATCGAAGCGGGTAAAGCAACCGCCCTGATTCAGTCTGGACACATTGGCGAACCCGGAACCGCCGCCTTTGCTGCCGCCACTACCAACCGGGATGGAGATAATACTCGTGCTCGGGATAAAACGGCGGAAATTGCCGAACAGGTGATTCGCTCTGGTACTCAGATCATTATGGCGGGGGGTGAAGTTTACCTGTTGCCTCAGGGCACCACTGGCTTCCACGTTACTGCCGAAATTGATGCGGCTTTCAGCGATGCTCCTGATCGTCCCAGCATTAACCTCATCACTTTGGCCCAATCCCTCGGCTATACAGTGGTCTATACAGAAGATCAAATGGATGCGGCCGTAGCGTCCGCCACTGCTTCCACCAAGTTACTGGGAGTCTTTGCGGCCAACCACACCTTTGACGATCGCATTGAAGAAGCTTTAGGCTTAAATACAGCCAATCCCTTGCCCTTGTATGTGGCAACTGCGCCCACGGTGGCAGAAATGCTAGAAGCCTCTCTACAAATCCTCCGCCAAGATCCCGATGGATTCTTTGTTGTAGTTGAAGAAGAGGGCACGGACAACTTCGGCAATAACAATAACGCCGTTGGCACCATTGAAGCGATGCGTCGGGCGGATGCCGCGATCGGCGTGGCAATGGATTTTGTTAACACCCAAGATCCCAATACCCTGGTGCTAACTGCCGCGGATAGTGACGCGGGGGGAATGCAGGTCTATCAATTTGCGCCCTATACCCGTGCCAGTGGTAACTTTGATGCCAGTAATCCGAACCTGGCAGATGAGCAACCCGAAGTACCCTTCATCAACGTTAATCGCACCACTACCAACGATAGCCGCGCTTATTTAGACGGGCCAGAAGGGAGTACGGCCACCGAGGGGCAACCCTGGAAATCCTTCAGTGCCGAAAACAGCATTGACGGCCCGATGGGGAACTTTGGCATTGCTTGGGTAGGGACTCCTGATTTTCCGGGTAGTATTGTCAGCAAAGCCTACGGCATGAATGCGGATCTGTTGCCCAGCACCTTGGACAATACCGAGATCTACGACCTCATGTATGAAACCCTCTTTGGGGTAACTCCCGATTTTGCCGCCAGTCAACGGGAAGCGCAATTGATTTCTGGTACGCCGGGTAATGATCTGCTGGTTGCGGGCACTCCTGACGAGCCGTTTGACGGAATCAACGACTTGGTCTTTACCGGAGCGGGTAATGACGAAGTGGATGCGGCGACTGCACCTTCTTTGATCGCGGGCAATAACCGCATTAATACCGGCAGTGGCGCTGATACTCTCTTTGCGGGCAATGGCGATCGCCTTTTTGGTGGTACGGGTAACGACGAACTCGATGCCACCGATGCCACAGGCTATCGTCTCTCCGGTGGTGCTGGTGATGACATCTTCTTCCTCGGCACCAACGGTCGTGCTCTGGGTGGAGAAGGTAACGACCAACTCTATGTCCAAACCGGTGGCGGTAATGTCCTCGCCGGTGGTGCGGGTGCTGACCAGTTCTGGATGTTGACCGATGCCATTCCCACAGCGACCAATACCATTACGGACTTTGTTAGCGGTGTCGATGTGATCGGCATTGCCAACCAAGGCGCTGGCGTTGACTTTAATGACCTAAGCTTCTTTGATAACAACATTGCCCTCAATGGACAAGAAAACCAACCCTTTGCCACCTTGACCGGCATTCAAACCAACACCTTGACGGCAGCCAACTTTGTCTTTATCTAAACCATTGAGTTTATTGGTTAGAGCTTAATCCGCTCTAGCTTTATTCAGTTGGGCGATCGCCATGGGGTTAGCCCAATTTTTTTATGCCTGGCTACGATAGTGCTTTTGGCGTTGGGCTTCATACAAGACCAGGGCAACGGCGATCGCCACATTGAGGGACTCCACCGCCTGACTTTGAGGAATGGTGACTTGTTCATCGGCAAGGGCGATCAGGTCTGGGCTCAACCCTTGACCTTCGTTGCCAAAAATCAATACCGATGGACGACTAAAATCCAGTTCCCAATAGGTTTTTGTAGCTTGGGGGACGGTGGCAATAATTTGTCGCCCCTGGGACTTAAATTCTTGGATTAGGGTCGGTAAATCCGCAGCCACCTGCTTGGGCAAACTGAGAACGGCTCCGGCGGAGGCCCGCAATACTTTGGGGTTGTCCCAATCTACACAGTCTGGGCTTAACCAGAGGCCGTCAACCCCGGTGGCTACAGCGGTGCGAAAAATAGTACCGAGATTGCCAGGGTCTTGCAACCGCTCTAACACTAAACCCAGGTGCGGGGGGGAAGAGGGCAAATGACTCACCAGGTCAGGGGCGATCGTCGCCACAATGCCATCGGGATTAACCGTTGTGGCCAGGAGTTGCAAGACGTCTGGACTGACTAAAATCAAGCGTTCACAGAGCGGCTCTAGCTCTAGCCAAAGATCTTGGTGGCGATGGTGCCAGTCCTCGGTGTAGCAGATTAGGTCAAGGGAACAATGATTGTGTAATGCCGTCTCTAGCAGATGAGTCCCCTCCAGGAGCAATCGATTCTGCTCTCTTCGTCCTTTGGTGCGATGCAAGCGACGGATTTGCTTGACTAAGGGGTTTTGTGAACTGGTAATAAGGGGAGGGAAGTCAGACACGATGATGATAAAAAATGCGGAACCCGGGACTCGAACCCGGAAGTCCTTGCGAACACTAGAACCTGAATCTAGCGCGTCTACCAATTCCGCCAGTTCCGCTGGCTAATCAGGGCAAAATCACCCGGACAATAATCATGGCGTAGTTTGTCACTGAAGTCAACTCTTGGCTCTGTTTTTTTGATGGCGTAGTTGTCAAGGAATCACTAGTTTTTTGGCAAAATTCAGGAAACTTGACAGAACTCAGCTAAGATATTAAGCGATTTGCCCCAGGCAATACTTAATTTCATATGAATTAATCTTTTCTATATTTTCTTGGAGGAAATGACTATTAAAGCGACCTACGATGCCACCCCTAGGACCACCGCTGGTCTGGAGCCGGTGATTGAGATTTACGGTAGAGCTTCCCTCAAAGGGGAAGTGCGTATTAGTGGGGCCAAAAATTCGGCCTTGGCAATCATGGCGGGGACGCTTCTGTGTTCCGATGATTGTCAGCTACGGAATTTACCTGCGTTGGCTGATATCGACCGCATGGGTCAAATTTTGACGGCAATCGGGGTCAAACTTAAACGAGATGGCGATCGCCTAGAAATTGATTCCCAAAATATTGGTCAATCGCAAGCTCCCTACGAATTAGTCTCTCAACTGCGCGCCAGCTTTTTTGTCATTGGCCCGTTACTAGCTCGTCTGGGTACAACCCAGGTGCCATTGCCCGGAGGCTGTGCCATTGGCGCTCGACCCGTAGACCTCCATGTCCGGGGATTGCAGGCCATGGGTGCCGATGTCCACATTGACCATGGGGTGGTTCATGCCAGTGTCAAAGGCAATCGTCGTCGCTTAACCGGAGCCAAGATTTATTTAGATTATCCCAGTGTCGGAGCAACGGAAACGATCATTATGGCGGCGACCCTCGCCGAGGGTGAAACGGTGATTGAAAATGCCGCCCGCGAACCGGAAATTAGTGATTTGGCTAATTTTTGTCGCTCCATGGGCGCCAATATTCGGGGTGACGGCACGGCTACCGTGGTCATCAATGGCGTTGAGCGTCTGCACACTACTGATTTTCCCATTATTCCTGACCGCATTGAAGCCGGTACGTTTCTATGTGCGGGAGCCATTACCCATTCTGAAATTAGCCTTTATCCGGTTGTGCCCGAGCATCTCACGGCGGCGATCGCCAAGTTGGCTGAAATTGGACCAAAAGTCGTGATTGAAGGCCCAGACCGGGTGCGATTAATCCCGGCGGAACTGCGCTCAGCGGACATCGAAACCTTGCCCCATCCGGGCTTCCCCACGGATATGCAGGCGCAATTTATGGCGCTATTGGCGGTGAGTGATGGCAACAGCTTGGTCACGGAAACTGTGTTTGAAAATCGTCTCCAGCATGTCGCAGAATTGCAACGCATGGGCGCCAATATTAAAGTGAAAGGGAATACGGCGATCGTTCAGGGTGTCCCCTTTCTTTCCGGTGCGCCGGTGATGTCTACGGATTTACGAGCCTCGGCGGCCCTTGTCATTGCCGGTTTAGCGGCGGAGGGCACCACGGTGATTCAAGGGCTTAAGCATCTGGACCGGGGCTATGAGGATATTGAAGGTAAACTACGGGGTCTAGGCGCGAATTTACGCCGCATCAATCCGTAAAGTTTTGTCCCCTTTTCATCCCTCCGACCCGTGGGGGAGTTTTTCTTTTTTAGCGGTGTCCTATGGCTTTTTTTCGTTTCGATCCGTCCCTAGAAGAGATTGCCCTGGCGATTTTAGAGAGTGCTTGGCAGACCTTTCCCAGTCTTCAGCGAGACCAGATTGCCCTGACTTGGCTGGTCTACGACCCTCCGGTGGTCGTCAATACGGGCGGGGCACTTTCGGCGGCAGAGTTTTGGCAATACCCCGTGCGTGGTGTGAGTTATCGCGGTACGGAGCGCATTTATCCGGCTAGTGTGGTCAAATTGTTCTACTTAGTGGCGATCGCCGAATGGTTGGAAGCAAGCATGGTGGAAGAAACCCCAGAATTATTGCGGGCGATCCGAGACATGATTGTTGAATCGAGTAATGATGCGACCAGTTTGGTGGTGGATACCCTCAGTGGCACCACCAGTGGCCCGGCTCTCGCGCAGGGGCCCTTTGCCACCTGGCAATACCAGCGCAATATTGTCAACCGTTACTTTCAGTCCCTCGGCTGGGACGACCTAGACGGCATTAACCTCAATCAAAAAACCTGGGCGGAGGGCCCCTACGGGCGGGAACGGGCCTTTGTCGGGGAAATGTTTGATAACCGTAATATGGTCACCACCAATGCCGTGGCTCGTCTGCTCCATGCCATTGTGGGAGGGGTTGCCGTTTCTTCGCAGCGATCGGGTCAGATGATGGACTTACTCAAGCGGTCCCTCAGCTCCGGGCCCCCGGCTCCCGGGGAGGAAAACCAAGTCAGCGGCTTTTTGGGTGAGGCCTTGCCGCCCCAAGCTAATTCATGGTCTAAAGCGGGCTGGACGAGCCAAGTCCGCCATGATTGTGCCTATATTGAGATTCCCAATCGCAGTCCCTATGCGCTCACTATTTTTACAGAAGGAGCGGATAACGCTGGCGATCGCCGAATTTTGCCTTTTTTAGCCAATGCCTTTGCTAATGCCCAATGAGGCAGGATACCAGAGGGCTTCAACCTGACGGACGAGGGCTTCGATCTGCTGACGAGAGTAGGGGATTTCCTCCACCAAAATTGTCAGATGTCCAAGCTTGCGGCCAACCCGAGACTCGTTTTTTCCGTACCAATGAAGCTGGGCATTTTCTAAATTGGCCAATGCTTGACGTTTTTCGGCGTAATCGTCCTGGGCATCCTCGTAGCCCAAGAGATTGACCATCACCGCCTGGGATGAGGTGAGGGCGGGGGAACCCAGGGGCAATCCTGCCACGGCTTGCAATTGCATGGCAAATTGAGAGGTTTGACAGGCATCTAGGCTATAATGACCGGAATTGTGGGTGCGGGGCGCTAATTCATTAATCAAGACATGACGATCGCCACTCAAGAAAAATTCAATCCCTAGGATGCCGACAAAATTAAGCGCCTCTAAAATGCGACGGGTGTAGTCTTCAATCATCACCTGCACAGCCTGGGGCACATCGGCGGGAGCGACCACCCAGCGACAGACCTGATTAACTTGATGGGTCTCAACCACAGGATACAGCGCCATTTCTCCCCGGTTATTTCTAGCAGCAACAACGGCCAATTCCCGCTCAAAGGGAATGAAGTCTTCTAGGAGCCAATCCCCCTGATTCAATCCGGGTTGAAGCCGGTCAAAGTCGTCTTGGTTTGGAACCACCCAGGTGCCCTGGCCATCGTAGCCATGGCGGCGGGCTTTGAGGACAAAGGGGAACGACCGGGGGATGGAATCTTGACCCTCGTAGGCCGAAAACTGGGGCACCGGTAGGCCCAGGGATTGCAGATAACGGCGTTGGTCTAATTTATCGAGCAGGGGCGCAAGGGAGCCGAGGGACGGATAAAAAATAACTCCTTGCTCTTCAAGTCTACCAAGGGACTCTAGGTCAACAAATTCGTTCTCAAAGGTAATAACATCACAGGTTTGGGCTAAGGCCGCCGTGGCGATCGCCGAATCCACCGGCCCTAGAACAACTCCCTGGGCCAGGGCCACCGCAGGGTCTTCCCTCTGGGGAGTTTGCACAACCAACTCTAAACCCAGTTGGGGGGCTTCTTGGGCCAGCATCCAAGCCAACTGGCCCCCTCCGATGACCCCAACACGTTTCGTTACCATAGTTAAGTTAAGTTTGCAGGGAAAAAATCAAGAACAGCCCAAGGATTCGCGGGTATCAACCCCCGTTTTAGAATTGGTGCCGGCGGCAACCTCACATAGACGACTGATTTGTAAAGTATCTAGCACCGCCAGACTAAAATCTGCCCCTTCGATTTGAGCGCCATTGAAGGTAGAACGCATCATAATCGCTTCGGTAAGGACGGCATCGCGCAAGTCAGCCCCATCAAAACGAGTTAAATAGGCCAAGCCATTGGTTAAGTCTGCTTGTTGGAGATTGGCTCCCTTGAGGTTCGCGCCATTAAAAACGGCTCCCCGCAGGTCAACATTTTGAAAAATACTGTCGGTGAGATCCACGTTGGTAAATTGAGCCATTTGTAGGTTTTCACCCCTAAAGTCATTGCCCACTAGGTTGGTATTTTCAAAGTTAGAGGTGGAACCCGTCACTGAAGAAGAACTGGCGGCGATCGCCGAGGAGGGGAAGCAGACGCTCAGGAGGAGCAGGAAAGACAGAAAAAGCTTAACCAAAATTTTCATAGAAAAATAAGCGCGTTTGCACAACCAAAGCAGACTTAATCCTATCAAACATAGGGCGCAAGCAAACTTGGGGTTATCGAAGGGAGTCTGTCAAAGTTTGACTTTGGAGGAATGGGAATGAAAGCGAATCCCTAGAAAAACATCGTAGAGAAAGTTCCGGAAATTCTTGCCCTGGAGGAGCCCCAGGGATTGTTCACATCCTTTTTCATCCAAAAGGGCTTTAGTGGCGATGTAGGTGGGTTGGTAGTGATACCAGGGAATAGAGGGCCAAAGATGATGAATTAAATGATAATTTTGCCCAAAAATGAGCAGATTCAGAATTGGGCTGGGGTAAACTCGGGCATTTTTCCAACGATTGCGGTCTTGGAAGGGGCGATGGGGCAAATAGTCGAAAAATAGACCCAAAGCAACGCCGACAATCAAAGCCGGGACGAACCAGAAGTTCATCACAAAGCCAATAAATCCGTAGTGAACCCCCAGAAAAACGATCGTAAACAGAACCGCTCGGCTTAGGAACCATTCCAGTAATTCGTACTTGCGCCAGAGTTGCCGTTTAAAAAAGAAAATTTCGTGGTAGAAAAATCGAGCGGCAATGAGCCAGAGCGGGCCGCCCGTCGAGACAAAATGATCCGGGTCATTTTCCGGGTCATTGACATGGGCATGGTGTTGGAGGTGAACCCGCGTAAAGACCGGGAAGGCAAAGCCTAGCATCAGGGCACTCCCATGGCCGAGGATGGCGTTGATAACACGATTGCGATGGGCGGCATTGTGGGAGGCATCATGGATCACTGTTCCTGAAAAATGCAGTGCCAGAACGCTTGCACAAAAGCAAAGCCAGTCGGGCAATTTCCATACCCAATATCCAAATACTGATACCAAAATTAAGGCGATCGCCGCCATGAACATCAGTACGTCAAGATTAAATCCATCGTCCGCTGTCAGATATTCCTTGGGGACAGTTTGCAGCGTTGTCGTCGCCTGCATTACAGTGATCTGCTCCTATGGCACGAAAAAATAGTCTCAGGCTAGTTTATCGTAAATTTGACTGAAAAACAGAAAAATCCAGCCGTCACTCACCCCGGCTCCGGGGCTAACGGACATTAGTCCAAAAATATTTCCACTTCCCTGCCCCCCCGGAAAATTAGCGACTTTGTTAAAAACTATTAAGAGAATCACCACAAGGGGATCCCCATGCCTGAGAATAATTGGGCAGGTTGCAAAAAAACAGGGCCCATAACGCCCCAGGTTGCTTTGTAGCTCATCTTGGTTAAAAAAACCAGCTTAACACCACCTTATCTTCTACTTTTTGGGAGGAATCCATCAATGAGTATCGTCACGAAATCGATCGTGAATGCTGATGCGGAAGCCCGCTACCTCAGCCCCGGTGAACTAGATAGAATTAAATCTTTCGTTACAGGCGGTGCCGCTCGTCTCCGCATTGCTGAAACCCTAACCGGTGCCCGCGAAACCATCGTCAAACAAGCCGGCGATCGCCTATTCCAAAAACGTCCTGACATCGTTTCCCCCGGTGGCAATTCCTACGGTGAAGAAATGACCGCCACCTGTTTGCGGGACATGGACTACTACCTCCGCCTCGTGACCTACGGTGTTGTCTCCGGCGACGTGACTCCCATCGAAGAAATCGGTCTTGTGGGTGTACGGGAAATGTACAAATCCTTGGGAACCGACGTGGGTGCCGTTGCTCAAAGTGTACGGGAAATGAAAGAAGTTGCCACCGGACTAATGTCCGCTGACGATGCCTCTGAAGCCGCTTCCTACTTCGACTATGTTATTGGTCGGATGAGCTAGACCTTGTCATTGATGACAAACTCTATCTACTTTTAGCAATTTTTCACACAAAGTAAGATTCAAGGAAAAAAACTATGCAAGACGCAATTACCGCTGTAATCAACTCTGCAGACGTTCAAGGTAAATACCTCGACAGCTCTGCCCTCGACAAACTCAAGAACTACTTCGCCAGCGGTGAACTCCGTGTGCGTGCGGCTAACGTCATTAGCGCCAACGCTGCCACCATCGTTAAAGAAGCGGTTGCTAAATCTTTGTTGTACTCCGATGTTACCCGTCCCGGCGGCAACATGTACACCACCCGTCGTTACGCGGCTTGTATCCGTGACCTCGACTACTACCTCCGTTATGCCACCTACGCCATGCTAGCGGGTGATACCTCCATCCTCGATGAGCGGGTGCTCAATGGCCTAAAAGAAACCTACAATTCTTTGGGTGTTCCCATCTCTTCCACCGTTCAAGCGATCCAAGCGATCAAAGAAGTCACCGCTAGCCTCGTTGGGTCTGACGCTGGCAAAGAAATGGGTGTTTACCTAGACTACATCTGCTCTGGCTTAAGCTAGAAGATTCCCATAGCAAGCAAGATTTCGTCTTGTTAGGCGTTAGGTTCGGGATGTCTAGAGTGAGTGCTAGGGATTTTAAGGCGAATTGGCTTTAATAGTCTAGTATTGACTCCGGGCTCCCGTTCCTTGTTTTAAGTATTGCCATAGTTTTGATTGAAAACGTTTTAGGAGACTTTAGCCCCATGCGGATGTTTAAAATTACGGCCTGTGTCCCCAGTCAGACTCGGATTCGGACCCAGCGTGAATTACAAAATACTTTTTTTACCAAATTAGTTCCCTACGATAATTGGTTTCGTGAGCAACAACGTATCATGAAAATGGGCGGCAAAATCATTAAAGTTGAGCTAGCCACGGGTAAACCCGGCACCAACGCTGGCTTAATCTAATTTTCATTATTTTTGGCTGATTTTAGGGGGGTCATGGTTTTGGCCTCCCTTGCTATTTTGGGATTCCCGGGTCAATTTTCCTGGCCTAGACCCTTGCGACTATAATTAATACAGCAATTTTTTCAGACATTCCTATGACTGCCACCGCCGTGAAAACCGAGTACGAAGCCGTAATTGGGCTAGAAACCCACTGTCAACTCAATACCGCTAGCAAAATTTTTTGTAGCTGTTCCACGGATTTTGATAGTGCTCCTAATACCAATATTTGCCCGGTCTGTTTGGGTTATCCGGGAGTATTGCCGGTCTTGAATCAAGAGGTCTTGGCGGCCGCGGTGAAGCTGGGTTTGGCCCTGGGAGGTCAGATTGCGCCCTACAGTAAATTTGACCGAAAACAATATTTTTATCCCGATTTACCCAAAAACTATCAAGTTTCTCAGTACGACTTGCCCATTGTTGAGCATGGTTCCCTAGAGATTGAATTAGTCGATAAAAAAACGAAGGCTGTGACCCGCAAAACCATCGGCATTACCCGCCTACACATGGAAGAGGATGCCGGTAAATTAGTCCATGCCGGCAGTGACCGCCTATCGGGTTCGACCCATTCCCTGGTGGATTTTAATCGTACAGGAGTGCCATTATTGGAAATTGTCTCAGAGCCTGATCTTCGTTCTGGGCAAGAAGCGGCGGAATATGCTCAATCCTTGCGGCAATTGGTGCGCTACCTGGGGGTTAGTGACGGTAATATGCAGGAAGGCTCCCTGCGCTGTGATGTCAATATTTCGGTTCGTCCGGTGGGGCGTGCAGAATTTGGCACTAAAGTTGAGATCAAAAATATGAACTCCTTTAGCGCCATCCAAAGGGCGATCGACTACGAAATTGAACGTCAAATTAATGCTCTAGAAACGGGAGAGGAAGAAATTTACCAAGAAACCCGGCTTTGGGAAGAAGGCAGTCAGCGCACCATCAGTATGCGAAAAAAAGAAGGCTCCAGCGACTATCGCTATTTTCCAGAACCGGATCTGCCCCCCCTGGAGGTCTCCGAGGCTCAAAAAGAAGCCTGGGGATTAGAATTGCCCGAATTACCGGCGAACAAACGCCGTCGCTACGAAGAAGAATTCGGACTCTCCGCCTACGATGCCCGCGTCCTCACCGAAGACCGGGAGGTGGCGGATTATTTTGAACGGGCCGTGGCGGCGGGAGGGAACGCCAAATTAGTCGCCAATTGGGTTACCCAAGACATTGCCGCTTACCTCAATAACAACAAAGTAACCGTGACTGAATTAGCCTTTAAATCTGAAGCATTGGCGGAATTAGTCACCTTGATCGATAAAGGTACGATCAGTGGCAAAATTGCCAAGGATATCCTGCCGGAATTACTAGAAAAGGGCGGCTCTCCCCAAAAAATCGTCGAAGCCAAAGGATTGACCCAACTCTCAGACCCTGCAGAACTGGCCCAGGCGATCGCCGACGTGATTGCGGCCCACCCCAAGGAGCTCGAAAAATTCCGCAGTGGCAAAGGCAATATGAAAGGCTTTTTTGTCGGACAAGTGATGAAAAAAACCGGGGGACGGGCTGACCCCAAACTCACCAATCAACTCATTGATCAGCAATTAGAAGCCCTACAAAACTAAGGTAAGTCCCGGCATTTCTGTGTGGGGATTAGGTCAATAACCCCACAAAAATCAACGGAATTGCTACCCTGGGATGAGTCTCGCCTGCCCCTCTTGAGTGATTGCGTTCTATGTCTTTGATCCCCAGCTCCCAGCCCCTAAGTCAGATTGTTACCCAAGCGGTACAAAAGCTGGTGGGATTGGAACAGAAAAAAATCGCCTTTAAACAAAATGCCCGGGTGGCTAAAATCGAGGTACGGGAACAACCCGGAGAGGCGGCGCAAACCTACCCCCTCCTTGGTGATCGCCTAATTATTGGGCGTAGTTCTCGCCTGAGTGATATCCAAGTTTTAAACCCCATCGTTAGCCAAGCCCATTGTTCCATTCACCGGGACCCTGACCGTCCCCAGCACTTTATTCTCAGGGATGAAGGCTCGACCAATGGTATTTTTCTGGAGCGTCACAAACTCGACAGCCATGCCCTCCGCCATGGCGATGTGATTAGCCTTGGCCCGCCGGAATTAGCCGATGCGCCCCAATTGACCTTTATTCATCCGCCTCCGCGTTGGCTCCAATGGATTCGCTACGGCCTCTTCGGAACTGGGGCAGTGACCGCATTATTAAGTGGGTGGATCGCCTGGGAATGGGCGCAGTTACCCGTCAGACCCTGGCCCAGCGGTGTAACGGCTCCGGTGGTGGTCTATGCCGGGGATGGCAAAACCAAGCTCAATCCGGTCAAGCAGGAAATTCACCGAGAAATAGCTCAATTAGAGAATTTTTCGCCCTACTTGCCCAAGGCAGTCTTGGCGTCTGAGGATAGTCGTTTTCATTGGCATTTGGGCATCGATCCCATCGGCATCACCCGGGCGATCGCCATTAATCTGGGCAAGGGCGGGGTACGCCAGGGAGCCAGTACATTAACCCAACAGGTGGCTCGCAGTTTATTTCCTGAAGTCGGGCGAGAAAATACCGCCGGGCGCAAGGTGCGGGAAATGTTGGTGGCGCTCAAGCTAGAGGCAGTCTATAGCAAAAATGAGATTCTCAAAACCTACCTGAATCGGGTTTATCTGGGAGGGGGGAATTATGGCTTTGAAGACGCGGCTCGTTTTTACTTTGATAAGTCGGCTCGGGAGTTGGATATCAGCGAAGCGGCAACCTTGGTGGCCATGCTCCCGGCGCCTAATTTGTTTAACCCTGTGCAGGACTATGACACCACCATGTCCCTCCGCAATCGGGTGATTAAACGCATGGCCAATTTGGGCATGATTTCGGCGGAGGAGGCCCAACGGGCTCGGCGATCGCCGGTGAAGGTCAGTCCCAAGGCCCGACAATCCCTCTCGCAAAGGAAGGCTCCCTACTTCTACAGTTATATTTTTACGGAACTGCAAGCCCTGCTGGGGGAAGAAGTGGCCAAGGAAGGGAACTTTATCGTTGAAAGTACGATTAATTTAACGACCCAAAGCCAGGCGGAGCAGGCGCTCAAACAATATATTGCCTCAGAGGGGGGGCGCTATCGCTTTTCCCAAGGAGCCTTGGTCACCCTGGATAGTCGCAATGGCGAAATTCGCTCCCTGGTGGGGGGTGAAGACTATAAAACCAGCCAATTTAATCGCGCCACCCAAGCCCTACGGCAACCCGGCTCGACCTTTAAAATTTTTGCCTACGCCGCGGCGATCGAGGCGGGCATTTCGCCCTACAGCACCTATTCCTGTGAAGGATTCCGCTGGCAAGGACAATCCTTTAAACCCTGTGAACGCAGTAGTGGCAACATCACCCTGGCCCGGGGCTTAGCTCAATCAGAAAATTCGGTGGCCCTGCGGGTTGCCCAACAAGTGGGCTTGTCTAAGGTAATCGACCTTGCCCATAATTTAGGCATTACGACTAAACTGACCTCCTCTCCGGGTCTCATTCTGGGACAGAGCGAAGTGCGTTTACTGGATATCACCGGCTCCTACGCGGTGATCGCCAATCAGGGGCAATGGGTTCGACCCCACGCTATTCGTCGCATCCGCGATGGCAATGACTGTACCGATAGTCAACAATTTTCGAGCTGTCGAGAAATTTATAATAGTGCAGAGCAAAGCCCAAAGACCCGAGTGCTTAAAACCAGCACGGCAAACACCCTCGTGACCCTATTAGAAAATGCCGTCAGTGCTGGCACGGGGCAAGCCGCCAGCATTGGCTATGGTGCCGCCGGCAAAACCGGAACCACCAATCGGGGCGTAGATCTCTGGTTTATTGGCATGGTTCCCAGTCTTCACCTGGTCACCGGTATTTGGCTAGGCAATGACGATAGTTCACCGACGCGGGGCAGTAGCGCCCAGGCAGCCCGGCTCTGGGGACGCTATACGAAAAGCGTGATGCAGTAGTGCAAAAGAATTGTGGACGCCTAGGCCACCACCGAAACCCCATCAATCAGCAAGGAAGGGGTAAAACAAGACCCCTGCCAACGGCGATCGCCACCCAGGGCCAGGACTTGTTGCAGAAGCCGATAAACATTGCCCGAAATCATCGTATCCTTGACCCGACCAATAATTTCCCCATTTTCCACGGCATAACCCAGGTCCACATTGACCGAAAAATCCCCGGAAATATCCGCCCCGCCGCCCAGGAGTTGATCTACAACCAAGCCCCGCGTTAAGGGCTGGATCAACGTCTTGATCGTCCCCTCACCCGATTCAACGACCATATTTACCAAACTAGGCACCGGATAATACTCTAGACCCGGACGAAAGCCATTACCGCTAGGCGCTTGCCCCAAACCGTGGGCAGTGGTGCGGTCAAGATAAAATTGCTCAATGACCCCCTGGGAGACCAGCGAGAGCGGTTGGGTTAGGGTTCCTTCATCATCAAAGGGGCAATCGTAGGGACTCAGGCGGGGGTCTTGCCAGAGGGTAATCTCCTTGGCCAGCACCAATTCTCCTTGTTTTTTATTCCAGGGAGACGACCCATCTAGAATCCGTTTACCATTGAGAGCGGCGGACACGGTTTCCCAAAGCATGGTAGCGGCATTGCCCGTAAATAAAACCGGCAGTTTCCCCGAGGTAGGAGAGGCATTGCCCTTAGCCCAGTCTAGGCGTTGGCGTAGGGAGTGAATAACCGTTTCCAGTTGCACCGCGCCCCGACTATAATCACCATCGTAGACCGCCAAAAAATCTTCACCCCGTATCCATTCCACCCCAAAGTAATAGCTCAAGGACGTATCCTCTGTCTGACAGTCTAGTCCATGGCTATTGAGTAGGCGCGTGGTTTCGGTTTCACAACTGAGTTCCCCGCCACACAACACCTCTGGGTAATCGTCCCGCAACTCGGCGATCGCCATTTTTCCCAATTCAACCAAGGTCTGCACGGCGACGGGGGACCCCACGGGTTCTCGATGATCGTGGCGGGCGGGGGTGAGGATTAAGTCCTCCGCCGGATTTAAGGACGAAAGCTCCATGGCTTTTGCCACTAGGGTTTCGGGGTCTACAGGGCCATAGGCCACCGCCAAGCCCGGTTGACCCCCACGCCACACCCGTAGAGCCATCCCTTCTGATTCTGAGCTTTCTAGTTGTTTGAGACGATTGGCTTCAAAAAAAACCGGATGGGATAACAAGCGCGAATAATAGACTTCTGCCTCACTGGCGCCGGCTTTGAGGGCCAGCTCCAGCAGTTTTTCTAAATCAGGGGTCATAGGGGATGCGTTAGGGAAGATCAGCGAAACATACTGCTGACAGAGCTTTCATCGTGAATCCGCCAAATGGCTTCACCCAAAAGATTGGCAACGGACAAAATCGTCAGTTGGGGGAAATGATGGTCATCGGGAATGGGAATCGTGTTGGTCACAATGACCTCTTCAAAGAAGCCACTGGACAAACGGGCGATCGCCGGTTCAGAAAAAACCGCATGGGTGGCACAGGCGTAGACCTGACGGGCTCCTTGTTGGCGTAGCAGGCGGGCCCCTTCTTGGATCGTGCCGGCAGTGTCGATCATGTCATCGACTATAACTGCTGTTTTGCCTTCCACATCCCCGATCAAATTCAACACTTCCGCTACATTATGGGATTGACGGCGTTTATCAATAATGGCTAGGGGTGCTTCATCCAGTTTTTTGGCAAAGGCGCGGGCGCGGGCCACCCCCCCCACATCGGGAGAGACCACCACTAGGTCACTCAAATTTTTGGCGAGCAGATAATCGATAATAACCGGAGAGCCGTAAACATGATCGCAGGGAATATCAAAATAGCCCTGGATTTGAGCAGAATGGAGATCCATGGCCAAAACGCGCTGGGCCCCCGCGCCGGTGATCAAATTAGCAACCAATTTAGCGGCAATGGATTCCCGACCCGCCGTTTTCCGGTCAGCACGGGCATAGCCATAATAGGGAAGCACGGCGGTAATTTGCCGCGCCGAAGCCCGACGACAGGCATCAATCATGATCAACAATTCCATCAAGTTGTCGTTGACCGGATGGCAACAGGGCTGGATTAGATAGACATCCCCACCCCGAATCGATTCTTGAATTTGAATGTATAGCTCTCCGTCGGCAAAGCGTTTTCGTAACATCGGCCCAATGTCCATCCCCAAGTAACGGGCAACCTCTAGGGAAAGCACCGGGTTGGCAGACCCTGAAAAGAGACGGAGGCGGTTATTGTCCGACAACGATGACAGCATCGATTGGCGTGTTAAAGTAGCAGTACGGCTCACGGCAGACACTTGACCCTCAACTCATGGCGTAGGAGACCTCGCTCAGAAGTAATACAGTTCTGAGTCTCGATCATTCACCCCTCATCATAACCGATTCGCTTGGGCCTGAAGCCCGTAAATTTAGGCAAAACTATGGGTATTTTTTCTCCGTCGTCTCAGCATCGCACTCTCCTGATCGCAGGTACCGATACAGATGTCGGTAAAACAGTGCTGACCTCTATCCTTGCCGCCTATTGGCAGGCCATGAATGCTGAGCGTTCCCTAGGTTTAATCAAGTTGTTACAAACGGGCATTGGTGATGATGAGCATTACCAAGCTCTTTTTGCCTGCCAATGCCATTGGGATATTCTCACGCCGCTTAAGTTTGACCTGCCCTTAGCCCCTCCCCTGGCGGCGGAGCGAGCGGGCAAAACCATCGATTTAGCCCTGATTTGGAAGAGTTTGAGCCAACTCCAGCAAAAGCATAATCTTGTCCTGGTGGAAGCCTTGGGCAGTTTGGGCTCGCCGGTGACGGCGGAATTAACCGTTGCGGATATCGCGGGGCTGTGGCATCTGGATACCCTGCTCGTTGTTCCCGTGAAACTGGGTTGCCTGGGTCAGGCGATCGCCCAGGTGACCCTCGCTCGTCAATGTAAAGTAGCGATCAAAGGAATTATTTTGAGTTGTCGAGATGAGCATTCTGAGGAAAAAATCCAAGACTGGGCTAATCCGGCGCTCTTGGAACAATTCACTCATTTGCCGATGCTGGGAATCATCCCTCATTTGAAAGAAGACCAGGCTAATGATCTGACTCACTTGGCGCAGATTGCCTCCAATTTAAACCTAGAAAGACTTTGATTGGCTTTTGAGCAAGTCCTGCAAAATCGTCTCGGTCAGCTTTGCTACCTCATTGAGTTGGGTCTGGAGGGTTTCTTGTTGGTGTTGGTAAAGGCGTTTTTTGTGCAAGGCGGCGATCGCCAAATCCTCGCGGTTTTGAGCTAGGGCTTTTTGGGCGACCCGCTGCCAGGTCTCAATTTCAGCTTGAATCAGCTTATATTGGGGTTGTAGCTGATCCCAGGACTGCCGCAAATTCCCCAGAGCTTCTTGGAGTAGACGTTGGGCATTTTTGGGGTCTGTGTCCTGGAGGGCAGTGTTGAGGGAATCCCCTAGACTGCCGAAGGGGAAATGGTCGGATAAGGAGAGAAACTGGCGCACCTGGCGGCTTTCGCTAATGCCGGTCTTACACCAACTGGCAAAATGCTCGCAATTATTAAAGAGTAAATTATATTTTCTCTCCCCCAGGCGGCTCTGGGCCCGGTCAACGACGGTTTGAGGGACAAAACAAAAACGTTGCCCTAACTCTAATGAATAGACCGGATTGCCGAGGCTAAAGGTCTCCCGGCTGGTGCGTTCAACAGTCTCACTGGGCTTGCGGTAGTGAATAATCGAGCCGTCACCACAGTCAATGCCATGGTGTTCGTAGAGTCCCTCTAGGTTAAGCCAGGGGCGAAAAACATAGACCTGGTCGCCTAATCCCATGATTCTCCTAGACCCAATTCTAATTTGAGCAAATTAATCGATTTTTCGCCGATATAATGCTCGGTGCAAATAATTTCCGGCAGGCGAATCAGTTCATCCCGTTCCGCGGCGATCGCCTTGATGACAATGGGTTGACAATTGGGGTCGGTAATAATGGTGCGGGCTGTGCGGACGAGGCTACGCAATTTAGGAATATCATTCACCAGGGCCGCTTTCAGGAATAATTCATCCCCCCGCAGGCTATGAATCAAGATTTCGGCAATGCTCAGAATGCCAGGACTCAGGCTAACAATACCGAGACAAATATCCTTGGGCAGTTTTTTAATTAAGGCTAACTCTCTGCTGTAGTCATAAATATCCACCGGAATTACCCTAACCCCGTAGTCGGCGGCGATCGCCTCAGCGGCTGCCAAAAAATAGCGACTGGTGACCACCGTTCCGCACTCAAGTTCTGAGAGAGTTTGGGCTAATTCTTCAAGGGGGACAAGCTGGACGGGAATGACGAGGGATTGTTCAAGTTCTTGAAGGATTAATTCCCCTGCGCCTAGATCCTGTTGGGGCACTGTGACCAGAACTTGAGCGGTCCCTCGCAAGCGCCAATCAATAGTGGCCAGAAATAATTCCTTGACCTGGGATAGGCTCAATCCTTGGCTGAGTAACTCATCCAGGCTTTTTTGAATCCGCTGGCTCGCCTCGGGATACTCTCGAAATAAGGGGACATCTAACTGAAACCCGCCTTCACTGCTGGGAACTTTGACATAAATACCTGAACCGGCGATGGATTCGACTAAGCTGGCTTCTTCTAATTGCTGGTACACCTTGCTGATGGTATTGCGGTGTAAGCCGGTAATCATCGCCAATTGGCGAGTGCTGGGTAAACGATGGCCAGGGTGGTATTGACGAGAGGCGATCGCAAAGCGAATTTGGTCAAAAAGCTGTTTAGAAGCAGAAATTTCACTATCGTTTTGGATTTGAAACTGTAGCATAAATTTTGGAACCCAAAGGAGTAGGCGAGGGGACTCACCCATGCTGGCAGAAAAATCAGACACTTGGCAAGAATTTGTGTCTGTTGGTTGGACTAGTGGCCAATGAGCCAATTGCGGCGGAAAAACCGTGCCAGACTCGTTTCATTGAGTGCTAAATAAATAGGACGTCCGTGGGGACAGGTTTGGGGGTGCCGAGTGCCAGCCCATTGATTGAGTAGGGTTTGCATCTCCGGTAAGCTCAGGGGCGTACCATTTTTAATGGCGGTTCGACAGGCGATCGCCGCCTGGGCCGTGGCTAGATCGCCCCCTAAACTCATTTCCCAAACCGCCTCGGCTTGATCAGGGCGCTGATGGAGGAGGGTTGGAAGATTACGAATTGCCCAACAATCCTCGCCAAAGGGGTCAATTTCTAGCCCTAGACGCTGGAGTTGCTCGACTTGGGCGGCGCTAAGCTGTTGAAGCAAGAGGGGCTGAGCTAGGGGAATAGACTCCCATTTTTTCTGGATTGTTTCGTAGAGGACTCGTTCGTGGGCGATGTGTTGTTCCACTAGCCAAATTCCGGCAGAATGCTCCGCCACAATGTAGGTGTGATGCACCTGGGCGATCGCCGTTAGGGTCAAGGGGGTGATCGCCGCCTCGAGGGACTGCTCCAAGGGATTGACACGATAGGACAATGAATTTTCACTCACCCTAAGCAGTTGGTTAAGACGATGCTGGGGTTCCGTGGCGCTCGTATTTAACCCTAGACCTTGGGCGATCGCCTGACGGACTTGCTCTTGCCAAAAGCCTAGGGATTGTAAATAAACCTCCGTCTTGGCCGGATGGCGATTCCAATCCACCAGGGACGGCGGTAGTTGCAACTGGACTAGGCAGAGGGGAAAACGGTTACGGGGCAAGGTGCGATGAAACGCGGTTAATATCGTGTTTTCAAGTTCAGGGCAGTGAATCGGGCGACCATTGACCGCCACCTGCAACCAATCGGGGCGATGACGATGACAACGATCCGGTAGACCCAATAGCAGGGTTAATTGGGCGACTTGCTCTGAGTCCGTTGCTAGTTCGGTGCGGGAATAATAAAGATCGCTCAGCTTAATGTTTTTCAGGCATTGGGGCAAAATCTGGAGAGCGGTTTCCCCGGGGCTGAGTTTGATCTTGAGCTGACCCCGTTGCCAGACTTGCCAGGTGACGTTGGGATGGCAGAGGGCCAGGGATTGGATATAGCGGAGAATCGATTTTAGGGGGTCTCGCAGGCTGGAGAGTGCCTGGCGACGCTGGGGGAGTGCCGCAAATAATTGGCTAACCTGAATCACCGTCCCAACGGCGATCGCCGCCAATTCTAGGGTTGTGGCTTCCCCCTGGGCATCATATAGGACTCGCCAACCGTGGGGCTGATGGGCGGCACGGCTAATGATTTCCAGATGGGCAACCTGGGTTAGGCTGTGAAGGGCTTCTCCCCGAAACCCCAGACTTTGGATTTGGCTTAAATTTTGTCCCCTTAGCTTGCTGGTCGTGTGGGGACGGGCACAGAGTTTGAGGTCTTCTTCGGTCATGCCCCGACCATTGTCGATGACGGTGACTTGCCACTGCTCTGGCTCTAATTGAATAATCAGGCGATCAGCTCCGGCATCTAGGGCGTTTTCCACCAATTCCCGAACCACGGCTCCCACAGAGTCAATCACTTCTCCCGCCGCGATTAAGTCCACCAGGGCATTGGGCAGGCGTTGAATAAGGTGACTTGTTTTCTTGTCTATTTCCGGCATTTCTGAAGCATCGGCACGGGTCACACTAGACCCTACTTCCAATGTATCAGGAACTTAGCGAGAAAGGGGGAATTGGGCCGTTGGGTCACAGTCGCCCCCTCGCAAATCCGAAAAGTGAACGCTATTTCAGGGGCGCAAAGCCGAAGGTCGCATCAAATTGTTCGCACCAAATGCCCACGGATTTAACGTCTTTGAGATTGACCGTGGCGGGAATTTCGTAGCGTTGTTTTCCTTTGAACTCCTTGAGGGGAGCCAGGGTTGTGTATTTTTTGCCCTTGAGGTGGAGGGGAATTTTACTATCATTAAATAAAATAACCTTTAGATCCGGCCCATCAGTAGAAGTTTGGAAATTTGCTCCTAACTCCACATAGGTTTTATTGCCGTCTTTGACAATTTTTGCGGTGCCAGATGTGGGTTTTTCAACCTTAGCAAAACTCCCCATCGAGCCGACATTCGCCGCATAGACTGCACCCAGAGGTGAAACTACTGCCGTCCCAAGCATTAAAGCACTGGTGATAAATAGAGACGTAAGACGTTGCATGATTATTTTTCCTGTTAGTGAAATCGGGCTGAAAATCAATAAAAAATCGTTTGCATAACCTCCGCCTTCAAGAGTCTGAGGACTAGAATTGGCGGCGTTATGCTGATATTACGAAAAACCTAGGTGGGTGGATGAGCGGGTTTCAGGATTTAGGGTTTTAGTTATTTTTTTCCACAGAAAAACCTAAGATCAGCAAAGCCTTGAACTTCACCAACAGACACATATTTAATTCAGTAAGCGGGCAACGCGATTCGAACGCGCGACATTCACCTTGGCAAGGTGACGCTCTACCACTGAGCTATGCCCGCACATTTAGGACGTTTCTAATAATGCCAAAGAAAACAGTCTTTGTCAATCTTTTTTGAAAAAAAATAATCGAAGTCGTCTTGGCCTTGGACTAGACTAGAGAGAAACGCCCTTTTAGACCTGCCCTATGACTGTGACCCTCGCCGCCGCCGCCCAACCCCTGCTGGCCAAATCCTTGGCTGAATTAACCGAATGGGTGGAAGCCCAGGGGCAACCCCGCTACCGGGGCAAACAGCTCCATGAATGGATCTACGACAAAGGCGTTCATTCGCTAGATCAAATTTCGGTTTTCCCCAAGCAGTGGCGCGAAACACTGCAAGATTATCCCATTGGGCGATCGGCGATCGAGCATTGCACCGTTGCGCCAGACCATACCCATAAGTATTTGTTGAAACTGGCGGATGGTCTGATTATTGAAACCGTCGGAATCCCCAGTTCTAAACGCTTGACGGTGTGTGTCTCGGCCCAGGTGGGCTGTGCCATGGATTGTACGTTTTGTGCAACGGGCAAAGGGGGCTTCACCCGTAATTTGTACGCCCATGAAATTGTGGACCAGGTGCTAACGGTTCAACAGGAATTCCAAGAACGGGTCAGCAATGTAGTATTTATGGGCATGGGGGAGCCCCTCTTGAATTTGCCCAATGTTGTGGCGGCGGTTCAATCTCTTAATCGAGATATGGGCATCGGTCAGCGTTCCTTGACCGTCTCAAGTGTGGGCCTCCCCCAAAAAATTCAGCAATTGGCGGATCATCACCTGCAAATTACCTTTGCGATTAGTCTTCATGCCTCTAATCAGGCTCTACGAGAACAACTGATTCCTAGTGCCAAGCATTATCCTTTGATTACTTTGCTGGCGGATTGCCGCGATTATGTGGCCAAAACAGGGCGACGAGTCACATTTGAGTATATTTTGCTGGCAGGAGTGAATGATTACCCAGAACAAGCGGAGGAGTTGGCCCAATGCCTACGGGGATTCCAAAGCCATGTTAATTTAATTCCCTACAATCCCATTTCTGAGGTTGATTACCAACGCCCCAGTGAGCAACGGATTGAGGCCTTTAGAAGCGCCCTAGAGCAACAACACATTGCGGTATCTGTGCGTTATTCCCGTGGACTCGAAGCCAATGCCGCCTGTGGACAGCTCCGGGCATCCCGTCTCTCGATCGCCGCAACGGGCTAGGGTCACCTTGTCTCTAACAAGATCCTCACATTCATACCAAGATGACTTTACCGGGTTAGGACTCGGATGTGCTTGGCGATGGAGGAGGAATAACCGGAATGGGAATAGCCTCTTCCAAGGGCGTTATTTCGGGCGTCGGTGTGGCACTTGGCTGGATTTCAATCTCCGGAGTTGGCATTGGAGTCGGGCTAATTTCAATCACCGGCGTACTTTCAGGGGATGGTTCTGGCTTGGGTTCCGGGGATGGAGAAGGGGAAAAGGGTTTACTGAGTTGGGGAGGGACATAGCTAGGCTCAGGCGTTACGGGTAGAGAAGCCGGTTTACATTCGTTACTGCTCAGACCCAAACGACAGCGAAGTTCTTCCCGCGCCAGAGAGACAAAAATCCCGGTCATGGACAATAGTAGAGCGATAACGGTGATGAGATTCTTCATTTTAATTTTTGGTGAATTTACCCTTTGACGCCACTGCCCACTTCCGTAGGCATGATGTAGCGTTGAGCCCAAATAAAGAGAACCATAATCGGGGCGATGGAAATCAAGGACCCCGCCGCAATTAGGCGCCAGTCAAAATCCAAGGCACTGGCTAATTTAGCGACTCCCAGGGGCAACGTGAAATAATCGGGCTGGTCTAGCACAATCAGCGGCCACAAAAAATCACTCCAGGCCCCAATAAAGACAAAAATGGCTAGGGTGACAAGGGCCGGGCGCACAGCCGGAATCATGATGTGCCACCAAATGCCCAGTTCCGAACAACCATCAATGCGGGCCGCTTCTTCTAATTCCTTAGGAACCCCTTGAAAGGCTTGCCGGAGCAAAAAAATACCAAAGGCCGAGGCTAAGCTAGGAAAAATAATGCCGAGATAGGAATTCCGAAGCCCAAATTGCACGGTCAAAATATAGAGCGGGATCATCACGATCTGGAAGGGAATCATTAGGGTTGACACGATCGCCGCTAAAACCGTATCCCGGCCCCAAAAATCAAGACGAGCCAGGGGATAGGCCGCCAGGGAACAGAACAAAAGATTAAAACTCACCGTTAAGCTAGCCACCAAAAGACTATTGCCCAGATAGCGGGCAAAGGGATAATTTTGCCAAACCGTGACGAAGTTGGCCAAGGTAGGATGCTGGGGAAAGACCTGTGCCAAGGAGCCAAAGACATTTTCCGTAGGGGATTTGAATGCCGTACCCAGGAGCCAAAGCAACGGGAATAACATCGCCAAGGCAATGGTGAGCAATAACAAGTAGCGTCCCCAGGATTTAAGCATAGCTTCGTTAAAATCGTTTAATAATCGCTTTTTTATAATAATCTCTTTTTTTGCGGCTCCCTTCATGGCTGACTCCTCATTTCCCTTACTCCAGCAACCCGAGATTTTAGAAAATCGTCTCCAGGAAATTCCCCATGATCCCGGCGTTTATTTTATGCGCGATCGCCGGGGGGAGATTCTTTACATTGGCAAGGCCAAAAAACTAAAATCCAGGGTACGGTCTTATTTTCGGGACTCCCAGCCCCACAGCCCGCGGATCGCCTTGATGGTGCAACAAATTGCGGAAATTGAGTTTATTGTTACCGATACCGAAGCGGAAGCCCTGGCCCTAGAAGCTAATTTAATCAAAAAACATCAACCCCACTTCAATGTTCTGCTCAAGGATGATAAAAAATATCCCTATGTTTGTATTACCTGGTCAGAACCCTATCCCCGTATTTTTATCACTCGCAAGCGACGGGCCGGCAATGCCAAAGACCGCTACTACGGCCCCTACGTGGATAGTTTTACCCTACGCAAAACCTTGGGTTTAGTCAAAAAAATATTTCCCCTGCGGCAACGGCCGAAACCTCTTTTTAAGAACCGTCCTTGTCTAAATTACGATATTGGTCGCTGTCCGGGGGTGTGTCAAGCTTTAATTAGTCCCGAGGATTATCGTCAAAGCTTGCTCAAGGTGGCCATGATTTTTCAAGGCCGGACGCAGGAATTGACCCAAACTCTCCAGCAACAAATGGAAAAGCTGGCGGAGGAATTTCGCTTTGAGCAAGCCGCCCTGGTGCGGGATCAAATGATTGCGCTCAATAGTCTTAATGCTGACCAAAAAGTGGCTCTCCCCGATGACACGGTGTCGCGGGATGCGATCGCCTTAGCTAAGGATGAACGCCACTGTGCCATACAACTCTTTCAAATTCGGGCCGGGCGGTTGGTGGGTCGTCTGGGCTTTTTTACCGAGGCGATCGCCGGAGATGGGGGAGAAATTTTACAACGGGTGTTAGAGGAACATTACCAACAAGTAGAGCCGCTGGAAATTCCCCAGGAAATCCTTGTGCAAGCCCCGCTCCCCGATGAAGACCTATTGCTGAGTTGGCTCAGTGAACGGCGGGGACGCAAGGTGAACCTTCTAGTGCCGCAACGCCAGGGCAAAGCCGACCTGATTGAGATGGTGGAGCGCAACGCCCGCTACGAACTAGAACGAACCCAACGCCAAGCCGAGCGCAATTTAATTTCCTTGGAAGATTTGGCCGATATTTTGGAGCTATCCGACTTCCCCAAACGCATCGAAGGCTATGATATTTCCCACTTTCAGGGGGCAAATGCGGTGGCATCCCAGGTGGTCTTTATTGATGGTGTGCCGGCCAAACAACATTATCGCCATTACAAAATCAAAAATCCCGAGGTGTGCCCTGGCCATTCCGATGACTTTGCTAGTTTAGCTGAGATCATTGGACGTCGCTTTCGCTCTGGGACTGATCGAGAAAATTATCCCGATCTGGTCATGATCGACGGGGGCAAAGGTCAACTATCCGCGGTGATGGCGGTGCTAAAGGAACTCAATTTACTAGGCGAATTTACCGTCGTTAGTTTGGCTAAACAACGGGAAGAGATTTTTTTACCCGGAGAATCCCAGCCCCTGACCACAGAGCCGGAACAACCCGGAGTGCAATTACTGCGGCGGGTGCGGGATGAAGCCCATCGCTTTGCCGTGGGGTTTCATCGTCAACAACGCCTAAGCAAAAGTCGCCGCTCTTACCTTGAAGATATCCCCGGGCTTGGGTTTCAGCGCCAAAAGCAACTCCTTAGCCATTTTCACTCCCTCGACTATATCCGGGAAGCCTCCCTCGACCAGCTTAAACAAGTCGAAGGCATTGGCGATCGCCTGGCTCAGGATATTTATCAGTATTTTCATCCCGAATAGTTAAAAACTGCATTATTTTTCGGTGGCAATGATGGGCAAATCAATCTGTTTATGCCAAATTAAATCCATTAAATCCTGAGTAAGAAATTTCTTCCGATGTCAGCATCACGGATCCAGTATCGTTTTTAGGACTAGAAATGGGGTAATTGCGATAAATCAAAGAAATAATTACTTACAATATTTACCCTCCCACATGGATGGCTGGACGAAGGCTCGGATCTTTTTCTGCACGACGCAGAACCTCCCTAGTTACAACGGCAATATCTCCCTCTCCGAAGAGGAGAAATCGGAGTAAGTATTGGATAGGATTACCTTCAGGCCAACCAAAGTAGGCATGGGGAATTTTACCCGTTTCCTCCCTCAACCAAATTAAAATAGCGGCGATCGCATTGGGGACAGCGGCACTATTAGAGCGCAAGATGCGGTGATGACCCACTTGTACTCCTTGAATTTTTAGGTTTTCAGAAAATTCTGAAGCATCAGATATATTGATTTCTAAAAAGAGAATACTTTCGTTAACAGGAATATGATTATCGTCACGAACTTCTTGTTCTTTATCTTCATATTCTGCTTCATCTCCCTTGTTACGGCGATTGGCAACAATTCTAATGATGTGATGATTTTCTTGCTGAATAAAAGCCTTGGCTGTCTCATCTAATTCAATCGTAATTGCACGGATTTCCGTCGATCGCCACACTCGAGAGACTAATGATGTGATGATAATACTAACAACAAAAAAGGTGGCAATTTTAATCCCATCTGGGCGTTCTAAAATATTAACTACCGTCGTAAGCTGTTAGGCATCTAAATCACATATAATATATCAAAAATGGCGGGATGAGGCATGGGAATTGAAAACTATCTAACACCGGAAGAAAAGCAAGAACTTCAGCAACAGTTGAAATTCCATGAACATCCAGACGTTCGGGAAAGAATCCTAATATTACTATTGCGCAATGATGGGAGGATTCAGCAAGAGATAGCAGATTTACTC
>JBGSZT010000036.1:0-6939 GCA_041750255.1 Synechocystis sp.
GTTCATACATGCTCTGGCGGAATTGGCTCAACTGCTCGAAAATCATAGGGTCAATGTGCATTACTTTTTCATTGACTTTACGGCAGTTAGTGCCTTGCACGGACTGCCGTTTTCTACCCGGTTAGTCCAAACTCCAGTTTAGTACCTACACTGTAACTATAAGCTAGCGAGTAGAGCGAGAGCAACTAGACCCTGCACGCTAATAGATAATCTTCAAGAATCGTCCTCGCTGAGAAATTAAGCAGGCTAACGCTCAAGCTGAGGGGCGGCGTTAGCCGTTGCCTCCAGCGCCTTGTTCGCTTTCTTTGGGTTTAGGGAGAAACTGCTTCCATTACTCCTTAACGTAATCAAGGAACCCATCTACCTCCGGCGCTTTGCAAACGGACACAAGTTCTTGGCCCAGTTTGGTTAGCAAGACCCTTCTTATGGGCAACTCGTTCCCTTCATCTTTCGGCATCTCCAAAACGAGTGGTTGCCCGAAATACAAGACAGCAGACCTCTTTGGAAACCCTCTCCTGCTAAAACCTGAAATACTCTCAAATAGAAATGTCAACCATGATAAGTGATTTCTGAAAGCTCTCCCTTCTCTACTGTTTGAGAATCACCCGAGCGAGGCTGACCCCAGGATAATAACGATTCAAAATTTGTTGATAGTTGTAGCCCTGATTGGCCAAGTCGTAGGCTCCTAGTTGACTCATGCCCCGACCCTTATGGGCAGAGGCGACAATGGCATCGGTAGAAGCATAAAGGGATTCCACCACGCCTCCTTGGTGGCTCAACACTTGTCCAGCGGTGGCCATTACGGCCTGTTGGGAGGTATTATACTCACTTTTCAGTCCTTTATAGACTTGCCAGCGTTGATTATCCCCTAAATCGTACCAGTCACTGGCGGGACGGATCATGTGAACGAGGGCGTAGGAACGAGCGGCGATCGCCTGGGCTTTGAGAGCTTCAGCCGGGGCGGTGGCGTGCATTTCACTACCAACGACACTGGTGAGGTAATGTTCAAGGTCTACATAATTGACCGCAATCAGGCTATTTCCCTTGGAAACCAGCAAAATTCGGCCGCGATACCAGCGGTCTCCCACGGCGATGTAGCCATTGGCGGAGGGCGTTAACCAAACAACGCCAGGGCTGGCTAGGTCTCCCACTTGTAAATTAGCGCCATTGGGCTGAATCGTGACGGTTTGATTGGCGGCCAGGGTGCTTAGCCCCGTGCCGTTGCGGTCTTGTACCACCGTTGGCTGGGCGGTGGTTAGGGTCAAACTCGATGCTTCCCGCGCAATACCGACTCGAATTTCTAGGGGGGGCGGAACGTAGCCCGCCGGGGGAGCTAACGGAGCGGGATCCGCAGGGACGCTTTCCTGCGTCTTGGGCAGGGGCGGCAAAGGGGCAGGGGCTTTTGCGGTGGCTGGCAACGGCTTGGGAGCTGGGGACTCAGTTTTGGCTCTGGGCTTACTCAGGGGAAGGGGGGCTTGGAGTCCTGCCGTGGTTTGCGGCGGGGTAGACAGTTGACTCAAGGGGGGTAAGGATAGCGTATTCGGCGTAGCCTGCACCTGGGGAATGGTGGCGGAGAAGGGCCAATATTTCAACGCCAGGGGAACGGTGGTCATTGATGCCAGGGGAATAACCCACAGACCATACTGACTGAGTCGGCTGAGCCGTGGCTTGAGTGACAAAAATGGCGATCGTTTCATCGTAAAATTTTTTCCCGCATTTAAAATTAAATAAAATGCAATGCTTGAAGTTATCTCCAAGATAATGTAAGGCACTTTTAGGACTTAGGCAATTTTTTTTCCATGAGCTACATCGTTATCTATGACGGCAAATGCAATTTTTGCGTCACCTTTGCCCAATTGCTTGAAGGCTTTGACCAGGGTAAACAGTTCAAATATTGCCCCATGCAGGACGAAAAAACTCTGCAGTACTTTAGCATCAGTCCAGCGGATTGTGAGCTGGGTATGATTTTGATTAACGTCGATCAGCCCGGGCAACGCTGGCAGGGGAGCAATGCCGCGGAGGAAATCGCCCGTTTATTGCCCTTGGGAGATCTGCTCATTCAAGCCTATCGGGCTATACCAGGGGCAAAATCCTTGGGGGATAGAGGCTATGAAACCCTGCGCGATCGCCGCTATGATTGGTTCGGAGCGCGTGAGCAGACCTATACACCCCTCCACGCCTTTGGCTGTCCTCCTTCTTCTGAAAAACCCTGTGAATCATCCCAATTTTGACCTTTCGGCCCTGAATGACACCGCCCGCCGGGTGGGATGGGGAGCCATGGCAATTCTCCATGCCCATTACCAAGACCAGATGGATTTAAATATTACCGATAAAAAAGACGGCCCCGTCACCAGTGCCGACCTCGCGGCCAATCATTATATTCTGGAAAATTTGACCGCCGCCTTGGGAACAGACCACTTTGGCTATCTCAGCGAAGAAACTCACCAGGGCAGTGAGCCATTCCCCCAGGATTGGGTCTGGATCATTGATCCCCTCGATGGCACTCGGGATTTTATTGACCGCACCGGGGAGTATGCTCTGCACATTGCCTTGACCTATCGTCAGCGTCCCTTAGTAGCGATCGTTGGCATTCCCGAAGCCAAGACACTTTATTTTGCCATCAAAGACCAGGGCTGTTATCGAGAAAGCTCCTCCGGCGAAGTCACGCCCATTACCGTTGCCTCGGATAAAAAAGACCAGGATTTGACCCTCGTCGTGAGTCGTACCCACCGCGATCGCCGTTTTCAAGACCTGATTGAACGCTTACCCTTTGGCGATCGCCATTATGTCGGCAGTGTCGGCGGTAAAATCGTCGCCATTCTCGAACAAAAAGCCGATGTTTATATTTCACTTTCCGGTAAATCCGCCGCCAAAGATTGGGACTTTGCCGCACCGGAATTGATTTTGACCGAAGCCGGGGGGCAATTCAGCCACTTCAATGGCGAGCCCCTCCGCTATAACCGGGGTGATGTTTGCCAGTGGGGAGGCATTTTGGCTAGCAACCATGCTCGTCACGCCCAATTGTGTCAGCAATCCCAGGAAATCCTGGCGGCGATCGACCAGAGCTAGAATCCAGGGCCACATTTGCCCTGTCTTCCTTTGGCGGAAAGCCAAAAGCTACTAAGATCTAGATGCGCCATTACCTGGATAAACCCACACAGTACTTATGATTACTCCCGACGTCATCCTCGATATTTTACGACCAGTCCAAGATCCAGAGTTGCAAAAAAGCCTGGTGGAACTGAATATGATCCGCAATGTGCAGATCAAGGGGGGGACGGTGAGCTTTACCCTGGTTCTGACCACGCCTGCCTGTCCTTTGCGGGAATTTATCGTTGAAGATTGCAAAAAAGCCCTACTGGGATTGCCCGGTGTCGAAACGGTCAAGGTAGATGTCACCGCCGAAACGCCTCAACAAAAGTCATTACCGGACCGCCAGTCGGTGAATCAGGTCAAAAATATTGTAGCAATTTCCAGTGGCAAGGGAGGCGTGGGCAAAAGTACGGTGGCGGTAAATGTGGCGGTGGCCCTCGCCCAATCCGGGGCCAAGGTGGGGCTTTTGGATGCGGATATCTACGGTCCCAATGCGCCGACCATGTTGGGCTTGACGGCGGCGGCGATTAAGGTAGAAACGACAGCCCAAGGTGATGTGTTGGAGCCCGCCTTCAACTACGGCGTCAAAATGGTATCCATGGGTTTTTTGATCGACCCGGATCAACCCGTTGTTTGGCGTGGCCCGATGCTCAACGGCATTATTCGTCAGTTTTTGTATCAGGTGAATTGGGGGGAGTTGGATTATTTGGTGGTGGATATGCCCCCCGGCACCGGCGATGCCCAGCTAACCCTGACCCAATCTGTCCCCATGGCCGGTGCGGTCATTGTCACCACGCCCCAAACCGTCTCTCTGTTGGATGCCCGCCGGGGTCTAAAAATGTTTCAGCAAATGGGCGTTAAGGTCTTGGGCATTGTCGAAAATATGAGTTATTTTATCCCACCTGACCAACCTGATCGCCGCTATGACCTGTTTGGCTCCGGCGGTGGCGAAAAAACAGCCAACGAACTGCAAATTCCTCTCCTGGGCTGTGTACCCCTAGAAATTGCCCTGCGCGAAGGGGGAGACCAGGGCATTCCCATTGTCATTGCCCATCCCGAGTCCGCCTCGGCTCAAGCCTTGACGGCGATCGCCCAACAAATCGCGGCTAAGATATCGATCGCCGCCTTGAGTTGACAAACTTCAACAACCCCTTGAAGCTAGATACCAGCAATTCCTATCACCCCCAAAGCTTCCTATGGAACCGCATCAATCGAACACCCTCAAAAATACCGAAGCCGCCTTTGCCGGGGAATCCATGGCCAATCGCAAATATCTCTTTTTTGCCGAAGTCACCCGTAAACTGGGTATGAACGACCTGTCTAAACTCTTCAAGGAAACGGCTAACCAAGAAACCGAACACGCCTTTGCCCATTTTCGTCTGCTCCACCCCGAACTGGCTATCAGCGATGTTAGTGCCCTTTCGGAAGAAGAAAAACAAAAAATTGCGGCCCGTTGCCTAGCCTTGGCGATCGAAGGCGAAACCTACGAATACACCACCATGTATCCTGAATTTGCGGCCCAAGCCTTGGCGGATAAAGACAGCAACGCCAGTGCCGAATTTGCAGAACAAGCGGTGGAATCCCAAGAGCACGCCCAAATTTTTCACAGCGCCGCCAAAAACTTTGGTTTGTTGACACCCATTGAACAGCACCACGCTAATCAATACACCGAAGCTCTCCATGCCCTCGACGGCATTGCTCCCCCGGCCAAGGTGACCACCAATAAGTGGATTTGTCGTCAATGTTCGATGATCTACGACCCCACCCTGGGTGACCCGGATTCTGGCATTGCCCCGGGGACTGCCTTTGAGGATATTCCCGCCGATTGGGTCTGTCCCATCTGTGGTGCTAGTAAAAAAACCTTTGTTCCCTACCAGGAAGTTGCGGCGATCACCGCCTAGGCCCCACTAGTTTGGCCAAATCATTGCCCTAGAAAATCCCTTCAGCCAAGCATGGGGGGATTTTTCTGTCTTTCCGTCGGTGCAGGGCTGGAAAACCGAACCTAGGAAGACTTAGCACTCACCTGCCAAGACTGCTAAAGTGCTATAGGAGTCAAACTCTAGATTGTAATTGTACAAAGAATAAAACTATGGCAAAAATTATTTCGTTTAAAGACGAGTCCCGCCGGGCCCTGGAAAGTGGGATTAATGCTCTGGCGGATGCCGTCAGAATTACCCTCGGCCCCAAGGGTCGTAACGTATTACTGGAAAAGCAGTACGGCGCACCTCAGATCGTCAATGATGGCATTACCGTTGCCAAGGAAATTGAATTATCTGACCCCCAACAAAACACCGGGGCTCGTCTGATTCAAGAAGTTGCCTCTAAAACCAAAGAAATCGCGGGCGATGGCACCACCACCGCCACCATCCTCGCCCAAGCCCTTGTCCACGAAGGACTCCGCAACGTGACCGCGGGTGCTAATCCGGTTTCCCTACGTCGTGGCATCGAAAAAGTAACAGCATTCCTGGTTAAAGAAATTGCGGCGATCGCCAAACCCGTCGAAGGGGATGCCATTGCCCAGGTCGCTACGGTGTCCTCCGGCAACGATGCAGAAGTCGGTCGCATGATTGCCTCGGCCATGGATAAAGTAACCAAAGATGGTGTCATCACCGTTGAAGAATCTAAATCCCTCACCACCGAATTAGAAGTGGTAGAAGGAATGCAGATTGACCGGGGTTATATTTCTCCCTACTTCATCACCAATACCGAGCGTCAGCTTGTTGAATTTGACAATCCTTTGATTCTGATTACCGACAAAAAAATCAGCGCCATTGCCGACCTCGTTCCCGTACTCGAAAATGTGGCCCGGGCCGGTCGTCCCCTGTTGATCATTGCCGAAGATGTGGATGGAGAAGCCCTCGCCACCTTGGTCGTCAATAAAGCCCGGGGTGTCTTGAGTGTTGCCGCCATCAAAGCGCCTGCCTTTGGCGATCGCCGTAAAGCAGTTTTAGAAGATATTGCCATCATCACCGGCGGTAGCCTCATTTCCGAAGAAGTGGGCCTCAGCCTGGATACCGTTGCCCTCGACCAACTCGGCCAAGCCGTGAAAGTCACCCTCGAAAAAGACAACACCATCATTGTGGCTGGTGCCGACAAACGTGCCTCCAACGCCGTGCAAAAACGTCTGGCTCAACTCAAAAAACAATTAGCCGAAACCGACTCCGACTACGACCGCGAAAAACTGCAAGAACGCATCGCCAAATTAGCCGGGGGTGTCGCGGTTATTAAAGTGGGAGCCGCCACTGAAACCGAACTCAAAGACCGTAAACTCCGCATTGAAGATGCCCTTAACGCTACCAAAGCGGCGGTGGAAGAAGGCATCGTTCCGGGTGGTGGCACAACCCTAATCCGTCTGGCCGCCAAAGTTGCAGACTTCAAAGCGACCCTTGCTAACGATGAGGAGAAAGTAGCGGCGGATATCATCGCCAAGGCCCTCGAAGCCCCTCTCTTCCAGTTGGCCCACAATGCCGGTGTGGAAGGATCTGTCATTGTTGAAAGAGTCAAAGAAAGTAGCGGAAACCACGGTTACAACGTTATTTCCGGTGAAATCGAAGACATGATCAGTGCTGGTATCATCGACCCCGCTAAAGTGGTGCGCTCTGCCTTGCAAAATGCTGCCTCCATCGCCGGTATGGTCTTAACCACCGAAGCTCTCGTTGTCGAAAAACCTGAACCGGCCGGTGCGGCTATGCCCGACATGGGTGGCATGGGTGGCATGGGCGGCATGGGCGGCATGGGCGGCATGGGCGGCATGGGCGGCATGGGCATGATGTAATCCATCCCCCTCTATCCAACCAAGGGCCTTATGTCCTTTATTTAGCAGAGTCCTCCAGTCCAGGGGGACTT
>JBGSZT010000037.1:0-10131 GCA_041750255.1 Synechocystis sp.
TCTTTTTTCCTTTGACACAAACTACTTTACAGTCTCACCGGGCGGCTATCTTATCCAACAGGTTACGCATCTGCTCTACTGTCGGAATTCCCTCTAGCTCAAATAGGGTTTGGGCATGATCTCGACCACAGCGGCTATTGAGTTGACGCTGATGCTCCAAAAAGGACTCACTTTGCATGAAAAAACATCTAAAAGCCCCGATTATCACATCTTTAAGGTATAAAGCGTGCCGTTACTCGGTCGTCGCGGATCCTCAATGCTTGCTATTGCTTGCCGGCAATATTCCAACAATACATCGAAACTGAGGGGTGTAAATTCCATAAGCAAGCGGAAACTTTACTTCTTCTTGGCTTTCTTCCGAACTTGACCAGCGACACCACTCTCTTTTCTGTATTCTTTGTTACATTCTAAGTCTGGAATTGCTGCCTTGAACTCTTTTGGCTTACTCTTTTTTTGAATTTATCGGATGATGGTGGTTGGGAACTCGTTTCACTGCTTTGATTTCCCAGCTTTTGCAGTTTTTCCTTTAGTTCCTCTAATTCCCCCTGGAGCTTTGTTAACCTTTTTTCCATTTCTTCCTGACATTGGCGTTGCTCTCGATACGCTTCATACCAAAATTTAGCTCCTTGCTCATTCGGGTCAAAGTCGGGAGCTTTGATTATTTCGTCAATGGTTTCATGGACGTATTCCATCATTTTTCCATTATACTCATCACACACACCCCACTTTCTCAATAAGACTACTCTTGTTGCCAGTCCCTTACATTTCTTCTTTAGGACAAAAACACTTGATTGCGGTGCAATAATTATTTCAACCCTGACAATATAATCAGAATATTTACGGGTATCATCAACAGGAATAGGACTAAGATTAAGAATTCAACGGTCTAAAATTTTGTCCCTAGTGTCTTTCTGGCGTAATCTATGTTGATCTGTTCCCAATGCCATTCAGAAAACCCGAATCGCAATCATTTTTGTCAAAAATGTGGCATCTCTCTCATCAATCGCCCGTGTCCTGAGTGCGGCGCAACGGTTTTATTGAGTGACCCCTTTTGTTTGGAGTGTGGAACCGTGACCGGAAAAATTTTAACCGTGTTGATCCAAGATTCCCAGCTAGGAGAGGAAATCACGCTGGAAAAATTGGAACTCTATGACGGTCACATTGATGTGGGACAACGCTACAAGCTTTTTCAAGCAAGTGAGACATCCGCTATTTCCTCCAAGGCAGTCCAGGATCCATCCACACTGATGATTAAGGTGGTGGACTGTCAGCCCCTACAGCCGTCTATCCTCAAGGTTTTGCTCTCCCAGGCCTCCGACTTGATGACAGGACTGCCGACTCGAGAGGTTTCAGATATTCTCGATGACCCCGCCTGGCAAAATTTGGGGTTGCCCTCTTTGGCGATCGCCTATTTGCAGTTAGAAAGCCTGGGCTCAAAGATTCCAGAAGTCTATGATGCCTGGTGTGAAGGGTCTTCGGAATTTATCCTCCTCGGCGATCGCCAAGCCTTAGTTCCCCTAGAAGCGGCCCTAGAAGAGGAAGCTTTACCGGTTCTACAGTTGATTTTTTGGATTAATCAAAACCTCTTGCTCTGGCAAACCCTGTCCCGGGTGCATCTGGGGCAGAGTCTGACAACGGCCAAAAATATTTGCATTGATGAGGATCAAAACCTAGCCTTGGTTCGGCTTTACCCCGATCTAGACCCACCGGTTAGTCAGACTGAATTTGTGCAACAGCTCAAGGAACGCTTCACCGCTCCCCCCCAGGAGCTTCCCGCTGGCTTAGGAGAAATTCTTGATCGCCTTTTAGACTCAAATCTCGATTCTCTAGAGTCAGGTATGCTGGAGATTGCAAAATTTGTAGAGCATTTAGACTCAGAAACCTTGCAGGAGCTGTCCCCGGATTTTGAAACCATCGGCGAAGACCTGGCGCAATTGGACGTAGATGCTTTTAATACTGCTCCTGATACAAATTTTGACCTGTCCGACGATGGGGATGAATTGCCGACTGCTGTACTGCCGATGCAGTTAATTAGTCTCAATGACGCGGGCTACACCGACCGGGGAACCAAACGCAACCACAATGAAGATTATTTTGGCGTTGACACCCAGTTTGAAATCCAACGCAATAATCACGGCAAGGCCATTCGTGCCCGAGGCGTTTATGTTGTCTGTGATGGTATGGGAGGCCATGCCGCCGGAGAAGTGGCCAGTGAGTTGGCGGTGAAGACCCTGCAAACCTTTTTTAAGACATCCTGGCAAGACCGCTTTCCCACGACGACCCAAATTAGTGAAGCCATTACCCTCGCCAACCAAGCCATCTATGAAATCAATCAATCCAATGCTAGTTCCGGCAGTGGGCGCATGGGCACCACGATGGTGATGGTTTTACTCCAAGACAATAAATTGGCGATCGCCCATGTAGGAGATAGTCGAATTTATCGAGTCACGCGCAAGGGAGGATTGCAACAATTAACCATCGACCACGAAGTCGGGCAACAGGCGATCCAAAATGGACTAGACCCGAGCATTGCCTACGCTCGCCCCTATGCCTACCAACTCACCCAAGCCCTCGGGCCCCACGACCACAACTACATTCAACCGGACATTGGTTTACTGGATATTGAAGAAGATAGCTTGATTTTTCTGTGCTCCGATGGTATTTCCGACAATGACTTTTTAGAAGAACACTGGGAGAAAATTCTCTTGCCCCTGATTAGTTCGAGCCAAGATCTGGACCGAGGATTGCGAAAATTAATGGAATTTGCCAATGAATACAATGGCCATGATAATTTGACCGGCGTTTTGATCCGGATTAAAGTCCGGCCACAAATTCCCATTGATGTTTGGTAAGGCTAATATTAATCTTGCAGTTTTCTGTCTTCTAGGGGAGGATAGACAGTGGCTTCCTCTTGTATTCAGCCCCATGAATCAAAAATATCATTGTCGCATTTACGTCACCCTACGTCCCTCTGTACTCGATCCCGCCGGGGCGGCGGTGCAGTCTGGATTGCAACATTTGGGGTACGGCGAGGTGGACCAGGTCAGAATTGGTAAATACATTGAGCTAACTCTACCGGCTCCCGATGAAGGCACGGCTCGCCAGACCCTCGACCGGATCTGTGACCAACTCTTGGCGAACACGGTTATTGAGAATTATCGTTTTGATCTTGCACTCCTGTAGGTTAAGAATTTGATGAAGTTTGGCATAGTTGTTTTCCCCGGATCCAATTGCGACCGAGATATTCATCTGGTTACCCACGGTCTCCTCCATCAACCCAGCCGTTATATCTGGCATCAAGAAACAAGCTTAGAAGATGTAGATGTGGTGGTTCTGCCCGGAGGCTTTAGCTACGGCGATTATCTCCGCTGTGGGGCGATCGCCCGTTTTTCTGCCATCATGCCGGCGATCATTGACCATGCCCAACGGGGCGGCTATGTGTTGGGGATCTGCAATGGCTTTCAAGTCTTAACGGAAATGGGGCTATTGCCCGGAGCCCTGGTGCGAAATCGAGACCTTCATTTTATTTGTGACCAAGTTTACCTGCGAGTGGAGAGGTCCCTGGAGCCCTGGAGCCATGGATATCACCCCCAGCAGGTGATCCGCCTGCCCATTGCCCACGGGGAAGGTCGCTACCACGCCGATGGCGATACCCTAAAACGCCTCGAAGATAAGGGACAAATTCTCTTTCGTTACAGTGATGAGGGCGGCAATCTCAATGACAGGGCCAATCCCAATGGTTCTTTGCATCACATTGCCGGGATTACCAATCCCCAGGGAAATGTCTTGGGCATGATGCCCCACCCAGAACGAGCCGCTGACCCTGACCTGGGCCACACCGACGGCAAGGCCCTCTTTGCCAGCCTTCTGACCCTGGTTTAAAATACAGATAAACTATTAAACGCCGCGAGTACAAAGGGAACCACCGCTTCTGGCCAACAGCCTTCACAGCGTCGTCCTTGATTGAGAATCAGCCTCAAGCTGTAGCGATGGGGAAATCCATCGGCCTCTAGCCAGAGTAAATCACTGTCAGTTTCACAATTAATTTTTTCCTCTGGCATCAACTCAGTGGCGATCGCCTGCATGGTCTCCTGCAACTGGGTGACTAAACGGACAAGGTCTTGAAATTCCGCCGCTGTCAACTCCATAGCCCAATCGGAGCCCGCTACTAATCCCACATAACAAGGAGCAGACCCATCAAAGCCCACACGCCAGCCGTCCCCCTCTTTTACCACTCGATTACTCATACTTAGGGCATTAATAATTGGGCATCACCCGGTTTAGATAGGACTGGTTTGTTGGGATCCTGCACCGTGGGGGCAGAGGGAACCGCTTTGGAAGGTATCTTGACCTTAGTCGGTTCCACCGCCGGACGGTAAATTTGTGCCAAAAAATCAACCAATGCCTGACGTTGTTTACGATTGAGAGCGCGGATTGCCTCAACGTCTTTATCCAAAGGATTACTGGTGAGGGTAGAATGCCCCGGATAACGATCCGCTTTCATATCTTGGTTCACTCCCAGATAATCAGCCAGGGTGATTTTCCAGTCAAAACGATAGCGAGTGGCTCGCTTTTCCACATCGCGGTGATAGCGAATCACACGACTGATCAGGGTATGCTCCGGGTCAAGGGCGCCCGTATCCAATCTTTTATATTGATTTTCTAGCGGAATTTCAGGGAAAGCCCCATAGACCTGCTGGGCAACCCCCTCGACCGTGAGATTCAATCCGCTGGGCGGTTTCTCCTGGGCATTGATCACGGTCGGAAACCAGGTAAGAGTTAAAACCAGACCCACGCAGAACCAAGACCAAAATGTGTTGTGAGCATCAAACCGCATAAGGCTATTGCTTAATTTAGTCGCCGATAATCTCAGGCTGAGTCAATTCATCGGACATTTCCAGAATGGCACGAATAACCGGCTTCATCATCGGGTCATCGACAATATCCATTTCTTCATAACGATTGCGTTTGGCTCGACTAGCGACTTGTACCGTAATCTGGTAGCGATTAGAGGCGGCCGCCAAGAGTTCTTCTGCACGATACATTACTTGAGATGAATCAATATTGGCGCGTTTTTGCATCGGGTTGAAACTCAAATTAGGTCAACCTTGATAATACTCTAAAAAAGTAAGACTAGGCCAATGAGAAATAGGAGACTAAAATAGCCTCCTGTTTCGGATTAAATTTGAGCTATCAAAGGGTTGATATTGACAGACCAAATCCCAGGACTTGATTAGTAAGCAAGACCCATACTACGGGTCGTTTCGGCGCCAAGGTAAACGCGAATGCTTAAGAAATCCGTAGGGCAAGCCGTTTCGCAACGCTTACAGCCAACACAGTCTTCTGTCCGGGGAGAAGAGGCGATTTGAGCGGCTTTACAACCATCCCAAGGAACCATCTCCAGAACGTCGACGGGACAAGCCCGGACGCATTGGGTACAACCGATGCAGGTATCGTAGATTTTTACACTATGTGACATTGATGATCGGCTCCTTAACCGAAGTGTTCTCTTAAAGCGGAATAAAGTCAGGAATAACGGCTAGTTTACCCTAGGGCCGAGTTTACTTAACTAAAAAAATGCATAACTTCAAATTCTGTAACATGACAGGCTCAGATTCGATGAATTAGTAATTGACCGCTGGGCAAAATCACCAGAGCTAGACCAAAACATAAATTTATGTAAATATTTTTAGAAGTAATTACTCAGCGATCACTTCAATTTTTGTAACAAAGTGTTTCGTTTTTGTTAACAAATTGTGTCAGAAAACGCTCAAATACCTATCTCGGTAGGGTTTTTCTGCTAAAAAGACCTATGAGCGCCATGTTTAATCATTCACTAGGAGAACGGGAAATCTATGTTCACTCACGTCAAGTCCACCATTCGCCGCATCGTTCCAGAGGATATTAATGGGCGTTCCCTACTGAAGGTGGTCTATGTGGTGTTGGAGTCTCAGTACCAGGGTTCTCTATCGACGGCGGTCAAGAATATTAACCGAACCAATCCCCAGCTTGCCATCCAGGTCAGTGGCTACTTGATCGAAGAATTACGCGATCCTCAGAACTTTGAAGATTTTAAGCGGGATATTGCCGAGGCGAATCTATTCATTGCCTCTCTTATTTTTATTGAAGACCTGGCGGATAAAGTGGTTGAAGCGGTTGCGCCCCACCGCGATCGCCTAGATGCGGCTCTGGTCTTTCCCTCGATGCCCCAGGTGATGCGCCTCAACAAAATGGGGACGTTTTCCATGGCGCAGTTGGGTCAATCCAAAAGTGCGATTGCCCAATTTATGCGGAAACGCAAGGAAAATAGCGGTGCGGGCTTCCAGGATGCGATGCTGAAACTCCTGAGAACCCTGCCCCAGGTTTTAAAATATTTGCCGGTGGAAAAAGCCCAGGATGCCCGCAATTTCATGCTGAGTTTTCAGTATTGGCTGGGTGGCTCCGCCGAAAACCTCGAGAATTTTCTCTTGATGCTAACGGATAAATACGTTTTTCCTGAGTTGGGGCTGGGCAAGGCTATTAACTACGATGACCCGGTGGTGTACCCCGATATGGGCATCTGGCATCCCCTCTCCCTGTCGATGTTTGAGGATGTAAAATCCTATTTTACTTGGTACAATGACCGCCCCGATATCTCGGCAGACTTAAAGGACCCCCTCGCTCCCTGTATTGGTCTGATTCTGCAACGCACCCACTTAGTCACAGGGGATAATGCCCACTACGTTGGTATGGTGCAAGAACTCGAAGCCATGGGAGCACGGGTAATTCCTGTCTTTGCCGGTGGGTTGGATTTTTCTAAACCCGTCAATGAATATTTTTGGGATAAATCAGTCCAGGGCATCGAAGCGCTTCCCATTGTGGATGCGATGGTTTCCCTAACGGGCTTTGCCCTCGTGGGAGGCCCCGCTCGCCAAGACCATCCCAAGGCGGTGGATGCTCTTAAGCGTCTGAACCGTCCTTACATGTGTGCTCTGCCCTTGGTCTTCCAAACCACGGAGGAATGGGAAGCCAGCGACCTCGGTTTACACCCGATTCAAGTGGCGTTGCAAATTGCCATCCCTGAATTAGATGGTGCGATTGAACCGATTATTCTCTCGGGTCGAGATGCAGCAACGGGCCGGGCGATCGCCCTCCAAGACCGATTAGAGGCGATCGCCCAACGGGCGCTGAAATGGGCCTCCCTCCGTAAAAAGCCGAAACTGGACAAAAAATTAGCCATTACTGTCTTTAGCTTTCCGCCGGATAAAGGCAATGTCGGCACCGCTGCTTATCTGGATGTTTTTGGCTCTATTTTTGAAGTCATGAAGAGTCTCCAGGGCAATGGTTACGAGGTAAAAGATTTGCCTGCCTCCGCCAAGGAACTCATGGAAGCGGTGATCCACGATGCCCAGGCCCAATACCAAAGCCCAGAATTAAATGTGGCCTACCGTATGCCGGTGGAGCAGTACGAAAGACTCACCCCCTACTCGGTGCGCCTCGAAGAAAACTGGGGTAAACCGCCCGGACATCTCAATAGTGATGGACAAAATTTGCTCATCTATGGCAAGGAATTTGGCAATGTCTTTATCGGGGTCCAACCCACCTTTGGCTACGAAGGCGACCCGATGCGGTTACTCTTCTCGCGCTCTGCCAGTCCTCACCATGGTTTTGCCGCTTATTACACCTACTTAAATCACATTTGGGGGGCGGATGCGGTCTTGCATTTTGGCACCCACGGCTCCCTAGAATTTATGCCTGGTAAGCAAATGGGCATGTCTGGAGATTGCTATCCCGATAACTTGATCGGCAATATCCCCAACCTCTACTACTACGCCGCCAATAATCCCTCCGAAGCCACGATCGCCAAGCGTCGCAGTTACGCCACCACCATTTCCTATCTAACCCCTCCGGCGGAAAATGCGGGCTTGTATAAGGGTCTTCAAGAACTGAGCGAATTGATCGGCTCCTACCAAACCCTCAAGGACTCCGGTCGGGGGGTGCCCATTGTCAATACGATCATGGACAAAGCTCGCCTCTGTAATCTGGAGCAGGACATTAACCTCCCGGATTGTGATGCCAAAGAACTCAGCGGCGAAGAACGCGATACCATCGTTGGCTCCGTCTACGGCAAATTGATGGAAATTGAGTCTCGCCTCCTGCCCTGTGGTCTCCACGTCGTCGGTAAACCACCCACCGCCGAAGAGGCGATCGCCACCTTAGTTAATATTGCTAGCCTGGATCGGGAAGAAGAGGGAATTACCGGACTCCCCAGCATCATTGCCGAAAGCATTGGCCGCCGCATGGATGACATCTACCGCAGTAGTGACCGAGGGATCTTAGCCGATGTTGAACTGCTCCAGGAAATCACCCTGGCCACCCGTGCCGCCGTCAGCGCCCTAGTCCATGAACAAATCAATGCAGAAGGACGAGTTTCCTTTGTTTCTAAGCTTAATTTCTTTAATATCGGCAAAAAAGCACCCTGGGTTCAATCTCTGCACGAAGCCGGTTATACCAATGTGAATCAAGACAAACTCAAACCCTTGTTTGAATACCTGGAATTCTGTCTAGAGCAGGTCTGTGCCGATAACGAACTGGGCGGACTGCTCAAGGCTTTAGAGGGAGAATACCTAATCCCAGGCCCCGGCGGTGATCCCATTCGTAACCCCAACGTCTTGCCCACCGGCAAAAATATCCACGCCCTCGATCCCCAGTCGATCCCGACCCTAGCGGCGGTGCAATCGGCCAAAATTGTGGTCGATCGCCTGTTGGAGCGGCAAAAACTAGATAATAACGGTCATTACCCCGAAACCATCGCCTGTGTTCTGTGGGGAACCGACAACATCAAAACCTACGGTGAATCCTTGGCCCAAATCATGTGGATGGTGGGGGTCAAACCCGTGCCCGATGCCCTGGGACGAGTCAATAAATTAGAGCTTCTTTCCTTGGAAGAATTGGGCCGTCCGCGCATTGATGTGGTGGTCAATTGTTCGGGAGTCTTCCGCGACCTGTTCATTAACCAAATGAATTTATTGGATCAAGCGGTGAAAATGGCCGCCGAAGCGGATGAACCTCTGGAAATGAACTTTGTGCGGAAACACGCCCTAGAGCAAGCCGCTGAAATGGGCGTTAATATCAGGCAAGCCGCCACCCGCATTTTCTCCAATGCCTCGGGTTCCTATTCGTCTAACGTCAACTTAGCCGTAGAAAATAGCAGTTGGGAAGAAGAAGCCGAACTTCAGGAAATGTACCTCAAACGCAAATCCTTCGCCTTCGATTCCGATAATCCTGGCACCATGGCCGAAAGCCGAACCCTGTTTGAGCGAGCCCTGAAAACCGCAGATGCCACCTTCCAAAACCTAGATTCGTCGGAAATCAGCCTGACGGACGTATCCCATTACTTCGATTCCGACCCGACTAAGCTCGTCTCTACCCTGCGGGAGGATGGGAAAACACCGGCCGCCTACATTGCCGACACAACAACGGCTAACGCCCAGGTTCGTACCCTATCGGAAACCGTGCGACTGGATGCTCGGACTAAATTACTCAATCCCAAATGGTATGAAGGCATGCTTTCCCACGGCTATGAGGGCGTGCGGGAATTATCCAAACGTCTAGTTAACACCATGGGCTGGAGTGCCACTGCTGGAGCTGTGGACAACTGGGTCTATGAGGATGCCAATACCACTTTTATTCAAGACCCAGAAATGAGTCAGCGGTTAATGAACCTCAATCCCAACTCCTTCCGCAAGATGGTAGGGACTCTCCTAGAGGTGAATGGCCGGGGCTATTGGGAAACTTCCCAGGACAACCTAGACCGTCTCCAGGAGCTTTACCAAGAAGTGGAAGACCGTATCGAAGGGGTCGAATAATTTACGCAGTCTGATATGCAAAAATAAAAATATTAGGGGTGAGTCTTGACTCACCCTTTTTTTCCGTTTGAATTACCTGTAGACTCCCACCATAGAATTTTTTATCAAAAAGAGTTTAACGCCAAATAATCCTAGCAACGTCATTACTGGAGTTTGGACTAACCGGGTAGAAAACGGCAGTCCGTGCAAGGCACTAACTGCCGTAAAGTCAATGAAAAAGTAATGCACATTGACCCTATGATTTTCGAGCAGTTGAGCCAATTCCGCCAGAGCATGTATGAAC
>JBGSZT010000038.1:0-32623 GCA_041750255.1 Synechocystis sp.
TAGAGCTCCATAATAGTCCTGGCTGAAGTGATTTATATCAGCCAGTTTCGGACATCTTGGGCCGCTTCGGTCACGGCATGTCCGTTTTCCTTCTCTTCATCCCGCTAGTCCACCGAGAACTTCCCACTGTCCAGTTTTGTAACAAAAACGAAGGGTTTTGCCATCGGTGGTTCGCAAATGGGATTGAGAGTAGGCTGGGGGGGCAATAAGATAAGAGTAGAAGTGAGAGCACAAGCATACACATTAAAGCTCATTTTCAAAAAAACTAGTAGTCTGTCACCTTTAAGTTTGTGAGCAGACAGTTCCCCAAAGCGCTATCCGCAAACAACGCCCAGCGTTGATTACACAAAAGTTTAAGCCTGAGAGACTGCTAGGAACCTGGAGCCAATTATTGGCAAGGGAGGCTTATTATGTCAGCTCAAATATTCCTTTACGATCTCAAAGCCCTAACCGACCCACTAATCAACATTAGTGATAACACCCTTAATAACTACAACCCCCAAATTTCGGGCGATAATGTCGTCTGGCAGGTTTATGACGGCAATGACAATGAAATCTATTTCTACAATGGCAGTGAGACTACCCGACTGACCGATAACGACTACGTGGACGAATCCCCAAAAATTTCGGGCGACAACGTCGTCTGGCAGGTTTATGACGGCATTGACTATGAAATCTATTCCTACAATGGCAGTGAGACTACCCGACTGACCGATAACGACTACTGGGACTATGACCCCCAAATCTCGGGCAACAACGTCGTTTGGGCCGGTCATGACGGCTATGACTATGAAATCTATTCCTACAATGGCAGTGAGACTACCCGACTGACCGATAACGACTACTGGGACTATGACCCCCAAATCTCGGGCAACAACGTCGTTTGGCAGGGTTATGTCGGCAATGACCATGAAATCTATTTCTACAATGGCACAAATGGCATAACTACCCAACTGACCGATAACGACTACTCGGACGAATCCCCCCGAATCTCGGGCAACAACGTCGTCTGGCGGGGTTATGACGGCTATGACTATGAAATCTATTTCTACAATGGCACAACTACCCAACTGACCGATAATGACTACTGGGACGAATCCCCCCAAATCTCGGGCAACAACGTCGTCTGGATGGGCTACGATGACCACGGAGATTTCACAGGGGACAATGACATTTACCTCTACAACATCAGTAGCGGAGAGACAATTAACCTGAGTGAGCCTAAGGGGAAAGAGGATTACGTTAACGATTCCGAACCACAAATCAGTGGAGACAAAGTCGTCTGGGTAAGATATGTAAACGATCCCCCCATAGCCAATGACGACACGCTAGGAGGAACATTCCTTCCCAACACAACGACATCCATCTCGAAGTGGAGTCTATTGTCGAATGATTACGGTGAAAACGTGTGGGATTCAAAGATGGAGGTATCTAGTTCTGACACAGCTACGGTGGAGCTAGACAGTGACGGTAACGTTCTATTTACTCCAAAGACTGGGTTGAGCTATCCTAATTCAGCAACCTTTAGCTACACCCTAGAGGACAGGTTTGGTGCTGTTAGCGCACCGGCTACGGTGACCGTCAATCTAGGGGCACTGGTCAAAGGAACCAACCGAGCCAATACACTCTTTGGCACCGAGCTAGCAGACCGGATCGAAGGCTTGGGCGGTGATGATCTCCTCCAGGGCCTTGACGGCGACGATATCCTCCTCGGAGGTACGGGTCGAGATGTTCTTAAAGGAGGTGCTGGATCTGACCGCCTGGTAGGCGGGGCCGGTGCAGATAGATATATTGGTGTAAACTGCGACTACTGGAGTAACGATACTGTTGCACTAGAGCGCTTCAATGACTCTCTCCTAAGGGCCCCAGATGTGATTGAAGTTGAAACCCTTAGTTATTATTATCCAAATTCTCTTAACATCGATGTCCCTGGTGGTTCAAGCGTTTTTATTCCTTGGAATAGCAACCAAGCTTTATTGACGCCATCTCTCCGGGAAAAAGACATCAAAAACATCTTGGAACTCTACGATTCCTACTTTGTGAATCAAGGGGCGACCTTTTTCCAATACCACGATCGGCGGTTGGGAATGACAAAAACTTTCTTGGCTATTGATGATGGCGATCATGTCTTTTCAGGGTCTAGTGACTCAATCATTGAGGTTCGTGGTGATTTCAATGGTGCCAACATCTTTTAGTTTAGTAAGGTTGAGAGGCTAAAAGATTAGTCTCTCAACTTTGCACGACCGACTTTTGAAACACGTTCCCAGCCATGGTATGGTTAGGAGCGTATGTGGACACGTAGATCAGTTGGATAGAGCATCAGGTTCCGGTCCTGGGGGTCGGGGATTCGAGTCCCTCCGTGTTCGTTTAGTTTCGACCAATTCCCACATAGCGGAAGCCGCAATGCTGGAGTTTTTCCTTGTCGAGGAAGTTGCGACCGTCGATGATTACGTTGTGGTGAATCACACTCCTCATTTTGGCGAAATCTAAACATAGAAATTCCTGCCATTCCGTCACCAAAACCAGAGCATCACAGCTATCCGACAGCATTTCTGGGTAAGTTTCAATCTGTACGCCGGATAGACCATGGCTGAGTCCTAACTGTGGAGCCAGGGTCAAAAAGGATTTGAGCGTGCGGATTCATGAGTGTCATGAGTGTGGGTCGGTCAAGCCGAGGGATGTTGCCAGCGGTCAAGTGATATGCGCCCGTGGTCTATCGGGTGTTCAAATTGCGAGGGGAGCCGAGGTGTCGGGGGCATTGGAAGCAATGTCTAGACAACTGGCTGTGAAGCTCGAAACTCTCAAAAGCGATTTTGAGAAGCCAGCGCTGTATGCCTAGCATCAGCGCTGGGAGAAGTCACTCCTTGCTCTCTATTCGATACTCTTGCATACCCAATAATCGTGACCATACGCTCCCCTGTACACGTTATTATCGTATTATTTTTTACTTTACCCCCATGCGTACCCTTGCAGAAATCAACGAAAAAATACGTCTCCAGAAAGTAGTGGTGTGGACGGTGGAAGAGGTTAAGGCTCGGGTAAAAGACCTAGGAATTAAAAAAATTGCGGAGCACGTGGATGTGGTCTGTACAGGAACCTTTGAGCCGATGGAGTCCTCGGGCGCGATGATTAACCTAGGGCATACCGACCCTCCCATTAAAATTCGTCAATGTTGGTTGGATGGCGTGCCGGCCTATGCGGGATTTGGGGCGGTGGATCTGTATTTAGGGGTAACAGCCATGGGAGATTACCCGAGTGGCACGGACTCTAGCGATAGCGAGATGAGGGGCGCGAATGCGCCCAATGAACGGGGGGGCGGTCATATTATTGAAGATTTGATTGCGGGTAAGGCTATTTCTCTACGGGCGATCGGGCAAGGAACGGACTGTTATCCGCGCACAGCTTTGGATACGATGATTACGAAGGCTAGTATTAATCAGTTTTATCTTTACAATCCCCGCAATCTTTATCAAAATTTTATTGTCGGGGTCAATGGCGGTGATCGCCTGCTTTATACGTATTTAGGTCCCCTGCAACCGAGGTTAGGCAATGCGGTGTATTCCAACCCGGGGGCAATTTCTCCATTATTCAACGATCCTGAGCTGAAAACCGTTGGTATTGGCACTCGCATTTTTCTAGGCGGGGGGGTCGGCTATATTGCCTGGGAAGGGACTCAACATTTTCCTTTACAAAAACGCCTGGCAAACCAAACCCCGATTGGCCCCGCCGCCACGCTGGCGTTGGTCGGAGATGCCAAACAAATGGATGCTCGTTGGGTTCGGGGCTGTTATTTCAAAAATTATGGAACCTCGTTAATGTTGGGGGTTGGCATCCCATTTCCTGTCCTCAATGAGCAGGCGATCACCTACTGTGCGGTACAAGATAATGAAGTGGTGGCGCCGGTGGTGGATTTTTCGATTCCTCGCCGGGTACGACCCACCTTTGGACTTGTTTCCTACGCTCAACTTAAAACAGGGCGGATGACCATTGAAGGTAAAAGCATTCGAGTCGCTCCCTTGGCCAGCATTGCCCGCTCCAGAGAAGTAGCAGAAAAATTAAAACAATGGATTGAGCAAGGACGCTTTGAATTAACCGAACCCGTTGCCTTTCTTCCTGGCGATCGGGCTTTTTTGCCCCAAGATCAACTCGGTAATCGATCCTTGGAGTAGTTAGAACCCGTCAAAGACCGTTAATTTCTACTAACTTTAAGCGAGAGTTGTTTCCTTGTTTGATAACAATATCGGGTTTGGTCACCTTAAATTCCTTGGCCAACAGGGCAATCAATTCGGCATTGGCCTTGCCATCCACCGGAGGAGACTTGAGATGAACAAGTAAACTACCATCCTCCAGGGTGATGATTTTGGCTTGCTTGGCGTTGGGTTTGACCTTGACTTGCTTTTTCATCACAAAAAAGGGGGAAAGTCCCCCATCCTTCTAATTTCAGCCTCTGAAGGCTTTTAGCTGGCTCGCTTGTAGGCTTCATCCAAGACTTCTGACAGGGTCGGGTGGGCATGGATATTAAAGGCCAACTCTCGCACAGAGCGGCGATCGCCGATCGCGTTGGCGGCTTCTTGGATTAGGTCTGAGGCATGGATACCAATGATATGCACTCCTAGCAGTTCTCCAGTATCTTGACGATAGACCACCTTAGCGAGGCCTTCGGTTTCCTTTTCCGCTAGAGCCTTAGAATTGCCTTTGAAATAGGTTTTGGCCGTCGAGACCGCAAAGCCCTCTTGCTCCCCGAGGGTTTTCGCTTGGGCTTCGGTAAGTCCGACGTAGCTAATTTCAGGGTGGGTAAAGGCCGCCGCTGGAATCGAGCGATAATCCACCGTTTTGGCTCGTCCACAGATATTTTCTACGGCAATAACGCCTTGACCTGAAGCCGCGTGGGCCAACATCATTTTGCCGGTGGCATCGCCCACAGCCCAAAGGTGCGGCACGGGTTCGCCATTTTTGAGCACGGCCATCTGGTCATTAACCTCAATAAAGCCGCGACGGTCCAGCTCGACCCCGACGCTATCGAGTCCTAAATTTTTGGTGGCGGGGATACGCCCCGTGGCTACGAGGCAGGCATCCACCTCTAGGGTTTCAATGATTTCTTTGGTTTTGGCATCGGCCAATTCAATTACCACCGGACTGCCGGGTTTAACGGTTTTGGCTAGGGTTCCCACGTAGGTTTCAATATTACGCGGCTTGATCAAAACCCGTTCGGCAATTTTGGCGATGTCGGGGTCAAACCCAGGCATCAAGACATCGAGGGCTTCGATCATGGTCACTTCCGACCCCAAAGCTGTATAAACATCAGAAAATTCTAGCCCGATGTAGCCACTGCCAATAATGGCGATCCAGGCAGGAACGCTTTCTAGTTGAACGGCTTCATCGCTGGTAAATACGGTTTTATGGTCGATTTCAATCCCCGGTGGCACAAAGGGAATGGAGCCAGGGCAAAGCATGATATCCCGGGCAGTGTAGGTTTTTTCGCCACTGTCACCAATGACGCTCACCCGTTGGGGCCCGGCTACTTTTCCCCAGCCGCGCAGGGTGTCTACTTTCAGGCGCGTCAAGCTGTTGGTCAGGTCTTCACGGATTTTATTGACGAGATCCGTGGCATGGGCGGCGATCGCCTCTCGTTGGAAGGACACCCCGCCGAGGTGAATTCCGAGTTGTTGCAGATGCTCGCTATCTTGAAACTCTCTGACCCGACCGGAGGCAGCCAATAGAGCTTTGGAGGGAATACAGCCACGATTAACACAGGTTCCGCCCATGTCCTTGGCTTCGATAATGGCGGTTTTTAGCCCACACTTGACCGCATGGAGAGCCGCCCCGTGGCCCCCGACCCCCGCACCGATGATGATTAAATCGTAATCAAACTCTTGACTCATGACTATCTACGCCTCATTTTCTTCAGATGTCTAGTCTGACATTCTCCTGCACTCCAGGGCAAGCAGGGAGGCGAGGTTGATGGTAGCCTAGAAAAATTGCTTTTAGAAATCCCATCGCGCCCAAGTCGAGAGTTTGATCTATGACCCCCCTACCCCGTCCCCTAGTTCAAGCCCTGCCGCTGAGTTTATCCCGTCGGTTGATGCTCATGGGTCTAGTGATGTGTGGGACATTTCTGGCGATCGCCATTTTGGCCCCTGTCTTCCAAGCCCTGGGATGGGTGGCCGACCCGATGGATTTATTAAGTAGTTGGCCCCTCGAAGCCCCCAGTCTGTCCCATTGGTTTGGCACGAATGTGCGGGGTTATGATGTCTTTGCCCGTACTCTATTTGGCACCCAGGCGGCGATTCAAGTAGTGCTGTTGGCGGCGAGTTTATCGGTTTTGATTGGGGTTCCCCTCGGTATGATTAGTGGCTATTTGGGGGGACGGGTCGATAAATGTTTACTTTTTTTAATGGATACCCTCTACACCCTACCGGGATTATTGCTCTCCATTACCTTGGCCTTTATTTTGGGTCGTGGCATTCTCAATGTAGCGATCGCCGTTAGTATTGCCTATATTCCGCAGTATTATCGATTGGTACGAAATCAGACCACCAGTGTTAAAACCGAACTTTTTATTGAAGCGGCCCGGGCGATGGGAGCCAGTCCAACGCGGGTCTTATCTCGCTATTTATTTAGTAATGTGATCCAGAGTGTGCCGGTGCTATTTACCCTCAATGCCGCCGATGCCATTTTGATTTTGGGCGGTCTAGGATTTTTAGGGCTAGGATTACCCGAAGAAATTCCAGAATGGGGCCATGACCTCAAGGAAGCTCTGGCGGATTTATCCACCGGCATTTGGTGGACGACCTTATTTCCGGGTTTGACCCTCACCAGTCTAGTCGTAGGTATTTCCTTTCTGGGGGAAGGGGTAAGCGAAATGCTGAATCCTAACCTGCAATCCAAGCGTCGCCCCTAATAAACCTGAATTTTATTGGCCGCTCGGCTAGCTTTTTCTCGCGCTAAGCCTGGAGTCTCGGCCGTGGCTAGAGCTACTCCCATGCGACGATAGGGCCGCGCCGTGGGTTTACCAAAGAGACGAAGATCCACATCCGCCTCGCCTAGGGCTTCCTCCACTCCCCCAAAGGACACCATTTCTAGATACTCGCTGGCTAAAATAACGGCACTGGCGGCGGGGGCATACTGTTTGATGACTGGAATCGGTAGCCCCAATACAGCCCGCAGATGTAATTCAAATTCATTCAAGTTTTGGGAAATCAGGGTCACCATGCCCGTATCGTGGGGCCGGGGGGATAATTCTGAAAAAATGACCTCCTCTGCTGTTATGAAAAATTCCACCCCGAATAATCCGGCTCCCCCTAGGGCATTCGTTACCTTTGTGGCATAGTCTTTGGCGATCGCCAGATGGGCCGCACTCAGCGGAGCGGGTTGCCAAGATTCCTGATAATCGCCCCGTTCTTGGCGGTGACCAATGGCCGGACAAAAGAGGGTTTCCCCTTGCCATTGTTTGATGGTCAGTAGCGTAATTTCCAACTCAAAGGCAATGTATTCTTCAATAATTACTTTTTGGCTATCCCCGCGAGAATCGGCGATCGCCGCTTGCCAGGCGGTGGGGAGTTCCTGCTCAGAATAAATCACCGACTGCCCTTTCCCCGACGAGGACATCACCGGTTTGATCACCTGGGGAAAGCCGATGTCCATTGCCGCTTGGGTTAATTCTTCTAAGTTCGTGGCGTAGGCATAGCGAGCGGTGCGAATGCCTAGCTCATGGTGGGCTAGGTCTCGGATTCGGTCACGGTTCATGGTGATATGGGTCGCCTTGGCGGTGGGGATCACAGTAATTCCCCTGGCTTCAAATTCCGCCAATTTTTCGGTGCGAATGGCTTCAATTTCAGGAATCAAAAAATCGGGCTGATGTTTACTAACGATGCGTTCTAGGTCATCGCCACTGAGCATGGAAATCACTTCACTCTCGTCTGCAACCTGCATCGCCGGAGCCTGGGCGTAGCGGTCAACTGCCACCACATAATTCCCCAATCGTTGGGCGGCGATCGTAAATTCTTTTCCTAATTCTCCTGCCCCCAAGAGCATGAGTTTTTGAGGAAATTTAGCCATTTTTTGCAAGCTCCTGACCTGTATCTGACTATTTATGCCAGTTTATTGTAACGTTATGGGGTGAATTGAACTTTTGCCAAAAAATTGGCTTTGTCGCCTAGTATAGGTTCATCATGCTTAACACTAGTGAGGTCTAATTCCAATGAAAGCTCTGATTCTCTCTGGCGGAAAAGGGACAAGACTGCGCCCTCTTACTTACACCGGCGCCAAGCAACTCGTTCCCGTGGCCAATAAACCAATTCTTTGGTACGGCATTGAGGCGATCGCCGCTACCGGCATTACCCAAGTTGGCATTATTATCAGCCCAGAAACCGGGGTAGAAATCCAGGCTCAAACCGGCAATGGTGAGCAATTTGGCATAGAAATCACCTACATTCTCCAAGACCAGCCCCTCGGCTTGGCCCACGCCGTCAAGGTTGCCCGTCCCTTTTTGGGGGATTCCGCCTTTGTGATGTACCTCGGTGATAACCTAATTGAGGATAATTTAGACAGTTTTTTGGCACATTTTCAGCAAAATCAGCTAGACTCATTAATCTTACTCCGCCAAGTTTCCAATCCCTCGGCCTTTGGGGTAGCGACGGTGGATGAAAAGGGTCGGGTTGTTGCTCTGGTAGAAAAACCCCCGGTTCCTCCTTCCAATTTGGCCCTGGTGGGTCTTTATTTTTTTGCCCCCACTATTCACCATGCCATTGATAGAATTCAGCCCTCCGCTAGGGGAGAGTTAGAAATCACCGACGCGATTCAAGCTCTGATTAGTCAACAAAACCAGGTCGAAGCCCTACAACTCCAAGGCTGGTGGCTTGATACCGGAAAAAAAGATGACCTCCTAGAGGCTAATCGAATTATTCTCGACACCCTTCTTCACCAGGATAAACAAGGACAGATCGATGATCAAAGTAAAATCATCGGCCGAGTGGCGATCGCCGCGACTGCTCAGATCATCAATAGTACGATTCGTGGGCCAGTGATCATTGGTGACCATTGCCGCATCGAAAATTCCTTTATTGGCCCCTATAGTAGTATTGCCGACGGGGTTTATATTAAAGATGCAGACCTAGAACATAGTGTTATCTTGCAAAATGCCCAAATTCTAGGGATTCAGCAGCGTATTGTCGATAGTGTGATTGGCCAAAGGGCCAAATTGACTCTAGCTCCCCGACAACCCAAAGCCCTCCGCTTTTTGATTGGCGACGACTCTCAAATCGAATTGGTTTAATGGTAATCATGGCTAGTATTCTTGTCGAACAGTCTCCAATTATTCTGCAATTACCCTCTACGTTGAACTTGACGGACGAAGCATTTTTTAATCTTTGTCAACAAAATCGTGATTATCGCCTCGAACGAACCGCCCAAGGAGAACTCGTTATTATGCCTCCCACGGGCTCTGAAACAGGTAACCGAAATGCTCGACTAATTCAACAATTGGCTAATTGGGCAGATGCGGATGGCTCTGGTATTATTTTTGACTCTTCAACGGGGTTCAAACTGCCGAGCGGTGCTGAACGCTCACCGGATGCCGCTTGGATGAGTTTAGAAAAATGGCAACGCTTTTCACCGGAACAAAAATCCCGCTATGTGCCAATTTGCCCAGACTTTGTGGTAGAAATGCGATCGCCAAGTGATGCTTTGCTTCCCCTACAAAGGAAACTACAAGAATATATCAGTAATGGCGCTCAACTTGGGTGGCTCATTGACCGTCAACAGCGCAACGTTTATGTTTACTGTCCCGATCAGCCTATGGAATGTTTGGCTCAGCCTCAGGACGTCGGTGCAGAGCCGGTTTTACCAGGATTTAGGCTAAAAATGCAGTCGATTTGGTAGCGACTCGGACTAGTTTGAGCTTCAGTTTCACCCTTTAACCTTAGAGGCAACTATACTAATGTCATCCCGTCACATTCTCATCACCGGTGGAGCCGGATTTATTGGTTCCAATTTTGTTTACCATTGGTCTCAAAACTATCCCCAGGATCGCCTGGTGGTCTTAGATGCCCTCACCTATGCCGGTAATTATCAAACCCTAGCGCCACTAGCATCTCAGCCAAATTTCCGCTTTGTCCACGGTAATATTGGCGATCGCCCATTGCTGGATCAGCTTCTAAAAACAGAAAAAATTGATACTATTGCTCACTTGGCCGCCGAATCCCATGTAGACCGCTCCATTCTCGGCCCCGCCGCCTTTCTCGAAACCAATGTGGTGGGAACCTTCACCCTACTCGAAGCCTTTAGACAATATTGGCTAACCCAAGACCGCCCCGAGCGGTTTCGTTTTTTGCACGTATCCACCGATGAAGTCTTTGGCAGTCTAGGGCCAACTGACCCCGCCTTTAGCGAAACAACTCCCTACGCCCCCAATAGTCCCTATTCTGCCTCCAAAGCCAGTAGCGATCATTTTGTGCGCTCCTATTTTCATACCTATGGTCTACCGACGCTGATCAGTAATTGCTCTAATAACTATGGCCCCTATCACTTCCCCGAAAAGTTAATTCCCCTGATGTGTATTAATATTTTGCAGGGCAAACCCCTCCCCATTTACGGAGATGGTCAAAACATCCGGGATTGGCTTTATGTGGCAGACCACTGCCGCGCCCTCGATACCATTATTCAACGGGGACAACCCGGTGAACACTACACCATCGGCGGTAAGAATGAAATTAAAAACCTAGATTTAGTGCAAATGATTTGTAAAACCATGGATGAATTAGCGCCCCACCTCCCTGTCCGACCCTCCAGCCAACTGATTAGCTTTGTCAAAGACCGACTCGGGCATGATCGCCGCTATGCCATCAATGCCAGTAAAATTCAGCGTGACCTCGGTTGGGAACCCCAGGTTAGCGTCGAAAAAGGACTCCGACAAACAGTGCAATGGTATTTAGACCATCAAAATTGGTGGCAACCCTTGCTGTCGCCAGAGTATCAAGCCTATTACCAATCTGTGTACTAATTTTTTATGGAGGATCCTACTTCCAATCATCACAAACAACCAGAGCCAGTCCATCCCCCGTCCGAAATAGAGGAAACGGCGATCGCCCTAGCAATCCTCGACCCCGATGAGGTCAAAAAACACTTTCAGACTCTCCAGAGCCTAAAATCCCATCCCTTTGAATTTGAACTGCACCTAATCAATACCGCCCGCGATTGGCAGATTTCCCTCGAAGAATGTCGCCGCCTCTGGGAACAGTACTCTCATAGTACAAAATCCATCTCTCAGTCGATGGAATTTTGGGAAAAAGGTATCCTTGGTGGTGTCAAACGTATGGGCGGCATCATTATTTTTTTAAGCCAATTTAGTCTTTTATTTGGTGTTCTACTCTTCGTCTCCGAGGCAGATAAACGTCAGCGCGAAGCCCGCAATCAAGCCTGGCAGGTGATCAATAGCATCAAACCCGCCGAGATTACTGCCAGTGCGGGGCGCATTGAAGCTTTAGATTCTCTCAATCGAGGCTGTGCCGAGGAAAATAGTCCCCCCTGGAAATTAAGCCCAAAAATGTGGCAAGAATGGCGAAAAATCTCCTTTATTCGAGGATTTTACGCAGAATGTGTAAATTTAACCGGCTTAAACCTCCGGGGAGCCCAACTCGCCACCATTCAACTTCCCTGGTCACAACTCGAGCAAGTTAACTTAGAAAATGCCACCTTAGACCAGGCTAATCTCCAATTTGCCGATCTCCAGTCCGCCAACCTAATCCGGTCTCGATTGCACCAAACCAATCTCAATGGTGCGAATCTCACCAATGCCCATTTATCCAAAGCTCTTTTAATCGGAGCCCGACTCAGAAATGCCAATCTTTTTAAAGCAGACTTGAGTCTTGCGGATTTAATCGGCGTTGATCTGCGGGGAGCGAACCTAATCAATGCGGACCTCTATGGAACCAATCTAAAACGAGCGATTTACGACCAACAAACTCAACCCTTTGAAAAACTCCAAGACTATTTACAGAATGCCGGTGCTTATTTTATTGATACCAAGGAAAAAACCCGCGCTAATCTGATCCAGGCTAATCTCAGTGGGGTTGACCTCAGTGCTACCAATCTACGAGAAGCTAATTTAACGGGAGCAAATCTTCGCAACACTGTCCTCAAAAATGCTCAATTAGAGAATGCTATTTTGACGAAAGCGAATCTCCGGGGAGCCAATTTTACCGATGCCAGCCTCAACTCAGATACCAACTTTACCCATAGTCTTTATGATGACGCCATGGCAGAAAATTTCCCCCCCAACTGGCGATCGTTATTGGCCCAGGGCAATGCCTACAAAATTGAACCCCAGCAAAACCTCAGTGGAGCCGACCTAAGAGGAGCCGACCTGCAAAATGCCAATTTAAGCCATAGCATTCTCAAAAAAGCAACCCTAGCCAAGGCCGATCTACGGGGAACCAACTTCAGCGGCGCAGACCTAACCCAAGCCAATGTCAAAGGTGCTCTCTACGATGTCACCACCAAAATCCCTTCACAATTCACGGTCCTCTTTGAGCAAACTGCCTACAATCTCGACTACAACGCCAATTTAGCTGGAGCTGACCTGGCCGGACTGACTCTCAAAAATGCCAATTTAGTTATGTCCAATTTGATCAAGGCGAATCTAGACAAGACGGATCTCCAAGGCAGTAACCTTTTTGGGGCGAATCTGAGTCAAGCTACCCTTCAACAAGCCGTGATAAAGCAAGTCAATTTGATGAATGCCAACCTAACCGAAGCACAATTACAAGGCGCAAACCTGACAGAAACTAGTTTAGTGGGCGCGAATCTAGAACAAGCCAACCTAGATCAAACCATTTTAAAGGACGCTGACCTGACGGGGGCTAGCTTACAAGGTGCCAAGGGATTGAGCTTAGGAGGAATCAAAGAAGCACGCAACTGGCAACGGGCGAAATTCGACCCTGATTTTTTGCAACAATTAGAAGATCGGCCAAACACGACCTCTCCCTAACGTTTTGATCCCCAGGCCTCACAAGACCAAACTTATTTTATTGCTTAAAAAGCATGAGCCATCAGCGCATTATCTATAGCCGTCGCCTAAGCAATTAGGACGTAAGCTGTAAAAGGAAACTGTGAGATATAGTCACTGCCAGGATCATTAGGACGGATGGATCGGGTTCTTTAGAAGCATAGGTATCGTCAAAACGTCCTAACCTAACTGACAACGGCTATAGTGGTGGGATTTGATGCCAGATTGTGAGGGCTTCTGGTGTCAAATTGTACTGTGAAGTCGTCATGGGTAACGAATAAGGTTTTTACTAGGGGGTTTGAGCATCTCGAATGGTTAAAGGTTGACCCACTGCCCCGGCATAAAAAACGAGGATTTTGACGGGAACAGTGCCCAGATTACGCCCATTGTGGGGGACATTAACCACCTCTGAGAGGGTTTCAGGGACTATTTTCATTTCATTAACCTTAATAACGATTTGACTAGGGGAAGAGATTATGCTGGCGATCTCGTGCTGAACTTATCTGACTTATTAAAGCTAGATTAATTACCCTGGGGCAAAAAGGTCAGAGAACGAACATCGGCATCCGAGTCTAGATACAAGACCAACTCACCTGCGCGATTAATCTCGTAGCGGTTGACCTTGACCAGGGCTTGGGTGAATTTGCGTTCGAGGGCCATCTCCGGCTCAGGACAGGCCATCATCGTCGAAGCTAGGGGTTCTTTGATTTTGAGCTTATTGCCATTTTGTTCAAACTGACCGACCAAACGATTACAGCCGCCCATGCCAGAAAGGGCCTTGTTTTTGAACTCAAGGGTCGGAGGGCGTTCAACGGCGATCGCCTCTTGGTCTAGGCGAACCAGTCGCCAGGGATTTTTTTCGAGGGCCGAAGACGTACTGGAATTAGCAAAAACCATGGTCTCGTTTTTTCCGTAGAATAAAATCAAATTTCCCTGGGGATCCAGTTCAAAGCGGGTGACCTGGGACAAAGCCTGCAAAAATCGGCTTTCTTGCTTCATAATCTCGTTTTGACAAGCTCGACGGGTAGAGGCGATCGCCGGATCGATCTTCAGAGTTTTTTCCTGGGATTGGTAGTTACCGCGAAAGCGATTACAGCCCGCGGAGCCAGAGAAACTTTTGTCGGTAAAATTCAGCGTTAGCGTAGTTTTTGCTAAAGGCTCAATCCCCTGCCACTTTTGCAATTGCCAGGTTTTTTGCTGGAGGTCTGGGGAGGTAAAGTGAGTAGGCGTGCTCTGGGGTTGGGCGATGCCAAAGGCACGCTGCGCGCACGCCGTTGGTAGTATTCCTAATCCAGTGCAGGTCAACATACCTGCGATAGCGAAAGGAAGACCGAGGCGTAGGGAGATAGACATAGATTAAGACTCTAAAACAGGTGAGAGAAATAGTTTTATGGTATCATTCCTGCTGTTGTGTATTCATAGTCCCAACTCCAGACCCGTCAACCATAATGAAAGTCAGTTTTTTACTATTCATCAGCTTGGGATTGAGCCTCTTCGGTCAAACGGCGGTCGCCGGTCAAATTCAATATTGTTATCCGGTCAAAAAGGAACGAACCCTACAAGACCCGGGTTCCCATCCTAATGCCTACGATGACGGCTACCGCGAGGGAGTAGCGGAAGCTAAGCAAGGAAAGCCTTTTTCCACCCGCACGGCGGGGGGCGAATTTTCTCGGGGCTATGAAGAAGGCTATCGAGGGCAACCCTATTCGGGACAGCGAAATACTATTCCTGACCGCATTGACACCTACAGCCAAAATCAATGCCGGACTTATTATTACAATGATAGTGACCCCATTCAACAAAGCCTAAAACGGGTATTAGACAATTTTCAAGATGATTTTCGACGGGATTGGCAATTACGGTGACCGTGGCGAGCCTCCCCAGTATTAGTATCATTATTCCAGTTTTCAATGAAGCCACCATCATCACAGACTATTTAGCCCAACTTTCCTCGGCGGATGTCCTAGAAATTTTAATCATTGATGGTGGCAGTCGTGACGAAACCGTCAGCTTGGCCCAGGCCTTCGCGGTTAAGGTGCTTGCTTCTCCTCAAACAGGTCGTGCTCAACAAATGAATTATGGAGCCAGTCTAGCCCAGGGGGATATTCTCTTTTTTTTGCATTTAGATAGCCAATTACCGCCCAATTTTGCCCAAGATATCAGAAAAACCCTAGCTATTCCCGGTGTAGTGGCGGGTGCCTTTCGGTTCGCGGTTGATCAACCCGGTTGGCTCTTTCGGGGGTTAGAAAAAATCGTCAATTGGCGATCACAGGTGTTGGGCTTGCCCTACGGCGACCAAGGATTATTTGTGCCTCGGGCTACATTTTGGCAACTGGGTGGCTTTGCTGATCTGCCGATTATGGAAGATTATGAATGGGTAGAGCGAGTCAAGCAGAAGGGAAAACTGGCCCTGGCTGCCAGTGCCATGGTTACCTCCGGGCGACGCTGGCAACGTTTAGGCTTAGTTAAAACGACATTGATTAATCAAATTATGCTCATGGGTTACCATGGCGGCATTGCGCCCGATCGCCTGGCGAAATGGTATCGGAGACAAAATTAATGACTAATGCCCGTTCTGGTTATACCCTGCCGGTCTTTGCCTGTGCGGCGGCGATCGCCGCGTTGGAGACTCTAGAAAATAGGCGATCGCCGGCTCAGATCACCCTAGATCTAATCAATCCGGCTGAAAGGGTGACCATTGCCATTGAACAGGCGGCCCGGTTGAGTGAGATATCCGCCTTGGCAATCTGTCGCAGTGACCCAGGCGATAACCTGGATTTGACCCGCCATACCCCGGTCTGGGCACTGGTGTCCTATCAAGCGGGGCCGCAAAGGCTTCAGCTCGAAGGCGGGGAAGGTATTGGCATTCAGTCCGACGGAGAAGCGGCTATTTATCAATATGCCCAAGCCTTATTTCAGGCAAACCTTGAATCTTGGCTGGTGGCGGAGCAAACCCTCACGGTTCGTATTATTTTGCCGGAGGGACGGCAGCTGGCCCAACGCACCTCTAATGCGGCCTTTGGTGTGGTGGAAGGATTATCGTTGTTGGGAACCTCTGGCATTGCTCAACCCCTGAGTGCGCCGCAACAATTAGAGGATTTCCAACGCGAGCTACGCCAAAAGGCCGAGGGCTGTGATGGTCTGGTGTTTTGTTTGGGGGAAAATGGGCTGGATTTGGCGCAAAAATGGGGAATTGATCCGAAAAAACTAATAAAAACCGCTAATTGGCTCGGTCCGATGCTAGTGACGGCGGCGATCGCCAAGGTGCCCGCTATTTTACTCCTGGGCTACCACGGTAAATTAATCAAACTGGCCGGGGGGATTTTCCATACCCATCATCATTTAGCCGACGCCCGCCTCGAAATTTTGACCGCCCTGGCCGCTTACGTCGGACTGCCGATCGCCGCTCTGCAAACCCTGATGAATTGCTCGACCACAGAGGCGGCCCTAAAACAATTACGGGCTTGGGATACGGAACAACAAACGGATTGGGTCAACATCCTCTATCAGGCGATCGCCGCCAGGATTGACCGAAGAACCCAGGATTATATTTTTAACCATACGGAACGATCACTCCCCGTTGGTTCACTGCTTTTTGACGGCGATCGCCAACCTTTAGTACTCAGTGATCAGGGCAAGGCCTTCGCTCGCAACCTCGGGCTAAAAGTTTATTGATGACGGTGACTTGACAAGAAGGGTTCCAGCCATCACTCTTAATAGGGAAGCAAAACAGACCAAATTCTGCCCCCTCCCAGAGAATTTCTATGCTATCGTTACTGCCTTCATTGATGCTTGCCCAGGTTGCGGCCACCCCCCTTTCGCCCGTGGGGATGGACTATATTACCCAACCCCAGGAAATTCGTCCCCTGCCGGGTCGGTTAAATAATGTGCCGGTGTTTAACAGCAATAGCCCGGAAATCCTGCAGAGCGAAGGAATCCTGCTCTCAACCTATCCCCCCAACGGAAAATATGACCCCAGGGCTCACCTCAACAAACCCCTCAGTGGTCGCTTTGATTTTTTCTCCCATCACATTGCCCGGCCCTTTGATTCCCGTCCCCTCTACCAAGCTGTTTTGGTCACCAATCCCGGCGATCGTTTTTTGCGGATTAAGGTGTTGCAGGCCGCCAGCTATTTGACCTCCCCCGATGCGCCCTTTATTGATCTGCCGTCCCTCGTGGAAGACCCCCAAGGCCAAGTCTTCTCTGGCCCTGGCTCTCGCCTGATGAGCAGTATTTTACGCGGCAAAACCCAAACCGGGTTTCCCAGCCAGGTGGTCTTAGCACCGGGTCAAACACGGATGCTATTTATGTTGCCCATTAGTCGCAGTAATGCCCGCTCGACCTTTATGCGCCTCGAAAGTGACGGCCCGGTTTATATGGCTAATTTGGCGATGCAATCAATTCAAGAACTCCCCGAAACCATCGCGTCGGCTGATAAAGCAGAGACTAAAATTGCGCCCCCCCGCTGGCGATCGCCGGCTTTCAGCGATTGGGAAGCTCTTCTAGTGCGGGGACGTTTAGCCTCTCCTCGGGACAAAGTACCGACTCCGCCGACTAAAATTCAAACCAATGTCAACGAATGGCCGATCTACGGCAGAGTGGCGGGCGTTTCCGTCGGCTCTGAGTGGAAAACCGCCCTGCTAGACCGTCCTGGAGCGACAAGCCTGACGATTCCCGACCGGGGGCGAGCCTTTTCCTATCCCCTCAGTTCCCTGCCCGTGGGCACCCACGGCACCAGTCAAGTCCAGAGCGCCCCTATGCTGGTGCGCTACCCCGACACCGCCTATCTGGCCAACGGCAATTATGGCGTTCATTATCAGCTAGACCTGCCCCTCCACAACCCGTCCAGTAGTCGCCGCAGTGTCAGTATTGCCCTGCAAACCCCGGTTAAACAAGACCAATTCGGCGATCGCCTCTTTTTTCTCAATAATCCCAACGGTCAGGTCTTTTTCCGAGGCACAGTCAAGGTTGACTACAAAGACGACCAAGGTAATGACCAGAGCCGTTATTTTCACCTCACCCAACGCCAGGGACAAATGGGAAGCCCCTTGGTGATGCTCAACCTGGCTCCGGGGGAAAAGCGTCAAGTTTCCCTCGATTTTCTCTATCCCCCCGATGCCACCCCGCCCCAAGTCATCACCGTTAAAACCGAAGAACTTTATTATGGAAATATCCTGCCCCGCTAGGTTGAGTGATGTTTGAGACCCTCTCACTGCAATTGTTTTATCTGCAAACCTGGGCCAATGGCCTCGTGAGCGAGCAACTGAGTCATCTGACGCCCCTGAGTTTGGGCTTGATTTTTGCGGCGGGGCTACTCACTAGCCTGACTCCCTGTATGTTGTCCATGCTGCCATTGACGATCGCCTACATTGGCGGGTCTAATCCCGAACAAAACGGACGGTCAATGGAGCAATCCCTTTGGTTTGCCCTGGGGTTAGCCAGTACCTTGGCCGGGCTTGGGCTCGTGGCGGCGGGGCTGGGCAAGGTCTATGGTCAAATTGGCGTTGGTTTACCCATTGTTGTCAGTCTGATCGCCATTCTCATGGGTCTAAATCTTTTGGAGTTGATCCCGCTCCGATTTCCGAGCCTAGGCGCAACGGACTGGATTCGGGATGATTTTCCGGCCGCGGGACGCTCCTACCTGATCGGTTTGACCTTTGGTCTAGTGGCCTCCCCCTGTAGCACACCCGTCTTGGGAAGTCTTTTGGCTTGGATCGCCAGCACCGGCGACACTCTCTTAGGGGCCGGTCTACTCTTGGCCTATACCGTGGGCTACGTCCTGCCTTTGGTGCTGGTGGGCATTTTCACAGGAACCCTAAAAAAAATCCTCGCCCTGCGGCAATGGAGCGGTTGGATTAATCCCCTCAGTGGCATGGTCTTGATCGGCTTTGGTATTGTCTCCTTGTTATCCCGTTTACCCCAACCATGAAATCGTTGACCCCAGCCCTGCCTCTGCCGCCTCATTTTGACCCCCAGCGCGTAGGGGAGGTCTGGCGAGTTCCCTACCAATCCCTGGCAGAGAAAGCCAAAGAATGGGCGATCGCCTATGATCTGTTCCCCGCCGCCCAGGATCAAATTCGTACCTGTCTATTGGCGATCGATGTTCAAAATACCTTTTGTTTACCCGGTTTTGAGTTGTATGTGGGCGGACGGACAGGCCGGGGAGCCGTAGAAGACAATATTCGGCTGTGTGAGTTTATTTATTGCCATTTGAGCGTAATTACGGAAATTGTTGCCACCCTAGACACCCATCGGGCCATACAGATTTTCCATGCAGATTTTTGGCTGGATCAAAACGGGCAATCCCCCGCACCGATGACGATGATTGGGTTAGAGGATGTGGAGCAGGGGCGCTGGCGAGTCAATCCGGCGATCGCCGCGAGTATCGCCCCAGGAAACCAAGACGCGATCCAAACCTTTGCTCTACACTACGTCCGCCAACTCAGCCAAGCCGGCAAGTATCCCCTCACTATTTGGCCCTACCATTCCATGCTGGGGGGCATTGGCCACGCTCTAGTTTCGGCGGTGGAAGCCGCTTGTTTTTTTCACACCTTAGCCCGCCAAAGCCAAACCCATTTTGAACTCAAGGGGTCGAATCCCCTCACCGAAAACTATTCTGTCCTGCGTCCCGAGGTCTTGGATGATCCGGCGGGTCGTCCCATTGCCGCCAAAAATCAGGCTTTGATCCAAAAACTACTCGCATTTGACCGCATCATCATTGCCGGCCAGGCCAAAAGTCACTGTGTCGCCTGGACGATTGATGACCTCCTCAGTGAAATTCAGTCCCAAGACCCGGCCCTCGCCCAAAGGGTTTATCTCCTAGAAGATTGCACATCGCCGGTAGTAGTGCCAGGGGTGGTGGACTTTAGTGATGCCGCCGATGTCGCTTTTAGGCGCTTTGCCGATGCGGGGATGCAGGTGGTGAGGTCAACCGACGCATTTTTGTGAACTAATCTGTAGATGGAGGTAAATATTAATAAAGCATAAAACCTATGATTAGTTTCGCTAGAATACATTAACTTTTTGAAGAAAAATCAACATCCTCGTAAATGTCTTGCGCCACGGTGGCAATCTGCAACGTCGGGGATTGAATCACAGCCTCTGGACTTTCGTAGACACGATAAAGCCAGTTGTCATTATCGGTTTTGCAATATTGTTCGACTTGTAATTGGCACTGTTCCACCAACCAATATTCCTGAAAACTGGGAATCGAGCGATAGGATTTAAATTTGTCACCCCGGTCAGAGTCTGACGTGGATGGAGATAATACTTCGATAATCAAAGCCGGATTGAGGATAGTATCGGTACGATTTTCGTGGAATTGGGGTTGGTCTTGAATGACCAAAACGTCGGGGTAGGTATAGCGGCGGGTTTCTGGTATCCAAACCCGGAGATCGCTGGCGAAAATGTTAGCTTTTTTAGGTTTTAGGGCGGTTCGCAGAAAGGTGCAAAGGTTGATGATAATTTGATTGTGAATGAGAGAGCCGCCGGTCATGGGAACAATGACTCCGTTGTGGTATTCATTACGCTGTTCTGATTGTTCTTCAAGGGTCAAATATTCAGTCGGAGTGTAAAGGCGGAGAAGGCTTTCAGTTGCGATGGTCATAGATTTATCACCAACTTAAATAGTTTCTTGCTATTGGTGCCTGGGTATTGAGAGAGGGGAAAGGATAGCCTATTTTATTGCACATCACTCTGTACTAAATCGGTGAGCGTAAATAAAGTATTCATGAAATCCCTCCTTATTAAGGGAGCTGGGGGCGATAAAGCATAAAACTTATGATTAGTTTCCTTCCCTCCACCAAAGTTCTTTAACAAAAATACACACCGGATTGATCCGTGTCACTACTTAGGTGTGACCTTGATCACAAACGGTCAAAAATTAGAAAATATACGGTATTGTGACTAGAGCAGGCACGAAAATCTCACAGGAGTGGATGCCATCAAAAATCCTTTCATAATTTCCGCCTCTTGACCCCAGGCAAATCTGGCTAGTTAAATTTTTTTCTATCTCAAGCTTTTACACAAATTCTCCAAACCACAGGATTAGTCCAATGTCTAACAAAAATCAAAACAATCAATCAAAGGTTAAAACAAATAAAAATAATCAGAAATTCAATGTTTTTGATGATTTTTTGAGCGTTTTCCAGCCTCTGCCTGGAAGTGAGCTAGTAGCCCCCATCAACGGTGATGCCCTAACTGTGATCGCCGCCCCTGACACAATTACGACGGTTAGCGAGGCGGAGGTTGAGACGACTGGACTGGTTAGTGGCCCCGCGGTGACGACCAATAAGCCGGACTATACTCCGGGCGGTATGGCGACTTTCACCGCCAGCGGTTTTGCGGTGGGTTCTACCATTCAATTTGACATTGCCGATGATCCCGACCGTCCGGGGGATGATGGGGAGGCGGATATTTACGCCCCCATTGTGGTGACCGATGGGGTTACGACCTATAACGCTGAGGGCGCGGCGGTGGCCGGGGATTTGGATGGGCTGGCCAATGGCCAAGTGGTGACGACTTGGTTGGTGCCGACGGATAATAATGGCACGGGGAGCGGCGCTCCTGATGCTCTGAATGCCACCCTCAATTTGACGGCTACGGGATCGGGGGCAGATGGTGTGTTGGGTACGGGGGATGATCAGTCGGCAACGACCACGTTTACTGATTCCTTTATTTACAACAACGCTAACCAAGCCCTTCTCTTTAATGCCCCGACTCTCATCAGTGGTACTGCGCGTGGTACTGCCCTAAATAGTAAAATTCGCTTTGCCAATGTCAGGACTATTGATGGAAAGCAAATAGATGCGATTGTTACCGTTAGCCAGTTGAATAATGCTACCATCACTGGTTTTGATACATTAGCTGCGACAGCAGACCAAGCCCCGCTCATTACAAATGTTACTGACAATGTACTGAGTCTTAACACGAATATTGGCGCCAATGGTGGAGATGTAACCATTACCGTCGACTTTGTAATCGACTACAATGCCACCACCAACCCCAATGGCACCCTCGTCACCCTCCAGAATGTCATTATCAACTCCTACGACATTGATGGTGTAAATGGTGATAGCACATCTAACAATCTCCAGTATCAGGAGTTTACGGGCGATGCAACTTACCGTATTATTACGGGTACTTCCGGTAGGCTCACCGCTTCCCAAAGTGGACAATCCACCCGCTTTCAAACTTCCCAAGGCGGTAACGTAACCCAAGGGCCTGGTACATCCGGCGGGGATGTTATCCGCGTACAAGCCAATTATGATTCCCTTTCTTCCTTTACCCTCAAGACTGGTGGGGGTAGCAGTGGTGGTGCTGGGGGAATTGCTTACTATTACCTGGACTTTAGTGCCGGCTCTGCCTTTTCCACCACACCGACGGTTTTTTATACGCTTTCCGGCAGCGTACTCCAAGACCTGGACAACGACAACGCCATTGACAATCCAGGAGATACCCCCCTAAGTGGCGTAACCGTCAATTTATACAATAGTGGCGGAACCTTTCTCCGTAGTACGACCACCAATGCCGATGGGGACTATTTCTTTGGCGGACTAGGGGCAGGAACTTACAAAATTCAAAAGGTTAATCCCACCGGACTGTTCGACATTACTGATATTGATGGCGGCAACGCTAACGAAATTACCGCCACAATTAGTAGCGCCAATGTGACAGGTCGGGATTTCCTTGTTGATGCACCACGCCCCACCGTTGATCTCAACTCCCTCACCACCACCATTACTACCAGCTCCTCGGACGACGCCACGAACCGAGTCCGAACCGCAGACTTCGGCACAAGCGAGGTTTCTAACGGATCGAACCTTACCGGTTGGACAGAATCAACAGGAACAGGCAATACTTTCGGGGCCGTGGTATTAGATGGTTCCGATGGTCGTTGGCTTTGGGAAACTAATGGTAATTTAGGTACTGGTGTCACTCTCACCCAGACTATTACAGTTCCCGGCGGCACAACTACTCCGGCGATCGCCACTTCCCCCACCAGCGAGCAAACCACTGAAACTACTAATAGCGACTCAATCAGTAGTATCACTTTTGGCTATGGCTGGAATAATAGAAACAACAACAGAACTAATACGCTGACTGTCTCCTATGGTGGTACTCCCTACGCAACATTCACCACGAATAACAGCAATTCCGCCACTGCCAGTTGGAATCTTACAACCGAAGCAACCTTACTAAACGCAACCTTATCAGGAGAGACATCTTCATCTTCAATCAATGCAACAACAGGTGATCTCCGCACTGTCATGATTAACCTGCCTACTGGCATTACCGCCTCTGGCAACCTAGTCTTTACCTATGGTAATGGGACTTCTTCTGGTGGCAACCCTGGCAATAACCGTGATTCCATTGCCATTGACAACGTAGTAATTAACACCACCACCACGACCACGGTCACAACCACCACCGCCGATGGTGGCCCTGTCTCCGATGGATTCAGTGGTTACGACTGGGCCACTACCTACAATCCCTTTGGCACCAATCCCCCCGCCAAGGTGATCGCCGATACTGACTCTTCCGTCTTCGATCCCCTCTCGGTCAATATTAATCAAGCCACCGTCACCCTGACCAATCCCCAATCGGGCGATAAATTATTGGTCAATGGCGTTGATGAGGCCAGCGGTACTTTCACCAGCGGCGATTTCAATGGCATTAGTTGGACTCGGACAAATGGGACACAGGTGGTTTTTAGTGGGGTAAAGACCCAAGCAATTTATGCGAACTTAATTGAAGCTGTTCAATTCTCTAGCCCCGGCACCACCAACTACACCAACCGTGAAGTTACCGTCTTTGTTCAGGATGTCAACAACGAGATCTCCAACACAGCCAAAACAATCATCACCATTGAACAACCAGCAAGTGTTTCAGGTTTTGTCTATGTAGATGCCGATAACGATGGCATTAAAGATGCCGGTGAAGTGGGACTGGGCGGTGTAACGGTCACCTTAACGGGGACTAACGATTTAGGAAGCGTTAACCTTACCACTACAACTAATGGAACCGGCGCCTACTCCTTTGGGAATCTGCGCCCCGGAACCTACACGGTGACGGAAACAACTCAACCGACTGGCTATTTCGATGGACTAGAAACCGCAGGAACCATTAATGGCACTCCAACCGGTTCAACGGCAACCAATGAAAATATTACTAATATAGTCATCGGTGCGGGTCAAAGTAGCATCAACAACAACTTTGGGGAATTAGAGCCGGCGAGTATCTCTGGGTTTGTCTATGGCGATGCCGACAATGACGGGACTAAAGAAACCGACGAGAATGGTATTTCCGGGGTAGAAGTCACCCTCAGCGGCACTGATGACTTAGGGAATGCGGTAAGTGCAACAGCAACAACTGATGGAACTGGCGCTTACAGTTTCACAGGGTTACGTCCCTCGAATGCCAGTGGTTATACCCTAACGGAAACTCAACCCAGTGGCTTCCTAGACGGAAAAGAAACGGCGGGAACAACCGGCGGGACGGTCAACAACGCCGCAGTGAGTCAAACCATCAGCAATATTTCCCTCGGCGCCGGGGTGGATAGCGAGAACAATAACTTCGGGGAATTGGCGCCGGCCAGTATCTCTGGTTTTGTCTACGTTGATACCGATAACGACGGTGTTCAAGAGACCGGCGAAACAGGTATTTCCGGGGTAACGGTCACCTTAAGTGGAACCGACGACTTAGGGAATGCGGTAAGTGCAACAACAACAACAGATGGAACTGGCGCTTACAGTTTCACAGGGTTACGTCCTTCTAATGCCAGTGGTTATACCCTAACGGAAACTCAACCGGTAACTTTCCTAGACGGAAAAGAAACGGCTGGAACGGCTGGTGGAAGCGTCGTTAATAATGCAGTCAGTCAAACGATTAGCGGTATTGTTCTGGGTTCAGGCATAAATAGCACCGACAATAACTTTGGAGAATTAGAACCTGCCAGCATTTCCGGTTTCGTTTATGCCGATACCGACAATGACGGGACTAAAGAAACCGGCGAGAATGGTATTTCCGGGGTAGAAGTCACCCTCAGCGGCACTGATGACTTAGGAAATACGGTCAGCCTTACCACTACAACTGATGGAACCGGCGCTTACAGTTTTGGCAATCTCCGCCCCGGAACCTACACGGTGACGGAAACAACTCAACCGACTGGCTATTTCGATGGACTAGATACTCAAGGCAACATTACGCCAATTAACGGTAGCAACACCACCGATGTTATTAGTTTTATTGCATTAACAGCGGGTCAAAGCAACACAGGCAATAACTTCGGAGAATTACTTCCCGGCAGTATCACCGGCACGGTTCAAGCTGACAACAATAATGATGATATTGCAGATGTGGCGATCGCCGGAGTAATCCTGACCCTGGTGGACGCGAACGGGAATCCAGTCGATGGAAACCCAAATGTGTCTGGAGTACAACCAATCACGGCTCAAACTGACCGCGACGGCAACTATAGTTTCACTAACCTAGTGCCTGGCACCTATGGCGTTAAGGAAACCCAGCCCAGTGTTTATGCCAGCGTTAGTGATAAAGACGGCGGCGATCTTGATGAAATCCGCCCTATCACCGTAACCTCAGGTCAAACCAATACAGGCAACGATTTCCTAGAAGAACTATTTGGAACCATTACAGGGCGAGTATTAGCCGACATCGACAACAACAATACGGGCGACCTGGGTATCCCCGGTGTGCTACTCACTCTTGTGGATGATTCAGGGAATGACATTGACGGAAACCCGGATACGCCTGGAACCCAATCAATTACCGTCACAACCGATGTCAATGGTTTCTATCGGTTTAATAATCTCGCCCCCGGAAACTATGGAGTTAAGGAAACCCAACCCAGTGGTTATACCAGCGTCAGTGACAAAGATGGCGGCGATTTTGATGAAATCCTTCCTATCACCGTAACTACAGGTCAAATCAATAGTGGCAATGATTTTGTTGAGGAAAAACTCAACAGTATCAGTGGCAAGGTGTTGGATGATGGTTTTGGTACACAAAAAAATACAATCGATAGTAGTGATAAAGGTATTAGTGATGTAACCCTCACCCTAATTAATTCTGTAGATGGCATATTCGGAAATGGTAACGATGTCACCGTTGGTACAGCGACCACGGGCAATGATGGCAGTTACAGCTTCACGGGGCTAGGGGCTGGAACCTATCGTGTCGTTGAAACTCAACCGAGTGGCTACACATCTGTTACTGACCGAGATGGCACAAACGATGATCAAATTGATGTTATTTTTGCCACAGGCTCCGGTGAAGTTAGCATCAACCAAGACTTTTTGGAAGAGAGTCCTACTGCATCTTTCCGACTAAACAAAAGTGTTGTCGATGTCCTAAATTCTGATAACTCGACGGATTCCGATGGCATCATTGACATAGCAGGAGACAAGGTTGTTTATCGCATTACGCTACAAAATACCGGCAATGTAGCGATTGCCAGCCCGGTGGTCAACGATCCTCTCGTTGGCGGTAACCTACCAAACTCCACTAGTGGCAACGTCGTCTTCGGTGGAGATGGCGCAACAGCAGGAACATTAGATATTGCGGAAACCTGGACCTATGACGTTACCTATACGATAACTGCTCCAGATTTAACAACCCATGCCACAACTAATGCCCTAGATCAAGTCCTCGACCTACCCGATACCGTAACACTCCGCACCCTTCTTCCCGGAACGACATACTCGCTAATGGGAACAACCCGCGACAGTTATGGCGATGCCTTAATTTCATCATCTAGTCCTGATGGCTTCAGCCTAGATGGATGGTTCAACCTTTACTGTGTAGATGTAGATCATCGTCTTTCCCCCGTCACCTATACGGCGAAGGTTTTTTCAAGTTATGACACTAACATTCTCAATGGTTCTCTTAATAGCATCGATCCGACTTTGAACTTTGGTGTTGATCGTCCAGAAAACTTTGATTTGGTCAACTGGGTTCTCAACGAGAACTACCTGACTCAAACAGCTACTGTAGATAGTCAAACCTTCACGGCTGGCGATATTCAAGCGGCGATTTGGCTACTAATTGACGACACTGGTAGTACTGCCGATCTGGCTCCTTATAGCCCGGCACGGGCGCAAGAAATTTATAATGACGTTGTTACTCAGTTTGGGGCATCGGCTATCGATAATGCGACGGTAAGCTACACACCGGACTTTGGTGACAAAGTGGCTATATTGCTAACGCCCATCAATGCCCAGGGCTTAGTGATTACGAGTCAAAAAACAATCATTGAGTACACATTGACTGAGGCTGGACTCCGCAATACCGCAATAGCAACAGCGAGCGGTGTGGCCGATTCCACAGATTTTGTGGACGTGGGTGTTGACACAACGCCGACGGTTCAACCGATCACTTATAACCTGACGGCTTCCCAGATCTCCGGGTTGACCCTATTGACCGGCGCTGAAGGTTCCAACACTGATACTGTGATGGCTTCCGGGCCAGGGGCTTCCTTCTTCGGCATCGCCAACCCCACAGAAACAGTCGGAGCCGGGTTTGCCATACCGACTCGCTTCGATGGCATTGACAGCCTGGATGCTGCTAACAATGGGAGCATAATCTATGGAACATCTGGCAATAACTACTTCAACCTGGCGGCGATCGGCGATGGCGTGAACGACATTACTGATAAGTTTAGTCAAATCTCACTAAATATTGGCAATGACACCGTCATCACTGGTGATAGCCTCAATCCAACCGCCGCTGCTCATCCAACCTACGGCAATGCAATCATTATCCTCGCTGGCTCAGGAAATGACCTTGTAGATGCTTCCGGAGAAACCAACACCCAAGTCGCTATGCTGGGTCAAGCAGGGAATGATACTCTGATCGGTGGTGCCCAGGCAGATATTTTAATCGGCGGTCAAAACCAAGACACCTTAACCGGAAATGGAGGCGCTGATAGGTTCCAGTACTTGGCCCTGACAGATTCTTTGCTATCCGGCTATGACACGATTACCGACTTCAATGCTGATGTGGATAAGCTATGGGTAACCAACGCTCCAGCTAGCGTATTCAATGCTGGTGCCATTGCCAATTTGAATGCCACTACCATTGCCAATGCTCTCTCTGCCATTAACTTTGTTAGTAACGGCGCCGCTACCTTCACGGTTGGCACTGATGCGTTTATTGCCATCAATAATGGAACAGCAGGCTTTTCTGCGACGACGGATGCCATTATTCGCATCACTAACTATACCGGAACCCTCGGAGCTGGAATGTTTACTACTATTTGAAGTTGACTTGACAGTTTGAGCTGAATTAGCTATTTTGAGGGGGGAGCTGGGACAATCTAGCTCTCCCTCTAAAAAAGACTAGGGAACCTCAAAAAAACCGCTCTACTATCAATTCGGTTGAATTAATCTAGGTTCTCCAACGTTACAATTATTTGTAGTCATTAAACTTTAACCATTAGGAAGAGCATTATGCGGCTTAAACTTATTTCTAAACTCGATATTCCTAAAAAATCAATTTATTCAGTTATCCTTTTTGGTGTTACAACCCTAATGACTGGATTATTGTCGTTGCCCGCTCTAGCAGAAGTTTTCTACTTCAACTTAGATGGTGAAGATCAGTTTGGTAATGAAGGTACTTTTGAGGTTGATACTTACACTTATTTTGATGCCGGTAGCGGTATTACAGCTACGATTAATGGCTATGATGGGAAATTGTTAGACGCCGTAACAATTGTACGAAACATTGCTCCAAGCAACGCTAGGGGGATTGCATTAACTGGAACGCCGGATGAGAATTTTGGAACATTATTTAAGATTAGCTTTGATGCTGATGTTTTGATCAGTCAATATATAGTTAGCTTTGTGAGTCAACCAACGGTGGGGAGTGCGACCCTAGAATTGGATGGTGGTATACCTTACTCCCCTGGGAATGAGTTTAATGTTGCTGGAACATATGTTTTTGGTGGTAAACCGATTATATTAAGTGCGAATACCACCGCAACGATTCGGGCAGTTATTACTGATGGGAAAGGAGAAAACTATCTTCGGGGAATATATGCAACTAGAGTCCCAGTGCCAATCGAAACAGATGCTCTGCCCTTGGTTGGGTCTACTGTTTTGTTCGGTGGTGGGTTGTGGCTAAAGCGCCGGCGGAGCGACGGCAAGCTTGATTTGCTAGCTCAAGCGCCAGAGTCAAAGTAGGAATGATTGAGATTCGCCAAACCGACATTTATAGCCGTTGGTTTAAGGCATTGCAAAAGAGAGCGGCATGGGGCCAAAATGGCGATCAAGGTTAGGGCGATCGCCTTGATAGATCAATTGATTCAGACACTCGGGAAATCGCCCCTTTGTTGGATTTGCTATCATCAAATGTGATATTGACCTTGACCTGCCAAATTGGACTACTCATGACATTCAGAGAAAAACTAGATGACCTAAGGTTTGAAATCTCCGAAAGGATCGTCAATCCCCTAGATTATTATTTAAAATTTAGCCTAGATGATGCCTACGCCCAGTTATTAACTAGCGTATTACCTGTTATCGGCTATGGCATGGCTTTGATCTCCCTAGGCGATTATCTATATATTATCTATCCCCTAGATTTACAAAACCCAGCCTGGGAACTGCAAACCCTCAACTCATTAGTTCGCCAAAGTTGGACGTTTTTGTTGAGTATCGGCCTCATTTTTTCTCGCTATCTGACAGACAATAAAAATGATGCTAGTGCCTTCGATTTATTCCTATTGAGAGTCATTCGTTGGGTCGTCTTAACCATGGCGATCATGTTTTTTTTCACAATACCGTTGATTATTGTAGATACCCATCGCTTAGTTTCCTACAATACTAAACAAATTGATCAAAAAGAACAAAATCAGTTAAAACAAATTCCAGCCGTCAAAGCAAAACTTAATCAAACTTCTGATGTAAGGCAAATGGCGTTACTAGGCAGAGCTCTCGGGCTCAATGTCCAAGATTTCGTCGGTAAACCCTCCATCCAAGTCCAAGAAATTCTTAGACAACGATTAATCATATTTGAGTCAGAGCTTAAGCAAAAAGTAAAGGAAGCAAAAAAAGAAAAAGCGATAACGCTCTGGAAATCTAGTCTAAGAACTATTTTTGCAGGGAGTATGATTAGCCTTATTTTTATATTTATCTGGCGTAGAATTGGGGTTATTTACCGATTATACGGATGAGCTAACAGGCAATCTGTTTGAGCCACGAAGGACACTAGACTCGGTTGCATTGCGGTCGTAATCGGCCATAATCTAAAGGGATTATTTTTTAACTGCCCAAAAACGGTCATGACTCAACTTCTTGTGCTCAGTGCTAGTAATGGTGAAAATTTGAAGCTGGCGGAACGCTTTGCGGCGGCAGGCACTCTCCAGGGCTTTGCGTCAGAAACACTGGACTTAACCACCGTGCCGTTACCGCTCTTTACCCCTCGTCAACGAGATCAAGAGGGTATTCCGCCGATCCTTTCGTCGCTACTACTCCAGCTTAATTCCGCCGCTTGGTGGGTCATTTGTGCGCCAGAATACAATGGCTCGATTCCCCCCGTTCTCACCAATGCCTTTGCCTGGTTGACGCTCTACGGCGATGATTTTCGTCAACTATTTAATGAACGTTCCGTTGCCATCGCCAGTCATTCCGGCAGTGGCGGCTATGAAATGCTGAGCGCCCTACGGGTTCAACTCGCCCATTTGGGTTCCCACGTGGTGGGACGACAGCTAGTCAGTACCAAAATAAAACCGGCAGACGACAATAGTATTTCGGCAATTGTACGCGCCCTTACCCAATTACCGGCTCGTTAGTATTAAGTTTCAAGGGTTTATCTTGTTGATAAAGATCGGGCTTTTGTAGGTTTAAAGCCATTTCTGCTTTCTGTAATTCTGCGCCTAAATACAAGGCATGATCCACCGTGAGGGTGGGGCAGGTATGGGCGATATGGCGATAGATTTTTTTGGCAGAGGTGCCGCTGTAACAATCCACGACTTCTCCAGAACCAGGGGTTAAATGTTCGACCACGATTTTGGTGTCTTGGAGAGAAATCAGAAAACTGCCGGAGGGGTCAAACTCATCTCTCTTATCTTGGGCTTTTTTATATTCCTGCTCAATGACTCGGTCGGCGTGTTCCCAACAATCACTATAAATATGGGCACTTTGACTGATGGTAATTAATGGCCCCATGCGTAAGGCTTCGATTCCTTGAGTCACTAACTGATCTAGAATATGGCGTTGTAATGCCCGTAGCCCCATGGCATTGGCGGGCCAGGCGGAAAACATATCATTACTTCGGAATGTTGCGGTCAAAGATAATTCCTGATCGACAATGCGGATCCAGATGTGATTCAAGCAGGGAGGACTGTCGGTATTCTCGTAGTCCAACGCATCCCAGAGGTTCATGACAACGCGGGAAGAATCCGGTTCTGCCTGAAGCTTGCTGATCGCCTGTTGGATCTGATCCCTTCCAAACCAGGAACGCAAGCGTTGACCATAGGTATATTTCACCCCTTCTTGCTGGGGAGCATCCTCTAGCATTTGGGCGATATAGTCGGGGATAAATTCCGGTTGAATCGGCAAAAAATTGGGGTCAGGGAAGTAAAAGTCGTCGGGTTCTTCTGTGACGATCGCCGTGAGGTCGATTAATTCTTGCCATTGGCCATACTGAGTCGGGCGGATGGTGCCGGTGCTTTTGATGCGATGGAGAATCTTGACCCAGGTTTCGGCGATGGTGTTTCCCTCAATGCGATGACCATAGCGGGGGCCAGGTAGGGTGGAGGGGAGCACTTCCGTTATGGGGAAAAGTTGTGGCGTTGCCGAGGAAATTATTGGCGATCGCCGTGCTAGATGCTGAATTTGCTCTAGGGCCTCGTTCAGGTTGGAGACAAAATAATAATCAACGGCATGGCGCAATTGCTCTAGAATGGCTTGGGGGATTTCGGCATCGATGTAACCGGGAATATCAGAGTTGATAACCCAACAATCCCGCCGCGTTTCGCTTTTGCCCGCCTGGAAACCGTGCTGGAAAAAATCCAATAGACATTGACAACTTCCCGCATTTTTATCTTCCTTGGTCGCCGCCAAAATCACTAAATCCTTGACTTGGGGATTTGCCAATAAATTTCGCAGGAGTGGCCCGATGCCTCGGGTGGGGCTGTAGAGATTGCCAATCACGGCATACTCATCCTCTCTCAGACGTTTCGCTACAGATTGCCTCACCGTCCAGCCGGTGACCACGGCGACGTGACCTTCTCCGCAGATGAGTTGGTTTGGTTTGTAATGCGGGATAAAAAATGACATCGGCGACCCCTTGCAGTCCCTCAGAAGTTTGTAGTTTTGGGATTTGGGGAGACAAAGTCCTCCCAGTTATGATATCTTCCCTTTCCCAATCAGGAAAACAAAAAAATCAACAACTGATTCAAAGTCCCCCTTCCCAAGGGGGATAAGGTCCTCGGCGTTGCTGAATTAAGATATGAATCAGTAAGGGATAGGTACTTCTTGAAACTTTAGATAATGAATTAATAAACGGATGGAGTATCCTAACATATCCACCGACTTTGAATAACATAACGTTTTGCGATGTAGTCGGGCAAGATAATGTCTTAAACGAGTGTTCTCACCTTCG
>JBGSZT010000039.1:0-45811 GCA_041750255.1 Synechocystis sp.
AGTAGGCAAGCATGGAGATGAAAGAACTGTAGCTAAATATGTAGAAAAGCAAGGAAAGGAATATCTACAATTGCACCAAGACTTCCAGCTGAGTCTATTTTAATTCTGATACCCCGCTGCTTGCGGCGGGGTAGTTCATTGTATAACAACGTCGTAGTGTGCGGTGTATTCAAGCAGATTGTTTTGCCTTCAAACGCGCTAGCGTACATCTGACTCAACAACTGCGCTGGATGCTCACCGTAAGAGGCTACTGCACTTAAGCGCAAATGCGTTACTGGCAAATACGCAAAATGCGCATCAAAAAAGTGCTCTGCTACCACTTTTACAATTCCGTACGGAGAAAGCGGGCGCGGGGCAGTTTCCGAAAAAATTGGATTTTGATTCAAGTGGCTAAAAATTTTGATCGAAGAAAGATTCACAAAGCGTTTCAACGGTTGTTCCCGCAACCACTCCCACAAAAAGGTCAAATGCTGAAGGTTTATGTCAGTTTCATAAACCAATTGCGAGGTGAATGGCAAATTGCGCTTAACCTGCCAATGTAAGTTCAGAACGTAATCTGGCGTGGGCAAATGACGCAAATTATCTGTATTTTCAACGGCAATGGGTGTGGTTTTGGCCGACCAAGTCACGCGTTTGGGCTGCAACAGATAACCAGGCAAAACTAAGGGTACCACCTGTGCGTTGAGTTGCTCTAAACGCGAACATATTTCACAGCCTAAACGCCCAGTCGCACCCGTTACCCAAAATGTGTCCATCTCTCACTCCCAACTGCGCAGTACTTCTTGAGAAATTAATTCAGTAGGTGTATAAGGCAGGCTTTTGAACCAGTCGACTGTTCGGCGGATGCCTTCTTCAATCTCAATTTTTGGGACGTAACCTACGATTTCGGCAAAAGTGTGGGGATCGCCTCAATGACGCTTTACATCGCCAGGACGCGGTGGCTGAGTTTGAATGAATTGTGCAGGATCAAGATTGAACTCTTGACAAATCAACTCAGCAATACGACGAACTGACGTTTCTTTACCCGTACAAAAATTGAGGGTTCTACCAAGAGAAGCCGGAGTATCGGCGACATCAATTACCGCTCGTGCCGCTTCTTCCACGTAAAGAAAATCGCGAGTTTGCTCGCCGCTGCCAAACAGAACCAAAGGTTGGCGATTCATCGCTCTTACAATCATCTTTGGAATTAACTCACCGCGAAACCCCTGCCAGTGAGAATTTGGTCCGTACATATTAAATGGGCGAATGGTCGTCCAAGGCAATCCATAAGTACGTCCATAACTCAACACATACATATCCTGAGCAACTTTAGCTGCAGCATAGGGAGTTTCAGGATGTAGCGGATGATTTTCATCCATCGGCACATAAGCAGCTGTTCCATACACTTCCGATGATGAGCAGTTCAAAAACAACTCGACTTGATTTTCCCGCGCTATCTCTAAGCAATTGAGTGTACCATCCACAATTACAGTATTGACCCGGTGCGGTTCTTTGATCGATTGGCGTAAATCTAGCACTGCTAAGTGAATGACAATTGTGCAGCCTCTTAAAGCGCGGATTACGTCGTCCCTTTTGGTGATGTCATTGTGCATTACGGTGAGTTTTGGATGATCTTTCACGTGGCGCAAATGAACTATTTTGCCATTGGAGAAATTGTCTAACACCACGACTTCATTGCCTAATTCTAGTAACCGCATCACTACATGCGATCCCAGAAATCCTGCCCCACCAGTTACAGTAACTTTTTGACCTTTCATTTTTTTTAGTAAGTAGATGGTTACAATTAAATTGAAGATAAATTTTGCGCCCGATCCCCCCGTCCTACGGACATTCTCCTTATCAAGGAGGCAGGGGAGATAAAGTGGTATTTTTATTTCTAGAAACCACCTTAAAACCCATCTACTTAATGCAAAGCGGAAATTCTAGCGGCTATCTCACCTATTGCTGAGTTGGATAGTTCTGCATACATGGGCAGTGACAATACCTCATTTGCTGCTAATTCTGACACAGGAAAATCCCCCGACTGATATCCTAAATCAGCATAAGCCTTCTGCAGATGAACTGGAATGGGGTAGTGAATCCCGGTTTGGATGCCTTGATCATTTAGAAACTGTTGGAGCTGATCGCGTTGGATCGTTCGTACAGCATAAATATGGTAAACATGATGACTATAGGGCATAGCCACCGGAGTCTTAACGGCTAAACCTGCTAACAGCTCATCATACTTGGCCGCGTGGGATCGACGTGCTTCTGTCCAAGCATCTAGATATCGTAACTTGACTCGCACAATGGCTCCCTGGATACCATCCATACGATAGTTATAGCCTTTCAGGACATGATGGTACCTTTTTTCTTGACCCCAGTCGCGGAGCATTCGAATGGTAAGGGCATATTTTGGATTGTTTGTTACTACTATCCCCCCTTCACCGTAAGCTCCTAGGTTTTTCCCTGGATAAAAACTGAAACAACCTAGATCACCAATGCTACCTACCTGCTGTCCATTATATTCAGCTCCATGGGCTTGAGCGGCATCCTCAATTACAGTCAATCCATAACGCCGAGCAATCTCCATAATAGGAGCCATATCTGAGGGCTGACCGTACAAATGAACGGGCAAAATTGCTTTTGTCCGTTCAGTGATAGCGTTTTCAATTTGAGTAGTATCGATTGTGAACGAAACCGGATCGATATCGACAAAAACGGGGGTGGCTCCAGAGTAAATAATCGCAGCTATAGTAGCAACAAAAGTGAATGGGACGGTAATGACTTCGTCCCCAGAACCAATACCAGCCGCGAGCAGGGCGAGGTGAAGGGCACTAGTTCCTGTATTTACCGCAATACCATAATCTGCACTACAGTAGCGGGCAAACTCCTCTTCAAGCGCAACCACCTCGCTGCCCAAAATAAATTGGGTGCTTTCCAGCACATTAAAGATAGCCGTATCAATTTCGTCTTTAATGCTCAAGTATTGAGTTTTTAGGTCTACGAACGGAATCATGCAACTACCTCAGCTAAGTTAATTTCAACTAATCTTCCCTGCTTCTTCATTGACTCGGTAGCAGCTTCCAGGATTTTCACTACTCGTAGTCCTGATTGCCCATCGGTAATAGGAAGCTCACCTTTTTGAATACAGCGAATGAAGTGCAATCCTTCCGTTCGCAATGCTTCTGTCAGGTCTAACTGAGGTGCCCACATATCGCCTGTTCGGTAACTAACTAACATCTGGTATCGGCTTTCAGGATTCCCATTGACCGTAATTCCCTTGTCGTAAATCTTGACTTTTTCACTGGGATCTAAGTCATCAAATACGATCATCTTCTGACTGCCACCAATCAAGGTGCGACGCACCTTTACTGGCGCTAGCCAGTTTACATGAATATGAGCAATCAAGCTGTTATCGAAAAATAAAGTCAAGTAGGCAATATTTTCTAGTCCACCGAGAATATGACTTATTCCAGTAGCCGAGACAGCACAAGGTTTAGAAGGCAATACATAATCCATAATTGAAAGGTCGTGTACAGCGAGATCCCAAAGGACATTGATATCGTGCTGAAAGAGTCCCAGATTGACCCTCACAGAGTCATAATAATAAATATCCCCCAACTCATTTTTGGCAACTAGTTCCCGCATTTTGCGTACGGCTCCCGTATAGACAAAGGTGTGATCTACCATCAATACCAAGTTGCGTTTTTCTGCTTCCTCAATTAACTTTATTGCTTTCTCTGAAGAGAGAGTCATCGGTTTTTCTATTAGAACATGCTTGCCAGCTTGCAATGCTGCCAGAGCCAAATCGAAGTGGGTAGAAACGGGGGTGGCGATCGCCACAGCGTCGATTTTAGGGTCGGTAAAAACATCTCGACAATCTGTCGTAACTTGAATGGTTGGATATCGAGCCTGTGCTTTCGCGAGCAGTTCTGCTTTAAAGTCACTAACGGTTTTCACCCGCGCACCGGGAATTTCCGAAAAGTTCCTGACTACATTTGGCCCCCAATAGCCATAGCCAATGACACCGACATTAATGATGTTATCCATCGATTTTTACTAATTAGAAAATTGATGACTACTTACGTATTAGAGGAATTAAAATGTCTACGATAGGGAGAGGGTTTCAGCATTAGTGTCGATGGGCAACTATATTCATCTATTCCGTAATTGAATTGATAGGCGAGAAGCCCAGGTCAAAACTCACAGAGAAGCATTTAATGCCTCTTAAGTCCGTTGCTTCCCATTTCCAGATGATCACGTACATCCCCGATTACACGAGCCGGAATTCCTACCACAATTGCATAGTCGGGCACATCGCGGTTTACGACTGAACCAGCGCCAACCATAGCTTTTTCCCCAATCGTTACCCCCGGTAAAACAGTGGCATTACTCCCGATGGAAGCAGCCAATTTGACAAGGGTTTTTTCTACATTCCAGTTAGCTTCTGTTTTCAAACTTCCATCTTCATTGGTTGCACGAGGGTATACGTCATTGGTAAACATAACGCCATGACCGATAAACACTTCATCTTCAAGAATGACCCCTTCACAGAGAAAGCTATGGGACGATATTTTGCATCGACACCCGATGACGACATTTTTTTGGATTTCAACAAAAGCACCAATTTTTGTATCGTCATTAATCGTACAACCATAAAGATTAACTAGATTAGGCTGAAAAATCTTCACATTTTTCCCCATTTTTACATCCTCATTGATCGTCATTATCGGTCTTCCTCTTGATCTAAAAATCGGTTGTGCATACCCCAAAGCTTGCTGTGACTTAGTCTTTCATTAAAACTGCAAGTTGAGATTCATCTTTGTGTATTTTCCAAACCGCGTCATCCAAGTAGACACACTCGTCATGTTGCCATTCATACTCTGCTCTCTCAAAGTGGATCATGGTGACTTCAAAAGGGCAAATATCCTGGAGATTTTCCAAGAGAATATTATTGCTACATCGTTCAGAAAACCATGTTCTTAAGTGATATGAGCCCATGTAAAGTCGGAATTTTGGGATTTCGCAGCGGAGAATAAACGTTCCTGGCTCCTGGCAATATGGAGCATGAGGATTCAAAGACCAGAAATGACAAATAGGTTGTTGAAAGGCGCTGACGACCTGAAAAGCAAATCGTAATCTTTCATTGTGTTGAGTAACGTGAAGGGCAAACTCAAAGACAATCGGCTTTCCCCAAGAGTGAAATCCATCTTCTTCAGATGTTTGTACCCTTGCCCAAGCTAAGTAGTTTCCCGTTTTGTTGGCAGGCGCTTGGTAATAAGCAGATTGCGCAAAGTCATCTTTCGGCCCAAGAAGGTATGATCTCACCGCTTTGTCGGTATGACCATCAAACTCAACTTCGCCTTTGGAAAGCAAGAGGCAACGATTAGTCAATTGAGCAATCGGCTGCATATTGTGACTCACGAATAACACTGTTCGTCCTTCTTGTGTTGTCACATTTTCCATTTTGCCGAGACACTTCTTTTGAAACGCAGTATCACCCACGGCTAGGACTTCATCTACAATCAATATTTCTGGTTCTAGATGAGCTGCTACCGCAAAGGCAAGGCGAACGTACATACCAGAAGAATAGCGCTTCACGGGAGTATCTAAAAATTTTTCAATCTCTGCAAAATCAACGATCTCATCAAATTTTCTTTTAATTTCAGCTTGACTCATACCCAAAATGGCACCGTTAAGGTAAATGTTTTCCCGCCCCGATAACTCTCCATGAAACCCTGTCCCCACTTCTAATAAACTGGCAACCCGCCCCTTAATTCGAATAGAGCCTCTAGTTGGTTCTGTGATCCGACTTAAGATTTTAAGAAGAGTTGACTTGCCTGCACCATTACGACCAATCACACCAATACATTCACCTTGTTTAATCTCAAACGAAATATCTTTCAATGCCCAAAACTCTTCATGTAATGAAGGGTGAATACTTTGCTTTGCTGGGTTGGAAATTCTTGAGGTTATTGACTTTACTCTAGAAGTGATAGTTTCTCTAAGAGATTTATGGCCTCCATTCTGTAGGTGATCGATGATATACTTCTTGCCCAGGTTTTCAACTTTAATAGCTATATTGTTCACGTGATTAATCATTCCTTAAATTACATCTGCAAAAGTACGTTCTGTCCGACGAAAGTACCAGATCCCGCTCAATAATAACAGGATCACGAAAATAATAGATAGTACAAAACCTGGCCAGTAAATCTGTGAATTTTGTCCTAATATTGCCCACCGAAATCCATCAATGACTCCCACCATTGGGTTTATTGAATAAAGCACTCGCCACTTCTCGGGGATAATGCTACTACTAAAACCCACTGGTGATACATAGAGACCGAGCTGCACAATAAACGGTACAACGTATCGAAAATCACGATATTCAACAGTTAGTGCAGCAAACCACAATCCAGCACCCATCGAGGCTGCACATGCTACTAGGATAAATAAAGGTAACGTCAAAATTTGCCAAGGCGGAACATAGTTGAACCAAGCCATAAGTCCGATAAGAATAATGCCAGCAACCATAAAATCAACAAAACTCACTACTACTGCACTAGTGGGAACAATTAAGCGAGGAAAGTAAATCTTAGAAATTAAGTTGGCATTGCCAAGCAAGCTATTGCTGCACTCTGATAATGAACTAGAAAACAATTGCCAAGGAAGTATACCAGCAAAAACTAAAATAGGATAAGGGACTCCCTCCGAAGGTAAGTTGGCTAACTTGCCAAAAATGACCGAGAATACAACCATGGTTAAAAAAGGTCGAATTAATGCCCAAGAAAACCCGACTACAGTTTGTTTGTACCTAACAAGAATATCGCGCCAGGCAAGGAAATAAAATAGTTCCCGATACCGCCATAAATCTCTCCAATAGTGTTTTTCTGTACGACCGGCCTGAATAATTAATTCCGAAGAAGACAAGTAGGACATAGGATACGTTTAAAATAATTATGCAAAATCAATGGGATAAGAGGGACGGTGACGAAAAATATTGCGTGAGGTCATATTCATCTGTATAACTCCTAATTTTCAATAAGCTCCGTTCCCTACAATCACCTTGGGAATGGTTAGCAGTAAAATTTTGAGGTCACTCCACAAGGACCACTGGGCGAGGTACTTCAGGTCATATTCGCTCACTGCATCTAAGTCCCGTAGGTTTGACCGCTCAGTTACTTGCCACGCTCCTGTTATCCCTGGTAAGGCCCTCAATCGTTCTTTGCCAGCGGCAGTATTTAAACGAAGTGCATCGTAAAGTGCCCAGGGTCGAGGGCCGACTAGGCTCATTTCTCCCCGCAGTACATTAAATAGTTGGGGGAGTTCGTCTAGGCTACAGCGTCGCATCCAGCGACCTAATTGACCTACCCTCGGGTCCTCTAAACATTTATGTAAACCAGACTGATTTCCCATGACCTGATGATGCATATTTTCTGCTCCCATTACCATGGAACGAAATTTGATAATTTGAAAGAGTTGTCCATTTTTGCCCACTCGCCATTGACGGAAAAATAATGATCCCGGTGATGTCAGGCTAATTAGGGTTGCTAACCCCAAAAAAAGTGGACTTAACAATAGGCAAAGAACTGCAGCCGCTAGCCAATCACATCCGCGTTTAACCCACCAACTCAATGATTGGCAGCGATCATATTTGTATGATGACATCCGCCGTAAAAAAACGGGTTTTTCCGATCGCTCACAGGCATTAGCCCAGAATAAAATTCTGTCTTCTCCCAGATTAGAATCAAGGCAAACTTTTTTCACAGGAGATCGCCGGAGGCAATCGATTAACCAGGTTTCATTGGCGATCGCCGGAAAAGAGGAAACAGTTAGATTAGGTAAAACCAGTAATATTTTTTGTTTCCAACGTAGATTACAAAAGTAGAGGGACTGATCCGTTGGCGGATATTCCGAAGGTAACGTAATAACTTGGGATGTTTTTAACAAAACACTAGATTGCATCTCTTTTAGCTCCTATTTGCTGGAATTCGAAATAATAGTTTTTTAACAAAGCGCTAATCAGAGTCAAATGGAGTAAAACTTAGTGGCTAACATTTGACTGCACTATTTTGCTCAACAGGGGAGTACACTGACATTGTTTCTCGAACTCCATTAATAATGATGCCCAAAGGTGAAACATGAGCGAGTAACCCAGATGCTTCGAGTAATTCTGACTGGGTTACCCGATCCAGACGAGCTGCTAAGATTACCCCTTGAACTTGAGAGGCAATCTGAACAGCATCGACAATACCGAGCAATGCAGGTGAGTCGATCAGAATAAGGTCATAGCTTTTTTCAAACAAGCGAACCATTTCCTTCATCCGATGGGAAGCCAGTAATTTAACTGGGTCATCAGGCCTGGGACCAGCCGTAAGCAGATCCAGTTTAGATTTTCCCAAAACTACACGATGAGGGGTAAATCGTTCCTGAGAATTTGTGAGTAAGGTTGAGAGACCGACTTCATTGGTAATATTAAACAAACGATGGAGAGTCGGATTGCGTAGATTCGCATCAATTATTAGTATTCGTTGGTGTGTCCGTTCCGCACTTAAGGCCAGTCCTAAAAGCAGAGTAGTCTTTCCCTCTTCGGCTAAGGCTGAGGTAATCACCAAGGACTTTAGAGGAGAATTAGCTTGAAAGAGTTGAATTCTCTTATAAATCAGATCCAAGGATTCACGAAAAGGTAGCCATTGCACCACCGATAAAATCGGTGCTGATGAATCAAAGCCAGAGGACCAAGATAAATCAAATCGTCGCTTATGAAATTCCAACGCTCGCCATTGAGGTGTCGAACCTAATACCGGACAAATTCCATGTTTTGCCACCTCTTCTGATGAATGAATCGAATCATCGACAGCTTCTCGCAGAAAAGCTACTGTTCCACCAAGGAAGAGCGCGACAACCACAGCTAGCAAAGCATTTCTGCCTTGATCCGGACCTGTTCGTGACCCCACGTCTGGGGATTCAACAACTTGCCAATTAAATCCACCTCGATTTAGGTCAATACCTAATACTTGTTTGGATTGTAATAATTGTTGAATTGTTTTTTGCTTCATATCAACCTGTAATACAAGTTGATTGAATTGAGAAAGTAATGCTGGAAAACGCTCAAAATTTGCTCGTTGTTGTTGCTCTAATTGAGCCAAGCCTTGATCGCGAATTATGAGACGTTGTAATTCAAGCTGAGAATCTTTAAATTTTGAAATTAAATCCAAATCAGTGGACGTCAGTTGTCCATTTTGTTGCGAAGTTTCTGACGATTTTTTGATTGAGTTTTGCCCAAGAACATTTTGTGTTTCAACTAACAAGAGCTTAGATAAATTTTTACGTTTTTCAACTAAATCTTGAATCGAAGGGTAAGATTCGTGAAAAAGTACCCTTTGCTCTGCTAAAGCAATATCAGTTTCTTGCATTTTAGCTAATAAAGCTTGATATCGAGCTGATTGGCTTAAGCGGGAAGCATCAAGTAAGTTTTCAGGGGGAATCTGCTTCAGATTTGCTTTTAAAAAATTGTAACGATCCCTAGTTTCATAGATTTGAATTCTCAGCATTGAGCGTTCTTGTTCAATTCGCTGAATTTCAGATCCTAAATTATTGGCTACTTCTTCGGGTGTAATCAAATTATTTTTTATTCTAAATCGCTTTAGTGATGTTTCTGCTGCCATAAGCTCCCGACGAGCAATAATTAGTTGTTTATCAACAAAACTAAGACCGTCACGCAAGCGTTTTTCCTGTTGTTCTAAGTTGTAGGCTTGATAAACAAACTGTAGCGCCTCAAGAATCTTCTGAGTTGCAATTGGGTCTGAACCAACGACAGTAACTTGAAATATTTTTGTCCCTTCCTCATTAAAAAAGAATTTTGTAACTGATAAATTACTTTTTAGTTCCTTAAGAGTTAGGTCAGGATAATCTTTTTTTAATTTTTGAATAGTTTTTTGTAAAAGACTAGAGCTTTGTAATAAGCTTAATTGAGTTGCATAATCAAATTGAATGCGATTATCAGTAAAATCCTCTTCTTTTGGTTGATAATTAGGCTCAATTAGTAGTTGCATCGAACTTTGATATGTAGATTCTTTTCTTGAAATAATCAGAAAAGAAATGCTCAAAACAATCAAAGATGTTGCTGCAAACCAGAAGCGACGACGCCATATTTTAGATAAAAGGTGTCCATAACCAAATTCCGACTCTTCCAATCCTGTATTCATAGTATTAGTATTACAATTAGGGATAATACAGTTTTTTGCTAAATAATTTGGGAGATCAGGTTCAGTATCATAACTGATGTCTCAAATGGATAAACAATCCGCTGCATATTAAATAAAGTTAGGGTTATAAAAAATTAGCTTAGCATTATCAAATGCGAGTAGATTTACGGCTCATTCGGTAGGTAAATTCACTAACGGACGGATTTGGGTGGTTTGGATCAATAGTTTTAGATGAGCGTTTCCAGTGCGAATCATCGGCAATCTTGGTGACAAAGCTACCATCCTTTTGTTTAGATAAATAAAGCCAAAATTTACCATCTGATCTACACATAAATTCTTCTAGCCACGTGGCTCTATCAGTTTGTACTGGATTTTGTCCAGCTAAAAGACTGGCCTTTTTTCGGGTCAAATTAAATTGCTGTTGAATTTCGCTGATGCCCTGGAAATAAAGATGATGTTTGCCGGTTCCTAACCGCCAGAGGCGATCGCCACAATAAGGACAGTAAAATTTGGCTGATTGATTGCGCTTGCTGCGTTTATTTGCCATTGTATTGCATTAAATCAATTTTTGTGATTTTTAGTATTTAAAAATTTAATTTCTAAATCAAGCATTTTTAGATCCTAAAAGATGATTTGAGATTGAAGAACCACATAGGTCTTCTATTAAAGTCTTGATTTTTTGAAAAAATATTTTCTCTGTAAAATTAGTTAAAACGTGGTTCCGAATCGCCTGATAGTTCCAGGTATGGCGTCTTTCTTCTAGTAAAGCTATCGTCAAAGATTCTGGTGTTTGATGATTGAAAAGCAGTCCTGTTTGTCCAGAAATCTGCGTATCAATAATCCCACCTTTGCCCAGGGCAATGACTGGGGTGCCGCTGACATTGGCTTCTATGGGCACTAGTCCATAATCTTCTAAAGCCATAACAATTAAGGCCCTTGCTCGTGCCATCAAGGATGCCCGAAGCTCATCTTTGACATAGCCCAGAAACTGAATATTTTCTAATGCCATACTCTCTAATCGTTGCCGTTCTGGGCCTTCTCCGACGATTAATAGGGGCCAACCCAGCCAATTAAAGGCTTCAATGATTAAATCTATGCGTTTGTAGCTAAGTAAGCGAGATGACACTAAATAAAAGTCCTCTTTTTGATCTTGAAAATAAAATTGATGACTGTCGATGGGATAATTAATCACCTTAGCAATTTGCCCATAAATAGTCTTAATTCGATGAGCAACTGTGGTTGAATTAGCTACATAATAATCTGGATTATTTGCATATTTTAAATCTATTTGCCGCAGATGCTGACACATTTTTTCAATCAAAGGATAGTATCTCCGATAGGTTGAGTACTCATTCAAATAGGTTTGAGTATCCCAAAGAAATCGAGTAACATTATGACAAAAACAGATATGCAGAGCATCAGGTCGTTTACATATCGCCTTCGCAAAGCTTGAAGTACTACTTATAATCAGGTCGTAACTCCTTAGATCTAGACTTTGAAAGGCAGAAAAATAGAAGGGAGCCAAAATACGAAAATTCTTAGTTGAGCCAGGAATATTTTGTAAAAAAGTAGTATTAACTTTGCGACCATTTAAATCAATTGTTTTTTCTGGATCGTAAAGGGAGGTAAAAATATCAGCATTACCAATATAACGACACAGAAGTTCAAATACCCGTTCGGCTCCTCCCCGTTGGGTTAAATAGTCATGAACTAGGGCGACCTTCATAGGGTATCCGTATATTTATCAGAAATGGTGATCAATGATTTTAGATGTGAATGATGAATAGACCAATCGCGCCATATTTCACTAATCATCATCAGTTCTTCTAGGGATAGTCTTTCTGCAGCTTGTTTCGCTTTCTCTACATCCACACCATAGCGCAGTAGCTGCTCTTGATAGGCTTGCTTCAAGTCGGGTAAGTTCATGATTATTCGAGTTCTAAAAATATGAGATCAATGCCTTAGAAAATAAACTGTCTGACATTTTTCCTAAACTCAAGCCCTTTAGGTTCATTTTCCTTTAGACACACTATGCCCGTATCTCTTAGAATCTTGGAGTGCACTCAGGGTGTCTTCTCTCAAGCTTCTTGACAGGCGATCGCCCATCACAAAAACCTTGCAACCTCTTGCCCGTGTCACGCCCTATGATCAAATGATTATAAAGATGACTTAATTCAAGAGTTTGTCTTATTCACATTTGTTAATTCGTTCGATTGATCAAATAAATATAATGATTCTGTGAATAATTTGTGAAAGAATTTGCACTTCTTTTTTGTTGATCATGATTTAACGTGAGTTCGACGGAAATCAAGCCACATTCTCAATAGGGTGCTGTATTGACACGCAAATTTCTGGACAGTGAATGCTGTAAGCCTTATTTTGCAAGAGTTACAGTAAATAACTTTTGTCGAACTCAGGTTGATTTAGAGAGCAAAAAACTCTCATCCTCAGACAAGACTCATTATCTCAATGAAGACTGGGCATAGCTGACCAAACCAGCGCCGACATAGTAACTGTAGCCGTCTAATCGTTGCTGTTGCCCAATGCGAGAGGGGGCATTGACTAGCTCACTGATGCCAAGGCTGAGGAGAATGACTGTGGTGGCAGTGAGCAGGTAATTGCGAATAATGGTGGTGGGTTGGATGGTCATGGTCTGTGCTCTCCGTTCGTCTCGTTATCTCTACGATAGAAGTAGCCCAGGGGTGATGTCAGTCCCACCAAAACGGTTAATTTGCCAGGGATCATCTCCAATTAGTCCCCATAACATCGAAAGAAAGGGAAACAGGCGAGCCCATTTCCCCCTAGTGTCTAAAATTCCCTCAGTTCAACTGCCTTCGCGCAGTTTATCTAGTACTGAGCGGTCTTCCAACGTGGACGTATCGCCGGTGATTTCCTGTCCAGCAACCAGACTCCGCAGTAATCGTCGCATAATTTTGCCGGAACGAGTTTTAGGTAAGGCGTCGGTAAATCGAATATCCGCCGGACGGGCGATCGCCCCAATTTCCAGGGTGACGTGCTGTTTAAGACTGCTAATCAGGGCATCATTGGCGGTTTGTCCGCGGTCTAACACCACAAAAGCAAAAATTGCTTCACCGGTCAAATCATCCGGGCGGCCCACCACTGCCGCTTCCGCCACCGCCGAATGAGAAGCTAGGGCTGATTCAATTTCCATGGTGCCAAAACGATGACCCGAGACACTAATCACATCATCGACGCGACCCATGACCCAGTAGTAACCGTCGGCATCTCGACGAGCCCCATCCCCGGCAAAGTATAAATACTGGCTATCCTTCGGGGGAATATGTTCCCAGTAGGTGCGACGAAATCGGTCTGTATCGCCATAGACATCGCGGATCATACTGGGCCAAGGATGCTTGACCACCAGATACCCCCCTTCATTCTCAGAGACCGAATTTCCTTCTATATCGACAATATCGGTGATAATGCCCGGAAAGGGACGGGTACAGGAGCCAGGCTTCGTAGGAGTCGCCCCCGGTAAAGGTGTCAGCATTATACCGCCGGTTTCCGTTTGCCACCAAGTATCGACAATGGGACAGCGTTCTTTGCCAATGACGCGGTGATACCAGACCCAGGCTTCGGGGTTAATCGGTTCTCCCACCGTTCCCAGTAGGCGCAATGAGGAAAGGTTGCGGGCATTAGGTACCTCTTCTCCCATGCGCATAAAGGCTCGGATCGCCGTGGGGGCGGTGTAAAAAATATTGACACCGTATTTTTCGATCACATCCCAAAAGCAACCCGGATTGGACGGCCGAGGGACCCCTTCGTACATCACTGTTGTCGCTCCATTGGACAGCGGCCCGTAGACAATATAACTATGCCCGGTAATCCAGCCCACGTCCGCCGTACACCAATAAACATCGGTGTCTTTGAGGTCAAAAATCCATTTAGTGGTCAGGTGAGTATAGAGGTTATAACCGCCGGTGCTATGGACAACTCCCTTCGGTTTTCCCGTACTACCAGAGGTGTAAAGAATAAATAAAGTATCTTCACTGTCCATGGGTTCCGCCGGACAATCCGCTGAGACCTGGGTTTTTAGCTCATGCCACCAATGATCCCGTGCTTCCACCATGGCGATCACCGATTGAGTGCGTTGAACCACCAACACATTTTCTACCGTTGGGGCTCCATGGGCTAGGGCGGCATCCACCTGTTCTTTGAGCGTAATCACCTTATCCTTACGAAACCCCCCATCGGCGGTAACCACCAGTTTTGCTTGGGCGTCGTTTAAGCGATCCCGCAGGGCTTCAGCACTAAATCCACCAAAAACAACACTGTGGGGCGCCCCAAGCCGCGCACAGGCCAACATGGCGATCGCCGCTTCTGGGATCATGGGCAGATAAATGGCAACCCGGTCTCCTTTTTCAATGCCCAACCGCTTCATCGCATTGGCAAAAAGACAGACTTCACGGTGAAGCTCTTGGTAGGTCAGAGTACGAGAATCCCCTGGCTCCCCCTCCCAAATAATGGCGGCTTTATTCCTGCGCCAGGTGCTGAGATGACGGTCTAAGCAATTGTAAGAAACATTTAATTGACCCCCGACAAACCATTTAGCAAAGGGAGGCCGCCAATCTAAAACCCTTTCCCAGGGCTTAAACCAGTGTAATTCCTGTTCAGCATACTCCGCCCAGAAACGCTCTGGATTAGAGGCGGCCTTACTGTAAATTTGCTCATACTCACGCAGCGTGCGGATATAGGATTGTTCACTAAATTGAGAAGGAGGATTAAATATTCGTTCTTCGTGGAGTACCGACTCGATGGCTACGTTGGTCATAAAATTCTGTTGAACTTATTACTTAGCGTCATGAGTCGATTGTCTCAAACATCAGCCGTTCTGGGGAGCATTGTAAACTTGTGCTAAGTTTTTAGAGCCAGGGAAATTGCAGACATTAATCCCCCTCCTCAAACAATAACTCCTCTAAAATCTGTTGCATGGGTTCTTCCTCGGGGGCCACAAGCTCAATTTTTCCAGGAATAACAGATTTAGCCAAAAATAATAAAGGGGCCATAGGCGTATAAATCGAATAGCGCTGTTCTTCGTGATAGAAACTTACTAAAAACTGTAGTTCTTCCGGTTCCAGGCCCTCCTCCGCCTCATCCAGCTCTAGGGTTAAGATATCCTCATCCTCGATGGGAGGGAGTTCTCCGCTTACCGTCAGGGTATAGGCAGTATATTTCAAACTTAAATTTAATTCTTCAAGTACTGCCTTTGCATCGGCAAAAATAATCTCAATTTCCTCATTATCTTCAAGGAGAATAGCTTCGGCATCCTCATCATCATCACTGTCATTTTCATCTTCCCAGGCAATAATAACCACGGGAATATCCACCGGCATCAACAGTAAATAGTTGACGTCATCAAACTCTAAGGTATTTTCAACATAGCAATCTAGCGTTCTTCCATCTTCATCTCGAAGAGTGACGCTATCCGCTTCATCGGGCTCATTTTCTTGATTAAAAAGATAGGAAGACATAGGATTTTATCTTAATTTGAATAACAAGATTATCATATTATTTGCCGTTAATTTTCTCTTTTTTTGTTGAGGCCATGGGGAAACCAAGGGGCATCGGCCAAGGACTGAAAACCGGCAACATCGGTCAGATTATAGTGCAGAGGTGTGATCGTAATAAAATTATCTTGAATCGCGTGAACATCGGTGGGAATATCTGTGGAAAGATGAAGATGCTCCGGTTGTTCAATATCCTTAGCGACTTCTCCCGCTAGCCAATAGTAGCGCTTGCCTCGGGGGTCAAAGCGTTCTTCAAAGGTTTCAATATAACGACGGAGACCTTGGCGCGTCAGACAGACTCCGGCAATCTCCGGCTCTGCCACCGGCGGAATATTGACATTGAGGAGGGTAGAGTGGGGAAGCGGATGTTGGGTTAATTGTTGGACTAAGCTCCGGGCAAAATTGGCCGCGGGCTGGAAGTCTTGGGATGTAAAACTAGCCAAACTAAAGGCAACACTGGGAATGCCTTCAATTAGGCCTTCCATGGCCGCCGATACCGTGCCCGAATAAAGAACGTCAGTACCGAGGTTGGAGCCGTGATTGATACCCGATAGGACAAAATCCGGGCGTTGGTCTAAAACGGAATAGAGCGCAAACTTAACACAATCGGCGGGGGTACCGGAACACGACCAAGCCGTGATTCGGGGGTCAAAAACCCCTTCAATTTCCCCGGCGCGAATCGGCTGATGGAGCGTTAATCCATGGCCCGTGGCGGAGCGTTCTCGATCCGGGCAAACCACCGTGACCCGATGCCCTGCCAATGCCAGAGTATTAGCTAGAGTCCGTATCCCCAGGGCAAAAACACCATCATCATTACTAATCAGCAGGTTTAAGCTATCCGGTTGAATCAACACTTGAGCGTCCTCCGATGCAAGCCGTTAAACTGCCCTGATTCGACAAGGTCAAGGTCAGGCAGAAAGCGTCGTTAGCGTCGCACTAACCTGGGCGCCTAGGTTTTAAGATACCAGCTTGCGGGTCGTCTGTTTCAGCCGGTCTCAAAAATCTTTCGAGAAGGTCCAACGGCACCCTCGGCGATCGCCCATTGTGCCCCCTCCCAGGGACCAATTTTTCTTATTACCGACAAATTGAGCTAGCACACAAAAAATAAAATTGTGTTCCGACACCGTGATATGATTGCTTCTGACTTAAGGCATCGACCCCAAACCAATGGGGATCAATGCTCTAGGGCAATTATCTCTAGTTTTGCTGATAGCGAAAAGTGTGACCCGACCCAGCCCATCGTCCAATCATTTAGCTCTCGCAGATGCTCCTCTCGGCCCCGCCGCCGAGGACCATGATTCCGATAGTGGAATGCGCGAGTTTTATGATCTTCAACGTCGGTTGTTGACCTGGACATTGGTAGCCATGGCGGTTATTTTTGGGGGTGTCTACTGGGCCTATGGCCTCGTGATTGCTCTCAATTATCTCTTGGGTGCCACGGGCGGGCTCATTTACCTGAAACTATTAGCTAGAGATGTTGAACGGATAGGGGTCCAATCGGGACGGGCGGGTTCCAAGGGATTAGCCGTTTTTGTCGGACTAATCATCCTCGCTACCCAGCGAGAAAACCTTCAGGTTCTGCCGGTCTTTCTCGGATTTCTAACCTATAAAACTGCCATCATCATCTACATGCTCCAGGGCGTGATTGCCCCCACGGCAGAGTAGACCATGAGAGGTTGAGGAAGGGTTTAGTTTATTACTAAAAATTCCCTTGTCCTAACTGAGTAAATCTCACCGAGTAACAATGTTAGCTGGTTTGAGTGTTGTAAATTTGTTTCCTCTTGCTGCCCTAGAAGTGGGCCGGCAGTGGTATTGGGAAATTGGAAATCTCAAGTTGCATGGGCAGACCTTTGCGACTTCTTGGTTTGTCATCCTATTACTGGTGATTGTCTCTATCGCGGCAACGCGAAATGCTCAACGGATTCCGAGCGGTATTCAAAATTTAATGGAATATGTGCTGGAATTTTTACGAGAGTTGGCAAGAAACCAATTGGGTGAAAAGGAGTATCGTCCTTGGTTACCGTTCATCGGAACTCTGTTTCTCTTTATTTTTGTGTCAAACTGGTCTGGGGCATTACTGCCTTGGAGACTGATTCATATCCCCGATGGCGCTGAATTGGCATCTCCTACCAACGACATCAACACCACTGTTGCTTTAGCCTTACTAACTTCTTTGGCATATTTTTATGCTGGATTAAGTAAGAAAGGATTGGGGTATTTTGCCAGTTATGTGCAACCGATTCCCGTCCTCTTACCGATTAAGATTTTAGAAGATTTCACCAAACCCCTTTCCCTCAGCTTCCGTCTTTTCGGCAACATTTTAGCGGACGAATTAGTGGTGGCTGTATTGGTACTCCTTGTACCTTTAGTTGTGCCCCTGCCGTTGATGGCCCTAGGACTATTTACTAGTGCCATCCAAGCGTTAGTGTTTGCCACCCTAGCCGGAGCCTATATCCATGAGGCGATCGAATCAGAAGGTGAACATGAAGAGCATGGGTAATCGTTGGGACTAGCCGTTGCTGGGCAAAATTGAATTGATTCTTGATCGAATCTGTTGATTTTTGTTTTTCATCGCGCCACCCCAACGCAATACCCTGTTGAATCTCCGAGGGGTTCCCGTTATTAGCCATGGGTTTTTAATTCTGGCTGAAACGAATTCCCGAATATCTATCAAGTTGAACGTTGTTTTTGTTAGTCACAAGGAAAGAATCATCATGAATCCTACCGTTGCCGCCGCTTCTGTTATCGCCGCCGCTCTCGCTGTTGGTATTAGCGCCATTGGCCCTGGTCTTGGTCAAGGTAATGCATCTGGCCAAGCCTTGGCTGGAATTGCTCGTCAACCCGAAGCCGAAGGCAAAATCCGGGGTACTTTGTTGTTGACCCTGGCTTTCATGGAATCTTTGACAATCTATGGACTGGTTATCGCACTAGTTCTTTTGTTTGCAAATCCCTTTGCCTAGGACAAGTTGGTTAGGAGGCGTGAGTGATCACGTCTCTTCCCCGCAAACTCTGCCTAGGGTTTATGGGGATTTAGTTTGTTGCAAACCCCTGAAATGATTTGTTAAAAAAATGTTTGATTTTGATGCCACACTGCCCTTTATGGCATTGCAATTCATTGTTTTAGCGTTTGTGCTAAATGCCGTTTTCTATAAGCCTTTAAATAAGGTTTTGGATGATCGTGCCGACTATATTCGTCGCAACGAAGAAGATGCACGGGAACGCTTAGCCAATGCGAATATATTGACTCAGCAGTATGAGCAACAAATCACCGATGCTCGTCGGCAGTCGCAGGATGTTATTGCCCATGCTCAAGCAGACGCAAAAAAACTGGCGGCAGACCAAATTGCAGTGGCCCAGCGAGATGCTCAAAAACAAAAGGAAGCGGCAGCTCAAGAAATTGAAGCCCAACGGCAGTCTGCGTTGAGTTCCCTTGAACAAGAAGTAGATGCCCTGAGTCGCCAGATCTTAAATAAATTGTTAGGCCCTGAATTAATCAAATAGTGCCCCTATAGATTGAGTTGTCAATTATGCTGAATACCTTGTTAATCCTAGCAACCGAGGCTCATTCGGCGGCGGAAGAGGGATTTGGATTAAATCTAGATTTTCTAGAAACCAATCTCTTTAACCTGGCGATATTGTTAGGAATCATTGTTTACTTTGCACCGAAAACCCTGGGAAAAATTCTCAGTGAACGACGGGTCAAAATTGTAGAGGCGATTCAAGAGGCGGAGGAGCGTCAGCGTCAAGCGGCCTCTCGGCTAACCGAAGAGCAACAAAAGCTAGCCCAGTCCCAAGCTGAGGCGGTTCGTATTCGTCAAATGGCGGAAGAGCGAGCGGCCGTGGCTAAGGTGGAGATTGCCGCTCAAGCCGAACAGGATCTTCAGCGGTTACGTGAGACTGCCGCGAAGGACCTCGGTGCCGAACAAGACCGAGTCATTGCCGAGCTTAGGCGACGTATTGCTATCTTGGCGGTGGAAAAAGCAGAAGCTGACCTCCGGGGTCAGTTGAGTAATAACCAGCAAGACCGTTTAATCGAACGGAGTATTGCCCAGTTGGGAGGTCAGTCATGAAAGGTGCCCTATACAGTAGCCAAATTGCTGAACCCTACGCTCAGGCATTGATGTCCTTGGCTGAGAGCCAAAATTTAACCTTGGTTTTTGGGGATGAAATTCGTAGTCTTCTGGGATTGTTGGATCAATCGCCTGAATTTGAAGCGGTTTTGTCTAATCCTCTGGTCAGCGATGACAACAAAAAATCAATCCTGCGCCAAGTTTTAGGCTCAGAGGTGAATGGCTATCTGCTCAATTTCATGATGTTATTGGTGGATAAGCGGCGCATTGGCTTTTTAAGAGCGGTGTGTCAACAGTTCCAGATCCGGCTTCGCAAGCTCACCAATACTGTTTTGGCGGAAGTTGTGTCAGCCCTCAAGCTCACCGAGGGTCAACGGGAGGCTGTGACCGAGAAGGTCAAACAGTTGACCAGTGCCCAGGCGGTAGAACTAGAAACCACAGTTGATCCAGATATTATTGGAGGGGTGGTCATTAAAGTGGGGTCACAAGTATTTGATTCCAGTTTGAAGGGTCAACTCCGTCGCATCGGCTTGAATCTCGGTGGTGCAATTTAATTTTTTTGGCTGGTCGCCCGGCGACACCTTAATTTTCACTAACTTCAACGGAAATAATTGACTATGGTAAGCATCAGACCTGACGAAATCAGTAGTATTATTCGCCAACAGATCGAATCCTACGATCAAACGGTTCAAGTCTCTAATGTGGGTACCGTTCTCCAGGTGGGAGATGGCACCGCTCGCATTTACGGATTGGAGCAGGTAATGTCCCAGGAATTACTGGAATTTGAAGACGGCACCATTGGTATTGCTCTCAACCTGGAAGAGGATAATGTTGGGGCGGTTTTGATGGGGGACGGCTTTGGTATCCAAGAAGGTAGTACGGTTAAAACCACAGGCCGCATTGCTCAAATTCCCGTTGGTGAGGCCATGATTGGCCGCGTCGTGGACTCCCTGGCTCGTCCCATTGATGGCAAGGGTGAGATTACCTCCTCGGAGAATCGCTTAATTGAATCTTCTGCACCGGGGATTATCGCCCGTAAATCTGTGTGTGAACCGATGCAAACAGGGATTACGGCCATTGATGCCATGATTCCGGTAGGCCGGGGTCAGCGGGAGTTGATTATTGGTGACCGTAAGACCGGTAAAACGGCGATCGCCATTGATACGATCATCAACCAAAAATCAGAAAATGTTGTCTGCGTCTATGTGGCGATCGGGCAAAAAGCCTCGACGGTAGCCCAAATCATTGACACCTTGACGGAAAAAGGTGCCATGGACTACACCATCGTGGTAGCGGCCAATGCCAACGCCCCTGCTACCCTGCAATACCTTGCGCCCTACACCGGTGCGACCCTAGCGGAATATTTCATGTACCAAGGCAAGAGTACTTTAGTGATTTACGATGACTTGTCCAAACAAGCCCAAGCCTATCGTCAGATGTCCTTGCTACTGCGTCGTCCGCCCGGACGGGAAGCCTATCCTGGGGATGTTTTCTACATTCACTCTCGTTTGTTAGAGCGGGCTGCTAAATTGAGCGATGCCCTCGGTGGCGGTAGCATGACGGCGCTTCCCATCATTGAAACCCAGGCTGGGGACGTATCCGCCTATATTCCTACCAACGTGATTTCCATTACCGATGGTCAAATCTTCCTGACCACCGACCTCTTTAATGCGGGCTTCCGTCCAGCCATTAACGCCGGGATCTCGGTGAGTCGGGTAGGCTCTGCGGCTCAAACTAAAGCCATGAAGAAGGTGGCTGGTAAACTCAAGCTAGAATTAGCCCAGTTCGCGGAACTGGAAGCTTTCTCCCAATTTGCCTCGGATCTCGATGCCACGACCCAAGCTCAATTGGCCCGGGGTCAACGTCTGCGTCAGCTCCTAAAGCAACCGGAAAATTCCCCTCTGGCGGTATGGGAACAGGTCGCCATTACCTATGCCGGACTCAATGGTTATATCGATACCATTGCCGTTAATAAAGTGACTGATTTTGCGGCGGGACTGCGCGAGTATCTCAAGGCTAATAAAGCCCAGTACGTGGAAATTGTCTCCACCGGCAAAGCCCTGACCGAAGAAGCAGAATCCTTGCTCAAGGAAGGTATTAAGGAATTTACCCAGGCATTTGCCTAATTTCTAGGGAGGGATGGGCTGATAGTGCCGGGGGATGCCTCGTTAATTTCCTAAGATCATTCTTGATCTGAATTAGCGGCTAACTCGCCCCTATCACCCCCCTGCCAGGAACGGTTAATTCTCCATTAGTCCTACGCTGAATATCATAAAACTATGCCTAACCTAAAAGCGATTCGAGACCGCATTAAGTCGGTTAAAAATACAAAAAAAATTACAGAAGCGATGCGCCTCGTGGCGGCGGCCAAAGTCCGTCGCGCCCAAGAACAGGTCATTGCCACCCGTCCCTTTGCCGATGCCTTGGCTCAGGTTCTTTACAATCTACAAAGTCGTTTGACCTTTACCGATACGACCCTTCCTTTATTTGAACAACGGGAGGTTAATTCTGTCGCGCTGTTGGTGATTACCGGCGATCGGGGTCTCTGTGGGGGTTATAATTCCAACGTGATTCGACGGGCGGAACAACGGGCCAATGAGTTGACAGCCCAGGGCGTGAATGTCCAGTTTGTGTTAGTCGGACGTAAAGCAAGCCAATACTTTACCCGCCGTAACGCGAAGGTATTGGCTTCCTACATGAACCTTAACCAAATTCCGACGGCGGCGGAAGCGGCGGAAATTGCCGATACCCTGGTGACACTTTTTGTTTCCCAAGTGGTGGATCGAGTAGAGTTAATTTATACTCGCTTTGTCTCGTTGATTAGCTCTAAGCCGGTCATTCAAACCCTATTTCCCCTCACTCCCCAGGGATTGGAGGTCAAAGATGATGAGATTTTCCGCCTGATCACCCGGGGCGGTAAGTTTCAGGTAGAGCGGGAAAAAGTTGCCTCGGAAGTGATGAGTTTTCCTCAGGATATGATTTTTGAGCAAGACCCCGTACAAATTTTGAATGCGCTTTTGCCTCTTTATAATACCAATCAACTTTTGCGCTCCCTGCAAGAGTCGGCGGCGAGTGAATTGGCCGCCCGGATGACGGCGATGAGTAATGCCAGTGAAAATGCAGGTCAACTGATCGGCACTCTAACCCTGTCCTACAATAAGGCCCGTCAAGCCGCCATTACCCAGGAATTGCTAGAAGTCGTGGCTGGGGCGACCTTAAGCTAGGCTTTTATTAATTTTTTAGCCAAAATTGAGGGAGAATCACGACGGCGTGACTCCTTCTTTTTTTTGCTTCGTCTCCTTTGCATGGATAATTGTGGCATTGATTATCGAGTTTTTTTATGACCATTGAACAGCTAAATCTTGACTATGGCATTGCGGGCCAACTAACCTTTGTGGACGGTGAGGGAGGACTGTCGTTTATTGAAGTCAATAATGGTCTGGCAACGGCTCTGATTTCGATCTACGGGGGTCAAGTGCTGGCCTTTCAGCCAACGCATGAAGCCGAAGACCTCTTATTTTTAAGCAAAAAAGCCTACTATCAGGATGGAAAGGCGATTAAAGGCGGAATTCCTATTTGTTGGCCCTGGTTTGGCCCCCATCCCACGGATTCGACCCGGTCGGCCCACGGCTTTGCTCGCAATCGTTTTTGGCATGTCGTTGGCACAGAAGCTCTTGCCTCCGGCGCAACCAAGATTGTGCTGGGCTTTGCCGATGGCCCGGAAACCCAATCTCTTTGGCCCCATCGCTTTGAGATGGCGATCGCCATTGTGGTGGGTCCAACCCTAAGCCTGGAGCTGATCACCCGCAATACCGGCACGGAGAGCATTTCCATTACCCAGGCTTTTCATACCTACTTCAACGTGGGCGATATTAGCCAAGTGCAGGTTTTGGGACTGGAAAACACAACCTACATCGACAAAGTAGATAACAGTCTGGAAAAACAACAACAGGGCCCCGTGATGATCGCCGCTGAGGTAGACCGCATTTACCGCTCTAGTAACGAATTGGTGATTGATGACCCAGGACTCGGGCGCAAAATTCGCATCAGCTCCGAGGGCAATCAAACGGCGGTGGTTTGGAACCCGTGGTCAGAGATCACCGCTAAAATGGCAGACCTAGAAGACAATGATTATCATCGTTTTCTCTGTGTTGAAACCACCAATGCCGCTGAGGATGTTGTTGAAATTCCCGCCGGACAAGAATTTCAACTTCGGGCCCACTACAGCATTGAGCGCGGTTAGTAAACAGAGAACCAGGACGGCGGAGGGGAAGAAATGTCACAATATGCTATTGTCCCCTGCCCACCTGAACTCCGATGACTGATACCCATGACTCCTCGACCCCTCCCCTCGCTTGGCTTCCCTGGCGGGGGCATTTTTGGGCGTTGGGTGTTTTGGCGATCGCCGCTTTGATTACCATTCCCATTTTTGCCGTCGTCAGTAGTGTTTTTTCGATCCAGAGCGAAATTTGGCGAGAATTGCTGGAAACGGTGCTGGGGGAATATATCCTGAACTCCTTGCTACTGATGCTAGGGGTCGGTGGGGGAGTGCTGGTGCTGGGAGTTGGGCTGGCCTGGCTCGTGACCATGTGTGACTTTCCCGGCGCCCGGTGCTGGGAATGGGCGCTGCTTCTGCCCCTGTCCGCTCCGTCCTACCTCTTGGCCTATACCTATACAAACTTATTAGACTACTACGGTCCTGTCCAGAGCGCTTTGCGATTTCTGCTGGGCTGGGAGTCAGGGCAAGACTATTGGTTCCCGAATGTGCGCTCCCTCTGGTGGGCGATCGCCTTATTTATTTTGGTGCTCTACCCCTACGTTTACCTGCTGGCGCGGATGGCCTTTTTGGAACAGGGGATGGCCACCTTAGAAGCCAGTCGTTCCTTGGGCTGTAACCCCTGGCAAGGTTTTTGGCGCGTTGCTCTCCCCCTCGCTCGTCCGGCGATCGCCGCGGGGGTGGCCTTGGCTCTCATGGAAACCTTGAATGATTTTGGTACCGTACAATATTTTGGCATCAACACCTTTACCACTGGCATCTACAATACCTGGTTTGGGTTGGGGGAACAGGATGCCGCCGCCCAACTGGCCGTCGTGTTAATGATTTTTATTCTGGGGTTGATTTTATTAGAATTATGGTCACGCCGCCGGGCCAAATATTATCAAGTCAGCAGTCGTCACCATCACCTAATTCGCTACCCTCTGCGGGGATGGCGGGCCCTAGGAGCCCTTGGATTAAGTTTATTGCCCATAATCTGGGGATTTTTGGCTCCCACGGCCTATTTACTCCATCTGGGTCTTGCCTACGCCCAAGAAGTCGGCGAAAATAACTTTTTCCAACTAGCCAGCCATAGCCTGATTTTGGCCAGCCTAACGGCGTTGATCGTGGTTGTCCTGGGATTATTATTGGCCTACGGTCAGCGCCTAGAGCCCAAACCCTTGATTCGCACGGCGGTCAAAATTGCCTCCCTCGGCTATGCCATTCCCGGCTCTGTCATTGCCGTGGGGGTACTGATTCCCGCTGGATTTTTGGACAATAGCCTCGATGCCTGGATGCGCTCAGTGTTTAACCTTTCCACCGGATTATTGCTCAGTGGCACGATCGCCATTTTGATCTATGCCTATAGCGTGCGCTTTTTGGCGGTGGGTTTTGGTGCCCTCGAAACTAGCCTAGGCAAAATCAAACCAAGTTTAGATGATGCGGCCCGGAGTCTGGGGCGATCGCCGTGGCAAATTTTATTAAAAATCCATTTGCCCTTGATCTGGAGTGGCATTTTGACGGCGGTAATGTTGATTTTTGTGGATGTGATGAAGGAATTGCCCGCCACCTTGGTGATTCGCCCTTTTAATTTTGACACCCTAGCGGTTCGAGTTTATCAATACGCCTCCGACGAACGACTCAACGAAGCGGCCATGCCAGCCCTGGCTATTATCGCCGCCGGACTGATTCCGGTCATCTTTTTGAGCTTCCAAATTGCCCAATCCCGTCCCCAGTCGAGCCGAGAAGGGAGGTGAGCCAAAACTTTGCAAAGCGGTTATTATTGCTATAGTAGTTTTTTTGTAGTCTAACGGAGTAGCAACGGAAAAGAAACCCGGCGCCAAGGATAGTTCAAATTGCTCACTGGCAACTATCCGCCCCCTGAGAGTCCGCTAAACTGTAGACCTCGCCGATGACAGTTTCTTTTTCTCCCCAATGAGTACCAATTTCCCACTCTGGCAAAGGCCTCGGAATGTAATCTTCGCCATGAACAGTCTGCGACTCTAGAACGCAATGGATACCTTCTGTTCAGACTTCATGGATTACCCAACCGGGATGACACCGTTTTTAAGCCACTATGGATGATATTGTTCGCCGTTTACTTGTTGGATTGGCGCTCATTGCTATTAATGCCTTTTTTGTGACCGCCGAATTTTCCCTGGTTACCGTCCGGCGATCGCGCATTAGTCAATTAGTTGAATCCGGGGATCGCCCGGCCCGCTCCGTCCAGTTTCTCCAACGCCGTCTTGATCGCCCACTGGCCACCAGCCAACTAGGGATAACCCTCGTTACCCTCGGGCTCGGATGGTTGAGCCATGACAGTATTTCTCTGCTCATCGGCTTTATTCTCCAGCGATTTACCCCAGGACCGGCCTATCTGCCCCTAGTGGCCCAGGGCGTTGCCGTTCCCGTTGTTTTTGTGCTGATTGCCTATCTGCAAATTGTTCTCGGGGAATTGTGTCCCAAATCCTGGGCCCTCCTCTATCCAGAACAACTCGCCCGCCGATTTGCGCCCTCGCTTCAGGCGATCGCCCAGGTATTGTCTCCGATTATCTGGGGTCTAAACCAATCCAGCCGCTGGCTTCTCAAACTGGGGGGAGCCGACTTGAGTCGTTCGCGTTGGGTTCAGCGGTTGACTCCCGAAGAATTGCAATTGATCATTGCTAAGGAGGGCGAATCCAGTGGACTCAATACCAATGAGCGGAGTTTACTCAGTAATGTGTTTGCCTTTAGCGACCGGCTTGCCCACGAAATCATGGTGCCGCGGGCTCAATTGGTCGCCCTCCCCGCGAATTTGACTCTAAATGATCTGCTCCAAGCCATTAGCGCCAGTGGGCATCACCAATATCCCGTTAAAGGAGAATCCCTCGATGATATTCGGGGCATGATTGATTTTCATGATTTAGCGTCGCCTCTGCTCCAGGGCATATTACAGGCCGATACCTCCTTGGCGAATTGGATTAAACCCGTACGTTTTTTCCCAGAAACTACGCCCCTGACGGATCTTTTGCTGACAATGCAACGCAGTAGCCTGCAAACGGCGATCGTAGTGGATGAGTTTGGCGGTACGGCCGGGCTGGTTAGCCTCGAAAATCTTATTGCCGAAATGGTGGGCAGTGAACAAGGCGATGAAAATGAAGACACCGTGCTTTTGCAAATGGTAGACCCCCAGACCTTTTTGGTGGAAGCTCAAATGAATCTTGAAGAGCTGAATGAAATCCTCAATTTCCAATTCCCCCTGCGGGATCAGTACCAAACCCTCGGCGGATTCTTGCTCTACACCTGGCAAAAAATTCCCGCCCAGGGTGAAAGTTTAGAGTATGGTGATTTTACCTTTTCGGTCATCGCGGCCGACGGGCCAAAGTTACAAAAAATTCGCATCCATCGCCATGGCTCCGGTGCCATTGTCAAACAAAATACATCGGCGATCGCCACTATTTCCTAGGTCAAGACCGCTGGTGATATGCTTTGCTTAAGTTCTTCCTCGTCCGGATTTTGTGCCTAACCCTATGTTTTTTAGTGTTGTTATTCCCACCTACAATCGCCAGCCCATTCTAGAAAAATGCCTGCGAGCGTTGCATCACCAGAGATTCCGAGATGGCAAAGTGGAAGGATTTGAGGTGGTTTTAGTCGATGACGGCTCCACCGATGGCACCCTAGACTGGCTCGCCCAGAACTCCCAGGCTTTTCCCCAGGTGGTGCCCTATCTGCAAGACCACCAAGGGCCAGCGGCGGCGCGTAATTTGGGAGTGAAAATGGCGAAGGGAGACACCATTATTTTTATTGACAGTGATTTGGTCGTAACCGAGAATTTTTTGCAGGCCCACGCCGATGCCCTCAGCGCCGGTCAAGTCCAACTAAATGGCGATCGCCTGTTTACCTACGGGGCGGTGATCAATACCTGTAATTTTGATGACCCCACCAGCGAACTCTATAAAATTACCGATTTCTCCGCGGCCTACTTTGCGACGGGCAATGTGGCGATCGCCAAAAAATGGTTAGAGCAAGCGGGCTTATTTGATGTCGGCTTTCAACTCTATGGTTGGGAAGACCTGGAATTAGGAGTCCGACTTAAAAAGCTAGGCTTGACCCTGATCAAATGCCCCGAAGCCGTCGGTTACCATTGGCATCCCCCCTTTTCGTTAGCTCAAATTCCCCAACTGATTGAAAAAGAAATTGAACGGGGGCGTATGGGCGTCTTATTTTATCAAAAACATCCCACCTGGGACGTGCGGATGATGATTCAAATGACCTGGCTTCATCGCCTCCTCTGGGGCCTGCTCTCCCTGGGCGGCCGCTTGAATGAAAAAAGTCTGGCTCCCCTCCTGCAATGGCTGATTGACCAAAAACGTTCTCAGCTAGCCCTTGAAATTGCTCGCATTTTCTTGAATTGGTATAACGTCCAGGGGGTATATGCCGCCTACAAAGACGCCAAAATGAATTAACGATTTTTTCAATAATCCTGGCTTATCCTTAGCGTCCGGCCCCAGTCTGCCATTTTAAGAAATGGGGATGGGGGTGCCTATGGGTTCGGGAAAGTCGTCAAAACATATCTGATCACCAAGCCAATAACGGCTGTGCCGATAATGCTTATCAGTGTCCAGACTTGCTTGCTCTGGCTTCCTTCTAGCTTTTCTACGCGGTTATCTAGACTCCCTAGCTTTTCTTCTATTCTTACTTGGCCTGTTTCTAAACGATTAAGACGATCATCAATTTTCTCTAATCGGTTCTCAATTTTGACCAGGATGTCTTTTAGGTCTGTTTCTATCGTTGGCATACTCAAACATTTCCCTGAATGACTAAGACTTCTTTTATTTTGACTTTTATTTTGTTCCCGGCGATCGCCTTAGGGATCAGTGCATCGGTCAAGATGGCCCGCTGAAATACCGGGGCAAGTTGTGGTAGCAAGCCGATTCGTCGATACTGCTCTCTGAGATTAGGCTCCGGAAACTGAGAAAAAGATAGCCATCATTGCGAAATGGTAACATTTTTCTTTTCCGACTTAATCTATTAATTTAGTCTCTCCGATATAGTATTGTTCTAGGTTCTTTTTAACGTTACTCTCCCTACGTCCTGCCCTCTAATTTTTTTGGTTCATCGTCAGGATGAAAGGCGTTGTATAATTCTGGAGACCAGTCAAGTCCTCTAGGGATTTTTCGAACTGTTCTTATTGAGCGGCGATCAGTACTCATTACGGAAACGCCAAATAATCCTCATTTTCTGGAGATCAATTATTAATCATGAATATAGTTATAGTTGGCGTTATTGGGCTACTGCTGGGTGCCGGTGGCGTTTATGTACTAATAGTCAATAAGCTAAAACATCAACTCAACGGGGCACAACGCAAGCTAGAACGAGCAGATCAAGCTGGCTCCGATGCCATTGCCCTAGATCAAGAACTACAAGCGGCTCAAGCGGCTCTCCAAGCCGAACAAACTAGACGTAGAGAGCTCGAAGCCTCCTATCAACAGCAACTCGCTCAAGTGCAGACGACCCATGATAGTTCCTCTGAAACCACAGAAGAGGTTACGGCCCTTTCTGAGCAACTGCAACATCTTCAAGCCCTAACCCAGAATCAACAGACTCAAATTGAACGGCTTGAAGCAGAAAAGTTAGCCCTAGAGAATTCCTATCAAGACCGCATTAATCAACTCCAGACTAGCCTAGACCAGGCGTTGGCCCAATCCTCCGATGCCAGTGCTGAACTATCGGCTCTAACCTCGGAAGTCAGTCAGCTTAGACAGCAACTAGTTGACCAAGACCAGAGTCATCAGGCCCAAATCGCACAACTACACCAGGAAAAGGCCGATGTAGAAGCCACCTATCAAGCGCAACTATCGGCCCCAGCCCTTGCGACTGAACCGGAGTCAACCAACTCGGCCATTAATTTAGCAGGAGCCGCCGTAGCTGGAGCGGCCATTGGCATTGTAGCGGAACAGCTACTCTCCTCTGAATCCGCCGACGCTCCTCCAGTAGAGTCAGATGCGCCAGACCAAGGGGAGGAAAATTGGGTAGATGCGTCCCCAGAGCTAGCGGAGCAACCGCCGAGTGACCTGGCATTCAAGCCCTGGCAAGATGCTGCATTGGATATCCCCGCTGACTTGGTTGCTCCCGACGATGCTTTGTTATCCCTAGAGGAGCCGGACCAAGAAGAGGAAAATTGGGTAGATTCTCCCCTGGATCTAGACGACAATGCCTTAGATATTCCTGCCGACTTCTTGGCGGAGATTCCCACGGACAATCCCGAGGCTCTGTTGGAGGAAATGGTGACTCCCTCGGATGATGTCCTAGACTTTTCTCCCGACTTCTTGGCGGAGATTCCCACGGACAATCCCGAGGCTCTGCTGGAGGAAATGGTAACTCCCTCGGATGATGCCCTAGACTTCTCTACCGACTTTTTGGCGGAGATTCCCGCGACGCTCTCCGAAGAGGAGAACCTCACCGATGAATTATCCGTGATTCCGACCTACGGCTCTGAAACCGTCGAAGACCTAGATGAGCAAGGCTCAGAAATGGACTTTTTATTGGAACTACAGCAGCAAGACCTCTCCGCAACCCAAGGGGATGAGCTTTTTGCTGATTTGGGCGCAGAGGCAGGGTTGGATATGCCCGAATTGCCACTTTCTGAACCCGGTGATGAGTCTTTTATTAATTTTCTAGATACCAGCGTCGATAGTACTGACAATGAATTTCTGGAGTTATTAGACACCGGCAATCGTGACCTCGAAGAGCCGTCCCTTGGGGATAACTTTTTTGAAGGTCTAGGCGATATGTTTGCGGAGGAAGACGCCTCTCCCGCCACCAATATTGATTTCGGGGATTTGGATGAGTTGTTTGGCAATAATAGCTTTGACGAATCGATGAATGATGCGACAGAAAGCCTAGAAGAAATGCTAGCCCACGACCCATTGACCAGCACTGATTGGGATTTACCCTCAGAGCCTAAGACCTCGGATTCTCCTTTTGAATAAAAGTCTGAGTTGAAATGACTAGTGGTTGGGAGTCTTCTAACACTCCCGCCTTTTTTTGTCTATTTATGAGTCCATTTCCAAATACTGCTGGAAACAAAATTAGTCAAAATGTGGGCCAGGATCGGGATCAATAAATTTCCCGTGACCAGGGCTGTATAGCCGAGGGCAAAACCGACAATGGTCGCCCAAACTACGTAGGGCCATTGTTGTAGATTACTGAGGTGCAAAACACCAAATACAAGACTCGACAGGACTACCGCTCCTAGGTTTAATCCTAAGGCTGGAAGCATCACCCCCCGAAATAGTAATTCTTCGCTCATGCCGGGAAGCAAGCCCAGCCAAATTAAATCGGGCCAAATCAGGGGTTTGATCACTAATTCTAAATAGCTATCGGCACTCTGGCGGTAGGCGGGCCAGAGTCGATAAATGATGCCACTGGCTAAGACAATGGCGATCGCCAAGGCGATGCCTTGTAATGCGGCTTGGCTGGTAAATTCTAGGCGCAATAGGGAAATATCGCCTAATCTTTGCCACAGTTTAGCGACCCCTAGGAGTAGGACCGCCGTAACCCCCATCACCCCTAAAATTTGGACACGGGTCAAAGGTTCAAAATCAGAATGATTGGACTGAGTCACAGGTTTATTTTAGGCAATGAAGGGAAGAAAAATCAGGGTAAAAACAGTCTAGATTGATGCCCGCGCGGTGGGCTACCAGCACGCCCATGGCTTCTAGATAAGAGTTTACCCTAAAGGCTCGGATTCCTAGGGGTTCGGGGGGAACATTCAGTTGAGTTTTGTTGTTTTCCACGGCAATAATTAAGGTCGAAGATGACCCCCAACTCAAGGTGGCACTACCGCCACAGGCGCTAGCGGGGATGACCAAAGCATTAACCTGATCCCGCCAAAGACTCCCCGGATTGCTTTGGCGATCGCCAGTGAATTGCGGCGCACGACCAAGCCCAACTAGTACACAGGGCAAAAAAGTATAGCCAATTTCCTCCGCACTGGCCCGGGGAGAAATGGTGATATCCAAGGGGAGGGCGGATAACGCTGGAGCATGGGCACAGGGAAGTTTGAACTGTCGCACAATCAAATGAGAAATCACCGCCTCAGCCCCGGAGAGCGGGTCAACCCCAGAGCCGTGGCGGTATTGGTCTAATACCAGCGCATCTACATCATCGGGAAAACGAGTCACCACGGCGATCGCCTGGGCCTCAGCCTCGGTAATTAAGCGTTCCGCCGCCCGTAGTAAACTCCCCGGATTGCCAATGGTGCCCCAACTAGAGCCAGACTCCGCTGTTCGCAGTTCCACCCCTAGGGGCGCATCGGTCGTAACGTAATCGGTGAGAGTGAGTCCTAGGGTCGCCCGCGTTGCTTCCGCTACCTGTAAATGGCGATCGCGCAACTCCGGTTCAATGCCCTGGTCAAAAACAATGCCAACTCGATTGGATTGCCCTGGGCTAAGTCCCCAATCCCCCTTGGCAAAGTGGTCTAGAGCGTAACCTTCTACGTAGAGCGCATTGGCAATGGGCCAATAAAGCTGGGCGCCATTCATCACATTGGGATGGGTGATCAAATGGTCACAAAGAGGACTGAAGGCCCTGGCGATCGGCAAGGCATCTCCGGCAAATCCCCCCAGCGCCGCGCCAATGCCAGTGGGAATGATTAGGACAATATTATAGGTCACAATACTGCCACCAATTAAGCCTGGGAATTAGTAACGATCGCCTCTACATGGGCCGTTTGAGTTTCCAAGTCTAGGGCCGTCACCGCCCAACGCAGGGGTTCGCCGCGTTTTTGTAATTCTGCTTCAATGGCCCGTTGAAGCTGAATCGGGGTTTCTTGGAGATTGACTTCGGCGGTGATGAAGTGAGTAGTCATAAAAAAATCAAGAGTGAGCTAAAATACTGACTAAAAAGACCTTCCTCGGTCCTAGACGGAGGTCTAACAACGCTAAGATTGCTTAAAAATAGACGGTTTGAATAAGTAAGTGAGCGTAAATATTTATCAAATCCCCCCGTCCTACGGACTCCCCCCTTATCAACCGGAGCTTTAGTGAGGAGGGCTGGGGGGGATAGATCGTAAAACTTATAATTAGTTTAATTACATCTACCTACTTAGTGGAATTGATTGTATCACAAGTCCTGACCGTGGTACTGTTGGGACGAATCAAAACCCTGGGAATATTCAAAACATTTCAGCGAAGGAGACTAGCACCATGACAGATAATTTTCGAGTCGGTCACCCTGCCCCAGATTTTACCGCCACGGCGGTGATAGACCAGCAATTCAAGACCATTAAACTTTCTGAGTATCGTGGCAAATATGTGGTTTTATTTTTTTATCCGTTAAACTTTACCTTTGTTTGTCCAACGGAAATTATCGCCTTTAGTGACCGCCACGAAGAATTTAAGAGTCTTAATGCCGAAATTTTAGCGGTTTCCATTGATAGCGAATTTTCCCACCTCGCTTGGATTCAAACAGAACGTAAATATGGAGGGCTAGGAGATATTGCTTATCCGTTAGTCGCGGATCTCAAAAAAGAAATTAGTACCGCCTATAATATCCTCGATCCCGATGCAGGGGTTGCCCTACGGGGACTTTATATTATTGACAAAGAAGGTATACTGCAACACGCCACGATCAATAATCTTTCCTTTGGGCGGAGTGTTGATGAAACCCTCAGAACCCTAAAGGCACTGCAATACGTCCAGTCTCATCCCGAAGAAGTCTGTCCGGTGGGCTGGCAAGAAGGGGATAGGACCATGACCCCCGATCCGGTGAAATCAAAGGTTTACTTTGCCTCAGCGTAGGTCTCCGCTCAGCTTTCAAAACGATTAAACCGTTCAGAACGAACCAAATGCAGGATAATGGGCAATGCATCAAATCCTGTTTTCTTTGGCCGCGTGGTGTGCCTCAAAAGGGCGGCTTCGTTGACTTGTTATTATTTTTAGACCATTTTTGCTCAATTCCTATGCGTACTCACTACTGCGGCGATCTTCGTGCCACCCACCTCGGTAAGACCGTTACCCTCTTTGGCTGGGTCGATCGCCGTCGGGACCATGGCGGGGTGATTTTCATTGATCTGCGTGACCGGAGTGGCGTGGTACAAATTGCCAGTAATCCCAGTCAAACCCCTGCTTCCTATGCCATTGCCGAAGGATTACGCAATGAATATGTGATCAAAGTAACAGGAACCATCAGTCAACGTCCCCCGGAATCCTTAAATCCCAAGCTCCCCACCGGCGAGATCGAAATCTATGCCGAAAGTATCGAGCTCCTCAACGCTGTGAGCAAACAACTCCCCTTTGTGGTCTCTAGCCACGAAGCTGACCAGGTGCGGGAAGATGTCCGCTTCAAATATCGCTACCTCGACCTCCGGCGCGATCGCCTGAGTCAAAATTTGCAATTGCGGCATCAAGTGGTCAAGGCCATGCGCCGCTTTTTGGAAGACCAAGAGCATTTTATTGAAATTGAAACGCCGATCTTGACTCGCTCCACCCCAGAAGGTGCCAGGGATTATTTAGTCCCCTCACGGGTCAATCCGGGTGAATGGTACGCTCTGCCGCAATCACCGCAATTATTTAAGCAATTGTTGATGGTGTCTGGCTTTGACCGCTACTATCAGATCGCCCGCTGTTTTCGAGATGAAGACCTACGGGCCGACCGTCAGCCAGAATTTACCCAACTGGATATGGAAATGAGCTTTTTGAACCAAGAGGAAATCTTGGCTCTCAATGAAAACCTGATCAGCCACATTTTCAAAACCGTTAAAAATATCGACCTGCCCTTGCCCTTTCCCCGTATTACCTACGCGGATTCCATGGCCCGCTATGGTACAGACCGTCCTGATACCCGCTTCGGGCTAGAGTTGGTGGATGTTTCCGATTTAGTCAAAGACTCAGGCTTTAAGGTCTTTTCCGGTGCGATCAAAACCGGGGGATGTGTCAAAGTTCTGCCGATTCCCGCTGGTAATGAAACCATTTCTAATGTCCGCATCAAACCCGGCGGAGATCTATTCAAAGAAGCCACCGATGCCGGAGCCAAGGGCATTGCCTACGTCCGCGTCCGCGATCAGGGCGAAATTGATACCATTGGGGCGATTAAGGACAACATGACCCCGGAGCAAGTCAGCGAATTGTTGCGCTTGACGGGGGCAAAGGCGGGAGACTTGTTGCTGTTTGGGGCGGGGGACACGGATACGGTAAATAAATCCCTTGCGCGATTGCGGTTAGTGGTGGCAGAACAATTGGGATTAATTGACCCGGAACAGATGAATTTACTCTGGGTGACGGATTTCCCCATGTTTGAGTGGAATGCCGACGAAAAACGCCTAGAGGCTCTGCACCATCCCTTTACCGCTCCGAATCCCGAAGATATAGCTGATCTGACTACCGCTCGGGCCCAGGCCTATGACTTGGTTTTTAATGGCATTGAAATCGGCGGCGGAAGTCTACGGATTTATCAACGGGAAATCCAAGAACAGGTTTTTGAGGCGATCGGGCTATCGATGGAAGAAGCCTACAATAAATTTGGCTTTTTGCTAGATGCCTTTGAATTTGGAACCCCACCCCACGGTGGTATTGCCTACGGCCTAGACCGGATGGTGATGCTCATGGCGGGGGAAAGTTCGATCCGGGATGTGATCGCCTTCCCCAAAACTCAACAGGCTAAGTGTCTGCTCACCGAAGCGCCCGCCTCTGTGGATCCAAAACAACTCAAAGAATTAAGCGTTGCTTCCACCTACAAACCTCCTGTCTAGCTAGACCTCTGCGCCTATGACTGCTCGTTTTCGCCCCGCCAAAGGACTAACCTCTGCCCTTGGGCCCTTTGACCGCGTCGGTTTGGTTCTGATGCTAATTTTGGCGGTTCTTACGGCTCTGCTCTATGTTCGAGGCAATCCCCCTCGACTGCGGGTGACGGATTACAGTTGGCAAAATAGCAAGATTGGCGCTCAAGACCGGGTGTTAAGGTTGTCTTTTAATCAACCGTTGCGGAATCAAGGGATCGTGCAAAAATCCTTGACCATTGATCCGCCGTTGCAGGGCCAGTGGAGTGGGCAGGGTCGCCATTTCTTTTATACGCTGTCAGAACTTCCCCGCTACGGCACCAACTACCAAGTCAAGCTTGAGGTGGATCCTGCTCAAGTAGCCGGTAAAAAGTTTGATGATTTCGTCACTCTTTTGAGTACCCATGACCGAGCCTTTGTTTATATTGGCGTGGGGGGAGAAGAGCGGGGACGTTTGATTCTGTTTAATATCACCAATCCCCAAAAACCGTCGAAAACGATCCTGACCCCAAAGGATTTACTAGTTCAGCAATTTCAGATCTATCCCCAAGGCGATCGCCTAATTTTTTTAGCCTACGACCCCAATCAACGCAATCCTAGCCTACAGGTGTTTTCGGTCACGACGGGGGTTAAACAAAACGCTTCTCAGCAGGAGGCGATACCGGGAAAAATTGAGCGCCTGCTCAGTGACGCTAATTACGACAATTTGCAACTCACCCTAGCCAGCAACGGTCAAACCCTGGTTTGGCGACGAGTTAATCGACAAAATAAGGCAGATTCGGGGCTCTGGGTCTGGCCCGAGGGGGAAAACCCGCGACCGTTGGGGGTCAATAGTCAAAACTTTAGTCTGTCTGCCCAAGGTCGATGGTTGGCCTTTAGCACAGGATCCGCCATGGCGATCGCCGAGCAGTGGGGGGTGAGTGTGATGCCCCTAGAGCCCAAGGCCGGAGCCTTTCAGTTTTTTGCCGGCTATGGCCAGCCCCTCGCCTTTTCGCCGGACGAAACGGAGCTGATGGTGAGCCAACCCCAAACGAATTATCAAACTAATCTCCTCACTCTGAGTCTTAAGGATGGGGCTCCCCAAGCGAGTCTTCCGCTCAAAAATCCCCTCCTCGATTGCCAGATTCAACCCCGCCAAATCCAGACACTCTATTGTTTACAAAAAGACGTTGTCCAACGGGAGGATGGCAATGCCTACGAAGAGCCCTTTCTTTCTGTCCTGGATCGAAATCGCCAAGAATCTCGTCCGTTATTGACCCTGCCCAATTATCCTGATGTGAAAATGAGCGTCGCCCCCGATGGATTAGCCATTTTGTTTGACCAAGTAGGCACAGCCCCCGCTTCTAGCGACCATGACTTATTCACCCCGTCCCAGCAATCCATTACCGATGGTCGTGTTTGGTTACTAGAGTTGCCAGACCGCTTAGAGGAAATCGCCACCAGCGAGGTCATCCCCCAGGAATTGGCTGTTGGCTTTGCACCGCAGTGGATGCCCTAACATTTTGTTCGGGTTGGGGCGGCAGTTCTAGGGGCACGGGGCCCAATAGGCCTTTGCGAAAATCATTGAGCAGTTGCCGGGATGTCCGTTCTATATCATCTTGGTAACGCTGAGCGGCTAATTGTTCGACGTAATCCTCTCCGCTCTGGTGGTCGAGGGGGAGGTGATAGCGCCGCTCTAAAACTTCGCCCAGGTCGAGTTGCGCCAAGATATCCACAAAGGCGATCGCCGTGCGTTGATTATCGTAGGCGGCTTCGCCGATATCTTCACAAATGGCTAACTTGACGGCGTTAATTTGATTTTCGAGCTTAAGGGGAATAACCCCCGGAGAATCCAAAAGCTCAATGGCGTCAGAAATGCGAATCCAGCGCAATTGTCGGGTTACCCCGGCTTTGCGGGCACTAATGGCGATTTTACGTCCTAATAGACGGTTAATCAGGGCGGATTTGCCCACATTGGGAAAGCCCATCACCACCGCTCTGACCGGCCGGGGTTGCATTCCCCGAGCTTGCCGCTTTTCATTCACCCCTTGCCCCGCTCGTTGGGCTGCCTTGCCAAGGGCTTTGACCCCGGTGCCTAATTTGGCGTTGGCACAAAATACTTCTGTTTCTTGTTGCTTGAACCAGGCGATCCAATCCTGACATACGGATTCTGGAATCATATCGACTCGGTTAAAAACCAGTAGCCGAGGTTTTTCGCCGATCCACTGGGGAACCTGGGGATGGTGGGATGCTAGGGGAATCCGTGCATCTAGCACTTCTAGCACAACATCCACCCGCTTGAGTTGCTCCTTAAGTTGTCGTTCGGCCTTGGCGATGTGACCGGGATACCATTGAATGACTGCCATAAATTTTTTTTCGCCTGGGGCTCCAGCGAGCACAACCTACCCATCTTAGCGAAAATTGCCCCCAGTCCCCGATGCTCAGACCCATCACAATTCTATAGAGGAGGTTCAGCGTTGAATTAATGCAAAACAGATATATCTAAGGGATCGTAACCGAGTTGTTGGCTAATTCGTTCCCTTGCCAAGGTACGATATTCCCAAAAATGTTCTCCTGCCGCACACAAGCCTAAATATAGATTGAGCATTTGGGGTTTCTTCAACAAAATCGTTCCTAATTGCCGCCAAAATTGTCGTCGAATCCCTTGATGCTGAATCCCCTGATATCGGATTACTTCAGCCACTAGCCGAAAACCTTTACCAAAGGGAAATTTCATCGTTTGTCCTTGTTCTGAGGAGGAACCTAAGTTGAGACATTGTTCAAAACAACGTTTAAGATAGTGACTCGGTTCGTACATTGTCCAAAACCCTTCCACGTATTCCTTCGCAATTTCCGCTAGGGGCCGGGTAGGAATAAAATTCATCAGAGAATTTTGATCGCCTGTGGGATGAATACTGTCGCCATCTACTAAGCGTTGTTCTTGTTGGAGGCGATTCCAAAGAGCCGTATTGGGCAGAGCCTGGAGAATGCCCAACATCGGTTGGGGAATATTAGTCTCTTCTACAAATGCTTGAATTCTTTCCCCTGCTCCGGTTCGTTCGCCATCAAAGCCTAGAATAAATCCTGCATAAATCAGCAAACCGGCATCATTAATTTTCTGGCAGGCTTCTGTGAGGGGATTACGAGTGTTTTGGGTTTTGCGTGTCAATTGCAAACTATCTTGATCCGGGGTTTCAATGCCTAGAAAAACAGCATAAAAACCCGCTTGGCCCATCAGTGAAAGTAATTCATCATCTTCAGCCAAATTAATAGATGCTTCGGTAATAAACGTAAAGGGATAGTGATGCTGCTTCATCCACGGAATTAATTCCTTAAGAAAGCGTTTAACATTGCGCTGATTGCCAATAAAGTTGTCATCAACTATGAAAAGTGAGCCGCGCCAACCTAAATCATAGAGGACTTGCAACTCGGCCAACATTTGGCTCGGTTCTTTTGTTCGGGGTTTGCGGCCGTAGAGGGAAATAATATCGCAAAATTCACAGTTAAAGGGACAGCCCCGCGAAAATTGCACCGCCATCATTAAATACTGGTCTTTTTGAAGGAGGTCAAAGCGAGGGATAGGGCTAGTGGTGACATCTGGTTTTTCGAGAGAGCGAAAAATACCCTGGGGTTGTCCTTCGGCGATTGCCGTTAGAAAGAGAGGAACGGTCAATTCTCCCTCATCTAAAATAAGATAGTCTGCACCGGAATCTAGCGCATCCTGGGGGACAGACGTAGGGTAGGGGCCACCGACAGCCACTTTTTTGCCTAATTTAACTGCTTTTTGAATAAGGGCCTGAAAATCCAGTTGTTGGACAAGCATGGCTGAAACAATGACTAGATTGCACCATTCCCAATCGGCTTCAGTTTCTTGCTGAACATTCCGGTCGTAAAAACGAATTTCCCAGTGTGAAGGCAGAAGGGCGGCAACGGTAATAATTCCCAGAGGGGGAATAACGGCTTTAAGACCCATGATTTCCATAAAGCGATTGTAAGACCAAAAAGACTGAGGAAACTGAGGATAAAGTAATAGGGCTTTCATCGGTTAACGTCCTCTGGAAATAATCATTAGAATCAGAAAATAAGCTCGAATTTTGCTAAAAATTTCTCAAATAATTTCAAATCCGCTCAGTGCGTCTACATTTTGTCGAAAAACAATTAAAGCATGATTGGCTTGATACTCCACTAAACCAGCAAAAATTGCGTCGGAAATTTCTTGAGATACAACCGTTTTAATTTCAATGTTAGTGTTATAGCCGACCATGTCTCCTTGGCGGTTGCCATGACGACCAGCGCCCTGAACTTGGCTGAGGGTATAGCCACTGACACTCAAATTTTGCAGGAGTTGAATAATCGGGTCTCGTAGAACATTTTCTCCAATAATAACGACTAACACAGCTACTTTAACGTTGGGTACTGGGGATGATCTGGACATAAATAACTCACAAAATTTATTTGATTTATCTAATAGCGCTATTCTAGCATCATTGATAACTGACCACTATTAATAACTAAAATCTCTAGAAAAAACTATTATTTAACTTGTTTTAAAGAATGATCGCGGCTTGATCTTCTTACCATTTTCGTTCTTTTAATCTCTTTGGGTATAATTCCCCGCCCCAAGGGGCGGAATAACAGCTGGGGCTTGCCCCGGTTTTCATACCTTTGATTCCTTTTTGGGGTCACAGCATCGTTGCTTCAATTTCCTATCGAATTGTGGCAGTAATTTAATAATTACTATTTAAACAATCCATGAGTAGTTGATTCGCGTTGTAATAGCATTGCAAAATTTCTTCCTGCTCTAAGCTAAATTGCCAATGGTGAGCGATAGTACGATGGTCGGCAATTCCTTTTTTTACCTATCCAACCAAGTAGTATATTTGAATTCTCGCCACGCATCCAAAGAGCTCCGATTTTGACTTTCAGGTGGTATTCGATCACGTAATTCTTGCAAAGATTTATAAAAACCGGCATCTAGAACCATTACCAGAATATTGTTGAGAGCCAAGCTACAGATCTGAAGTGTGGGCAAATATTAGGCTGCATCCCAAGTCGGCCCGACAATCCCCCCATTCACAAAGAAACTCACCGGGGACAGAGTTGATGTTTAACCAACGCCCTATGCTTTTACCGAGGGAATGTTTTGTGCCCATGAAGCAACTAGACCTTGAATTGCGACAGCCTAGTGCTGTTTAAGCTCATGACTTGATATCAAAGTTTGCCAAATGCTGTACTTTGATCAAAGATTTTAGCCGCTGCCTAACTATGCCACGATTTCATCTTACCGGGATTCAATAGCCCGTAGGGGTCAACCTCTTTTTTGAGCGCGAGTTGATTGGGGTTGATTTGACCATTGCCCCCGTCTTCGATAGTGTAAGCGTGGGGATTGGCGATGCTAGCCCCCAATTCTCGGTGAATATCCATGATTTCGGCGAGGCGTTCCGGGCTGGTGTAGCGCACGAGGGGCAATCCAGCAGGGATTAAGCGCCCATTGATGCGTAAAAATTCGAGGTGAATCATCACTTCCTCCCCAAATTTTTGATGCAGTTTTTGGACTGTATCCAAGTCCCAGTAAAAGACCTGGAGATAGGTCAAACTGGGGTCAACGGCCCTAGCGAGGAGGGTGGTATGGTTCCAATTAAATTCTAAAAGATTAGGTCCTTTGCCTTGGGGTTGATAGCGGGTGACCGTGCCTTGGTGCACCTGGACAAGGTCTTGAAAGGCGCGTTGGTCGTAGTCGGAGAGAATCACCATCACCGCCTGGTGAGCGGGTAAAAGGGATTCGGCGATCGCCGTAAAATACTGGGGAATGGGATGGGCATGGACGGCAATTTGTTTTTTGACGATGCCACTACTGTTGCCGAGGACATCCGCAAAGGTGATCGCCATGGGAAAGGTTTCAAAACAAACAATCGCTTCAGCCCAGGGATAGCAAGGAGCCAGGGCAATTTCCACTTGACTAATGACGCCATTGGTTCCGTAGGCATGGAGTAGGGATTGGGTGGCATCTCCTTCTAGGGTCAAGACCTGGGGAGAGTCCTGGAGGGTAACAATCCGCGCTGATCTGAGATTACCCCGATCACCAATGGTGCCATAGTTCACCGAGCCCATACCCACACTCCCCCCGCCAATAAAGCCGCCCAGGGTTGCCGTTTGGTAGGTAGAGGGAGCCAGACGAATTTCCCAGCCCAGGGCTTGGGCTTGTTTATCGAGGGTGGCTAACTTAACCCCGGGTTCGGCCACCGCCCGTCCGGGCTCTAGGCAGAGGATTTGATTCATTTGGCTCAGGTCTAAAATAATGCCCCCTTCTAGCGGGATACACTGACCATAGTTACCCGTACCGGCTCCCCGCAGAGTAAGGGGAATTTTATACTTAACGCACAAACTAGCGATCATCAGGATATTCGCTTCTGAACGGGCAAATACCGCTAAATCCCCGCGTTTGTCCTGTAATTGCGCCGTCAATATCGGACTAAAGTGAAAATAGTCGAGGGATAATTTTTGGCATTGCTGGGGATTATCTAGAACCGTCAATCCCTGGTGCCGTAATTCAGCGGCGATCGCCTGCCAGTTGATCATGTGACCTTCCCGTAGGATTGCAAAAATCGTGATTGGGCCCCGCCAAAACTCGCTAAAGTAGTGGTAGTGACTACAGGGCCCTGAGGAGAAAGACTCCAGCCCAAATACTTAAAAAATCGTAACACAATCAGAAGGAGAGGCTAATTTGGTTAGCGCAACACCATTTAATACAACCAAATCAGACGAAATTTTTGCAACGGCCCAAACCCTAATGCCCGGAGGTGTGAGTTCTCCGGTGCGGGCCTTCAAATCCGTCGGGGGTCAGCCCATTGTTTTTGACCATGTCAAAGGGGCTTACATCTGGGATGTGGATGGCAATGAATACATCGACTACGTGGGAACCTGGGGCCCCGCCATCTGTGGCCATGCTCACCCCGAAGTGATTGCTGCTCTTCAAGAAGCCCTCAGCAAAGGCACGAGCTTTGGAGCGCCGTCGGTTCAAGAAAATATTTTGGCGGAAATGGTGATTGATGCCGTACCCAGCATCGAAATGGTGCGGTTTGTCAACTCCGGTACAGAAGCCTGTATGTCCGTATTGCGCTTGATGCGAGCCTTTACGGGTCGAGAAAAAATCATCAAATTTGAGGGCTGTTACCACGGTCACGCGGATATGTTTTTGGTTAAGGCCGGCTCTGGCGTAGCCACCCTGGGCTTGCCCGACTCCCCTGGGGTTCCCAAATCCACCACCAGCACCACCCTCACCGCTCCTTACAATGACCTTGAAGCCGTCAAAGCCATTTTTGCCGAAAATCCCGATAGTATTGCCGGAGTCATCCTTGAACCCGTGGTGGGCAATGCCGGTTTTATTATTCCCGATGCCGGGTTCCTAGAAGGACTGCGGGAAATCACTAAGGATTATGGCGCTCTCTTGATGTTTGATGAAGTCATGACCGGATTTCGCATTGCCTACGGCGGAGCCCAAGCAAAATTTGGCGTTACTCCCGACCTCACCACTCTGGGTAAGGTGATTGGTGGTGGCTTACCCGTCGGTGCCTACGGCGGCCGCAAAGAAATTATGGGCCTAGTCGCTCCCGCCGGCCCCATGTACCAAGCTGGCACCCTGTCGGGGAATCCCTTGGCAATGACCGCTGGCATCAAAACCCTAGAATTGTTGCAAAAACCCGGAACCTACGATTATCTTGACCTCATCACCAAAAAATTGGCTACGGGACTGATTCAATCCGCTCAAGCGGCGGGACACGAAGTTTGTGGTGCTTCCTTAAGTGCCATGTTTGGTATGTTTTTTACCGCTGGCCCTGTTCGCAACTTTGAGGATGCCAAACGTTCTGATGTGGCTAAGTTTAGTCGCTTTCACCGAGGTATGTTAGAGCACGGTATTTACCTCGCTCCCTCTCAATATGAAGCGGGCTTTACGTCCTTGGCTCACACCGAGCAAGATATTGAACGGACGATTAACGCGGCAAAAACTGTTTTTGCTAGTCTTTAGAGATAGTTATTCCCGGTATTTCTCGAAATTCCTATGACTCAATCCCCTCGTCCTTCGGTTCCCCCTCTGCCTCCCCTACCGATGCCTCCGTCAAACAAGTCTTTCCCCAATATTCCAGAGGAGAGCTTGGCAGAGTCTACTCAATTTTTTCCATCAGCTATTTCTATGCCGTCCCCGCCCTCCCAAGCCACTGTCACGACTACGCCCAGTCCTGGAGCCCGTCGGTCTAGCCATGGGCGATCGCCAGAGCAACCGAGCCTAGAAGAATTAGTCCTAATTGCCTTTGATGAAGGCTATTCCGATGTCCACTTGGGAGTTGGTGAGATTCCTCGGATGCGGGACCGGGGGGAAATGCTGGCTCTGCCCTATCCCGAAGCGGATTTGCCAACTTTTATGAGTTGGTTACGGGAAATCCTAAGCGAGGACGAAATTCAACGATTCCAGCGGGAATGGGAGTTTGATGGCGCGACTCAGTATGAATTTGCGAGGGTACGGATCAATGTCTTTAATAGTCTACGAGGGCCAGCAATGGTGTTGCGATTGATCCCGCTCAAAATTTTGACGATGGAACAATTGCGGTTACCGGAAGTTTTTTGTACGGTGTCCGATGTCCACAAGGGATTGATTCTGGTGACGGGGCCCACGGGTTCCGGGAAATCTACGACCATGGCCGCCATGGTGGACTACATCAATAAAGAACACGCTAAACATATTATTACCATTGAAGACCCGGTGGAATTTGTGCATCAAAGTCGACGCTCCTTGGTCAAGCAACGGGAAGTGGGCATGCACACCCATGAATTTGACCGCGCCCTCAAAGCGGCTCTACGGGAAGACCCGGATATCATTCTGGTGGGGGAAATGCGGGATCGAGAAACGGTGAATACCGCTCTGAAAGCGGCACAAACGGGTCACTTGGTCATGGGAACCCTGCACACCAACAGTGCGGTTAAAACCCTAGAGCGGATTTTGACCCTCTACACCGCCGAAGAACAACCCGCCATGCGGACGGCGATCGCCGAATCCTTGGTAGCCATCATTGCCCAGGGACTCTGCCGAACCACCGATGGTAAACGAGCCGCCTTCCACGACATCATGATCAACACCGAAACGGTAAAAGACTACGTCCGCCAGGGTAAATACGACGAAATCACCGAATTGATGATCGAAGGGGAATACGATGGCATGATCACCTCCAATCAATCCCTTTTCAATCTTTACCAAGAAGGACGAATTACCGAAGAAACGGCCCTTGAATTGTCTCCGACCCGCAATGAAATGGCTATGATGCTCCGGGGTCGTATGTAGTTAAGACACGATGCTAGGCGAGGGTTTCGGGACAATAGCCGAGCCCCTGCTTAAATTCTTCCCGAAAAACCTGAATATTGCTCATATCCGGTGCGCCATGGGAGATGATGGCCAATTGATGATTCCGCATGACTTCAAGGGCGGATTCGCCACTATCGAGGCTCCAAAAAGCAAGCTGTAAGCGGATATCCATGGTGTAGGGGATACCTAATTCTGAAAGAAACGCCCAAACATCACCGGCAACGCGGCCGTCTTGACAGTCTGTAATCTTGAGACGAACCACCCAGCCATTGATCTGGTGGATCACTGTCAGATTTTCGGACCTAAAGGCGATCGCCTGGCGGAGATAGTCCACCAATCGCAGGGTTAAGCTAGCATTGGCCAACCAGAAAATATATTCATTTTTCATTGTTCCGTCCCTAGCCTGGCGTAGGGATTGACAGAATTCTTCCTGTCTTTATTGTCTCTCAGATGATCCCCGATTAGGTAAGTAAGCGAGCGTAAATATTTATAAAATTCCCCCCAGCCTCATCTTTTCAACCTGAGTTCGACTATAACTGGAGTTTGGACTAATTTTGAATAGAGGAGCAAGAAAACAGCATGGGAAAATTGCTCAACCCCTGGAAAAAGCTGAACGGAAGTACGAGATGGTAAGGGAACCAGGGCTTTAGGCTACCTGTTCTAGTTCTGATTTCAG
>JBGSZT010000040.1:0-98016 GCA_041750255.1 Synechocystis sp.
TTGTACTGTTATGTACTGACTTTCTGTTAGATGAGCTTTCAGGATTTTTTGGTATGATTCTGGCAACATTTGTTTTGAGGGAGAGTCTTGTGGTCTCCCTGCTTTTTTTACCCTCTTATTCTCTCAAATCTTTACCACATCTACCTTTTACACCCTTGTCCCCCTCTGAGGATTAACATTCTTTTCTCCTATTTAAATTAATTTGAACTGTTTTTTCCTTTGACACAAACTACTTTACAGTCTCAAAATATATAGAAAATCAGGGGAAACCATGACGTCCCTTGGTTCGCTATCATCCCAGCGCTCACCTATCGGTAGAGCGTGGGGCTTCCCACTCACAAGAGCTAAATTGCCATATTTGAGGAATTGAATAGTTTTGCGGGAAATATTCTTCCTGCACATCTTTTAGGGCGTTTCTAAAGCATTTATCAAAGGATTCTACGAAATACGTCCTTAGGCTCAGTGATTGCTCTAGAATTTGCCTTGATTCAAATTGTTAATTGTTGGTGGCGAATGGTAACCTCCCAGTCCCTAAACTCGTTAGATAGATCCAGATAGCAACGTTTGAGGATATGCTCAATCAAGGTTTTGAGCCTACTTACAATCTCCCGTCTGTCTCTGCCGCCTAAGCTGTCCAACTCCTCAATCAGATTTTCTATATCCAAATTTTGTAAGTCACCCGACCGTAATTGGGCGATCGCCGTTTCTAGCCATAAATTCAAATCGCGGTCGTAGAGTGTTTGTTTTTTGATAGCCTGGGTCATGGATCCAACCCCCAAAAATCAACCGCCAATAATGCTTGATTCAGCGCAACCTAGGCTAGCGTTGCCTGATTACGAAATATTAATTTTAGTGTTATGTTTTTTGGATAGCGTTCTGCAAAAGCAGAGCTACGCCCAGGGAATTTTTCTTTTTAGAACGGGTCTGACGGGGCTCGAACCCGCAACTTCCGCCGTGACAGGGCGGTGCTCTAACCAATTGAACTACAGACCCAATTTTTTAGACCTTTATTAATATAGCGAAGGAGCACGCTTTTGTCAAGCAATAATTTTGGAGATCTCGCTCCTTGGGTTTTTGGCAGGATTAGAGATTCAGGTATGATTGCAAAGATCCATTGTCATCCCTAGTTTTGCGGTAAACGGTGCCATATTCTATTCCTACGCCCTCGGTCGCTTTGATCATTCCAGCCCGATCACCCCTCCCGTCCTCCCTCCGGTTGTCCTTGATTTTACCGACCTTTAATGAGGGGGGCAATATCGCCGCTATTGTCAAAATTTTGAGCGAGTTGCTTGATCCCATTCTTGGTGATCGTTATGAACTGATTATTGTAGATGATGATAGCCCGGACTTGACCTGGCAATTGGCCCAGGCTCTGACCGCCGACTACCCCCAGGTCAGAGTGTTACACCGCATTGACGAAAAGGGATTATCCAGTGCCGTGGTGCGGGGGTGGCAAATTGCCCAGGGGGAAATTCTAGGGGTAATTGATGCCGATCTCCAGCATCCTCCGGAGGTCTTGTTGGCATTATTAGCCCAAATGGAACGCGGGGCTGACCTCGCGGTGGCCAGTCGCCATGTGACCGGAGGTGGGGTAAGTGAATGGAGTTTATTGCGTCGTTTTCTCTCGCGGGGAGCGCAGATGCTGGGTTTATTGATTTTGCCGGAGGTGATTAGTCGTCTATCTGACCCGATGAGTGGCTATTTTATGGTCAAACGTCAGGCGATCGCCGGTCGCAGACTAAATCCAGTGGGCTACAAAATTTTGATCGAAGTTGCCGCGAGGGGGCAGGTTCCCTGGCTGGCGGAGGTGGGGTATGTGTTTCGGGAACGACAGGCAGGGGAGAGTAAAGTTACCTGGAAACAATACATTGAATATATTCAGCACCTCGGCCGATTACGCCTCTCGCGTTCTTCTCGCTTTATTCGTTTTTGCCTGGTTGGTTTGAGTGGCGTGGTGGTTGATATGGCATTGCTTTATCTTCTCAGCGATCCGAGCATGTTGGGGTGGCGTTTGACCCGCAGTAAGATTCTTGCCTCGGAATTGGCGATTATTAATAATTTTTTTTGGAATGACCTCTGGACCTTTGCCGACGTAGCCCGGCATCAACCCGGTAAGCGTCAACGCCTGAGACGGTTTATTAAATTTAATTTAATTTGTTTAGCGGGCTTGATTCTCAATGTCTTATTACTCAATTTTTTCTACAATGTCCTGGGTCTGAATCGCTATATTGCTAATCTCCTTGCCATTTTATTGGTCACAGTCTGGAATTTTTGGTTTAATCTCAAATTGAGCTGGCGAGTTACGGATACAAAGGGCAATCATTGATTTTTCTGATATGCCAATGCCAAGGCAGGGCAACGGTTTTGCTCAAATGAACATCCATGGAGAAGGAGATGCTCCAAATTCCTCACAAAATTCGTTAGTATGAGTTGGCTGATTTTTCGTTCGTCTTTAGATTATGGCTGGCGTCTTTTTCCTCAAACCGTTCCTAAGGCGATGGATTTTCTTTTTATTTTCTTTTACCCTGGCCCTAGCGTTACTGACTGGGCAGGGCCGTCCTTGGCTAGCTCAATCTGGTTACCCTCAAATTCGCGGGGTCTGGATTACCAACAACGATACTATCCATTTTATGGACCGTAATCGTACTCAAGAATCGATTAATCAACTTGCCCGTCTACAATTTAATACCCTCTATCCCGTTGTCTGGAACTCAGGCTATATCCTCTACGAGAGCGCGATCGCCAAACGAGAAGGCTTACAACCCTTTAGCCCCAGGGGAAATCAAGGACAAGATGTCCTAGCGGATATGATCACCAAGGCCCACCGTCAAAACTTACTGGTAATGCCCTGGTTTGAATTTGGCTTTATGGCGCCGCCATTTTCGGAATTGACCAAAAAACATCCCAAGTGGTTCACCCAGCGCCAAGATGGCAGCAAAACCTCGGTCAGTGGAGCGGGGGAAGTGGTCTGGCTCAACCCCTTTCATCCCCAAGTTCAGCAATTTATGACCGATCTAGTTCTAGAAGTCGTCACTCAATACGATGTGGATGGCATCCAGTTTGATGATCATACTTGCTTACCCTATGAGTTTGGCTACGATGCCTATACCATTTCCCTTTACCAACAGGAGATGAAGAAAGCGCCTCCCAGCAACCCTAAAGACCCGAGTTGGGTACGCTGGCGAGCCGATAAACTGACGGAATTCATCGGACGTTTGAACCAAGCGATTAAAGCGAAAAAACCGCAGATCCTCTTATCTCTCTCTCCAGCAACCTATAGCCTGGCCTTCAATACTTACCTTCAAGATTGGCTCGATTGGGTTCGTAAGGGCTTTGTGGACGAGGTGGTCGTGCAGGTTTATAGAACTAAACTATCTAGTTTTTTAGAGCCGATTCAGCGAGCAGAATTTCAGGAGGCAAAAAAACGAGTCCCCACCGCCGTCGGCATTTTGACAGGGCTAAAAACCAAACAAGTCCCGATGCCTCTGATTGAAGATAAAGTCAGGGCGGCCTCCGCCAATGGTCTCGGGATTGCTTTTTTTTACTATAAATCCCTCTGGGATATTGCTCCAGAGTCCAAGGACCAACGACTTGCTCAATTTCAGGCTCTATGGCGATCGCCCGCTCGTCGGAGCTTATCTCAAAAATTCATTCCTGAATTACCCCTATTAGTCCCAGACGATCCCAAAGCAGCGACGACATCTCCAGCCAAGCCTCCCGCGCCCAAGAAACCTACGTCGGTGTCACCCCCCAAGCCTTCCGCGCCCAAGAATCCCACGCCGGTGTCACCCCCCAAACCTCCGGCTCCCTTAGCTCCCGACGCGATTTTAATCCCAATTCAGCCCCACGAGTCCGAGAGTATCCCTTCTCAAGTCGTGACGCCTCGTCCTACGGCGGATAATTTCCCGCCGGAACCGATTTTAGATCCTAATATTTCACCGGATTTTTTTTAGGGGGGGATGAAGACTAGGGAGTTGACATTGATCTAAGTGGGAAATGACATTCAAAAGTTCTTGGGGATTGTGGACTAAAAAGTCGGGATGATGTTTCGCTAGGACCGCCGGGGAATTAAAGCCCCAAGCCACGGAAATCATAATAATTTTGCTTTTATTGGCGGCAACAATGTCACGGGTTTCATCCCCAACATAGATAACTTCGCTGGCACTGAGGTGATGATCCCGAATCACTCGATTAATGACTCTATTTTTGCCAAACAAGGTAGTGCCAGAATGAATTAGATCAAAGACTTGTTCTAGTTTGTTTTTGGCCAAAAAAGCCAAAACATTTTCTTTTAGGTTAGAGGTGACAATACCGACGAGGTATCCCCGTTGCTTGAGACTAAATAGGACTGACTCGATGCTGTCGTAGGGTTTGAGAAAGGTGATTTGTTTACCGAGTTCTTTTTTGAGTCGCTTAATGATAAAGGGGACTTTAAACGGGGATATTTTTGAATATTTAATTACATCAATAGAACTTAGATTTTTAAGGATTTCTAATTGGTCTTGATCGATGGAGGGGTAGCCAAATTCGTCGGCCAATTCGTTGACGATATCAAGCAAGGCATCATGGGTATCGGCGATCGTACCATCAAAGTCAAACAGGACTGCTTTAATCGTCATTGGCGAAGAAAAGTAGTTGGAAAATGTTTTAGAAAAAAATCGACTCTATTCCAGATTAGCACGGGCATTGACTCGCCGTCTCTGGTCTAGGATTCTGGCGATTCCCACCAGTTAGAGGTCAAAAATGCTTCTATCTCTGATGAGTAGGGCCACTGCTCTGGAAAATCGACACTTTTGTATTCACTAGTGACATTGGTGAGGGCCCGACGCCAAGCATCCTGAAAACTTTGAGTCCAAAGAGACTGGAGGCTTGGAACTTGACTAATCAAGATATCTAATTCAGTCCGTTGATGGCGAATTGTGTTTTCCCAGCCCCGGTGATCGTACTCTAAATTGACGTATATTCGTTTCAAGAGATGCTCTAGTAAAACTATCAAACGACTGAGTAATTCTCGTTTTTGTGAAGCACCCAAGGCCTCGACCTCCTCAATCAGATTCTCAAGGTCTAAATTGGCAAAATCCTTGGCCTTGAGCTTGGCAACGGTGTCTTCAGCCCAAAGGATAATGTCTTGGTCATAGAGTGATCTCGCCATCTAAAACGTCCTGCAAAAGGCTGACTCTTCATTCCAGATTAGCACGGGCATTTCGTCGTAACATAGCGGGTTTAATGCGCCGTAGGGCGGAGGCGGGAAAACGTTTTTGCCATTCTGGCTCAGATATTTCCGCTAATTCCCTTAATTTTGGGGCTAGATTTTCTGGATAGGGGTGAAAGTCGGGAAGGGTGGTTTCCTGGGCAAAGCGTTGATTCCAGGGACAAACATCTTGGCAAATATCACAGCCGGCGACCCAGCCCCCCAGGTTGTTGGCGATCGCCGGCGGTAGAGTCTCTTGGCGGTTTTCGATGGTGTGATAAGCAATACAGCGGTTGGCATCTACTACAAAGGGTTTGGCGATCGCCTGGGTAGGGCAAGCGGCGATACAGCGGCTACAGGTACCACAGTGTTGACCGTGGGGGCGATCGGGGTCAAGGCAGAGGTTTGTTAAAATTTCACCCAAAAAGACCCAACTGCCGTACTGACGAGTGATCAGATTACCATTTTTAGCAATCCAGCCTAAACCCGCCCGCTGGGCCCAAGCCTTATCCGAGACGGGCCCCGTATCAGAATAGTAACGAGCCACAATGGTTTCCTCCTGAGCTTCTAGCCAGAGAGCCAGGGCTTTAAGATGCTGACTCATGACTTTGTGGTAATCGCGGCCCCAGCCATAGCGAGAAATCTTGGCGTAGTCCTTTCCCTCTGGGCGCTGATGGGGCGTGTAGTAGTTGAGGGCGACGGCGATCACCGATTGAGCCTCGGGCATGACGGCTTGGACCGATCGCCGTTTTGGATTAGTCATCCATTGCATCTCCGCTTGATACCCCAAGGCCAGCCAAGCATCCAGATGGTCTCTCAGGTGATCGCCATTTTCGGCCTGCACCGGGGCAATTCCCACCAGATGAAAACCAATTTCTAGGGCTTTGGCTTTAATTTGCTCGCTAGAAACACTCATTAAAACGACTCAATAAAAAACTAATCCATCGAATTAGAGGCTTCAATCATCGCCTCTGGATTTTCGGGCAAATCATTCTCTTGATCCGCATTGACTAAGCGAATCCAAGCCGCAATCATTCCGGCAATGGGAATAGCCAGAAAAACCCCCAACAACCCCGCCACCCGTTCCCCGATAAACAGAGCCAAAAATAGAAGCACTGGATTTAACTCCAGCGCATTGCTCATCACCTTGGGATGTAAAAAATTGTCTTGAATCTGCTGAAGCACAATGCTAGCAATGACAACCTTGATGGTCAGGTCACCCCCTTGGGAGAGGAAAACTAACAAAGCAATCACGACTACCCCTAGGGTCGCCCCAATCCCGGGAACAGCATCCAATGTACCAACAATCAAGGCTAGAATCAGAGCATAGTTCACACCCAAAACAGACAAAATAATAAATGTAGAAATTGATAAAAACAACATTAAAATCAATTGCCCACGCAAAAAGCCTAGAAAACTCTGCTGAAATGTCTGGGCAAAGCGGTCACGGTATTCCGCCGGAATTAAGTCTAAAAATAAACGCCATATTTTTTCGCCATCAATTAACATATAGAGCCCAATGACAGCAGCGAAAACACCACTAAATACGCCTGAAAAAGCTTGTTGTACGATGCCAAGTCCAGAGGCTAAACCCGCCTGAAGAGTAGAAATTATTTTATCAATATCTAGCCGCTCTAAAAAATTTTGAAAGGGTACAAATTCTGGTTGATCTAATTTTTGATGTAGCTGGCCTACTAAACCCTGGCCTTGATTTATCACTTCAAATCCCAGTAGGCTAATCATTGCAATCAGCAATACAAGAGTGCTGATAAAAGCAATGGTGATCGCCAGTCCCCTGGGTAGATAACGCGATAACCAAGCCACGGGATAATTGAGCAGAGCCGCAAAAATACCCGCCCCCGTAAATAAGGCGATCATACCGTAGAAATAGTTGATCAGTAAGATCATTGCCCAACTACAGCTGAATAGCAAAAGAAAACGTACTAAATTTGCATTATTGAGACGTTGCCAAGGCTTAAACATGGTGCAAAGAGAATAAAAAAATATCTTAATCACCAGCCTGGCCGATGTCTAGGACATCGTGTTCCCAGGATCTTGGATCTTCGATGGGTTCTAGGTGAGTGGTGACTTGAGACCCCGAAATCAAATTGGCGATCGCCGTTTCTAGGGTTTCACAGAGGTCATGTCCCTGGCGTACTGTCCACTCCCCCGGCACCAAAATATGGAAGGAAATAAAGGAGCGAGTGCCGGCCATACGGGTTCTGAGCAGGTGAAAACTAATACCCTGGGCTTCGTAGGGTAAAAATAACGTGGTAATCTGCTGAAGTTGCTCCGCCGGAATGGACTGGTCTAATAATCCAGACAGGGTTTCTCCCATCAGATGAACGCCTGTCCAAACAATATTGAGCGCGACAAAAATGGCAATCAGCGGGTCAAGCCAAAACCAGCCAGTCACGGAGATGAGAGCAACGGCAATCATAACCCCTAGCGATGTCCAGACATCCGTCAACAAATGGTGAGCGTCGGCCCGTAAAGAAATGGCATTTAATCGTCGTCCCGCCCGCAATAGAACCCAAGCCACACCGCCATTGATCAAGGTTGCCAGGAGAGTCAGGCCAATCCCTTCGGAGACCTCATAAATCGGTTGGGGCGAGAGTAAACGACCGACGGCGACGAAAATAATGCTGGCGGCCGCAATTAAGATAAAAGCACTTTCTAGCCCGCTAGAAAAATATTCAGCCTTGCTATGGCCAAAGGGATGCTCCGCGTCGGGGGGCTTGGCCGCCACAGATAAGGCCCAAAAGGCGACCAGGGCGGCCAACAGATTAACTCCCGATTCCATGGCATCGGAGAGAAACCCGACGGAGCCGGTCAATAAGTAGGCCCCAAATTTCAGCGCCATGGTCAACAGGGCCGCCGCAACGGACAAAAGGGTGTAGGGTCGAGCCGCTTTAGCACTCATTAAGATCAACTATCCTAGCTTTGGCGCCGTCACTATTTGACACGTTAATTAGGCCCAATTTAGCACGATCAATTCCATTGGCTGGTATTTTCTAACCAGTGTAATGGGTTTGATGAGCCCAACCGTTGGCAACTTAAGTTCTCGCGGGTTCAATTTCTGTCATGGTCTGATGGAGTTTCTTTAAAAAATTAATGTCGTTTTCTAATAGGGCGTTTTCATCCCTTAAACGCTTATTTTGTCGTTGTAGAGTAGATATTTGGCGGTAAGTGGCGATCGCCTTTCCGATAAGCTTGGGAGCAAGAAAGACAGGAGCCGATTGCGAGAGAATCTGATTGAAATGAGTCATCGCAATACCTCAATATCTGGGTAAATTAAACCAATTGAGGTGAGTGACGCAAAAGTAGAGCAAAATGATTCTCAACCTGAAAAATTTTCTGAATTTGGGCTCCCTTAGGGCTGGCTGATAAGAGCTAAAGGCAGGCTAAGCGAATTTCCCGATTTCCAGTAGGATAGAAAAATGACTGGAACAGGAATTATGGCCGACCAGTCAAGCAATTTAGCAGTAATTGAAGGAAAAAATGGTGATTCAGGGGCGGAAACCGTTTTTGCTGGGCGGGCTCGGACTGTGCCTTTTACTCTTGGCGGGAGAGGAGCTACAACAGCAATGGGGCTTTGTTAGCTCATGGGGACTATGGGGATTGTCCTTTCTGGGATTAGTGCTATGGCGACTTAGTCGATCACCAAAAAAAATCTTGGAACCAGTCGTGACTCGTCTGACCCATAGCTCAGTGCAAACAGCGATCTCCATAACTCAAACAACCTTACAACAGGCGATCATCGCCGCTCCGACCCTAGAGCTGTCCGACCTACAAACCAGACTTGAAGCCCTAGCTCTCGAGTCCAAGCTAGACACCCTAGAGATAATCATCGCCGGAGAAAAACGCACAGGAAAAAGTTCGCTATTGAGCCTGCTCCAGAACCAGTCCTGGTCGAGGGAAACCTCCCTTCGGTGGTCGGAATACTGTCTTGCCTTGCCCGACAATTCCGCTGAAACTGACCAAAAAGTTCTAGAAAATGCCGATCTGGTTCTACTCGTCATTAATGGTGACCTTGGCGATCGCCTCTGGCACTTGCTGAAATTTCTCCACAACCAGCACGTCCAACTCTTGCTGGTGTTCAACAAACAAGACCAGTACCCCGCCGCCGACCAAAACGAAATTTTACACAATCTTCAACACCACGTTCGAGATTGGCTCTCCCCGGCCGAGGTGATGGCAATTTCCGCCAATCCCCCCGCGATTAAAGTACGCTCCCATTTGGCCGATGGTTCCCAAGAAGAACGGTTAGAACCCCAGCCGCCGGCAATCACCGTCCTGATCACTCGTCTAGAAGAGATGCTTCTTCAGGATCAAGGGCAGATGTCCCTTGCCCGTTGCTGGCGAGAATGTCAACAAATTCAATCCCTAGCCAAATCGCGTCTCAATCAACAGCGTCGGGGGCAAGCTCATCCCCTGATCGAGCAATACCAATGGCTAGCCGGAGGCGCCGCTCTGATCAACCCCGTGGCCAGTATTGACCTCCTCGCCACCTTTGCCATCAATGCTCAAATGATACAAGAATTGAGCGCCATCTATCAGCAGCCCTTGTCTGTGTCCCAAGCGCGGCAGATGGCCACTAGTTTAGGAAAAGTGTTAGTCAAGCTGGGGTTGGTGGAATTTTCAAGTCAGGCGATCGCCACGCTTCTCAAAAGTCAACCCTTACCCTTGACCTACCTAGCCGGCGGCCTTCTCCAGGGCATTAGTGCCGCCTACCTCACCCGTGTCGCAGGGCTCAGTTTAGTCCGGTACTATGAATTGCAATCCTTAGAGTCTCAACCCAGCGACCGCATCAATGTCGAACAACTTAAAACTGTTGCCAAGAGCATTTTTGCTCAAACCCAACGCTTGGATAGTCTGCAAGCCTTTGTGCGGGATAGCCTGACTCAGTTACAAGGTATAGGCGATCAGGACAAGTTGATACCTAAAAGCTAACAAAATCGGGATGACAGGATTCGAACCTGCGACATCTTGCTCCCAAAGCAAGCGCGCTACCAAGCTGCGCTACATCCCGTAGTCAACATTATTCTAGGCTAAAGTGCGACATTCTGTCACCCCAATATTAATCGGGATACCAAAACATGCCCTTAATGCCCTCGGGGTCTAGGACAAAGCCCAAACGTCGATAAAAATCCACCACCTGGGGGTCAGCAAAGAGGGTGATATTGCTAATATCAGCGTTGCGAAGCTTACGAATGGTGTATTTCATTAAGGCTTTGCCGATGCCCTTACTCTGGTGGCGCGGATGCACCACCACATCCCACACCGTTGCATTAAACGCATGGTCGGAGGTGGCGCGGGCAAAGCCCACCAACTGACGGCGATTGCCTTTGACTTCCCAGAGCGTCACCACCAAAAAGCTAAACTCGATCGCCTTTTTGACCTTACGAATCGGGCGACGGGCCCAGCCCACCGCATCACAGAGTTCTTCGAGCTCGTAGAGGTCAATTTCCCGTTCGGTACTAAAAAAAAGCCGATAGGCACCATTGCCATTTTCAAATAACTCCACCGCTTCTCCCCCAAATTGGGAATCCTTCGGTGGCGCAACGGGGTCAGCGGTAAACAAACGTTTCCAAAAAACCATGCCCATGGGCGATATAAGACGTGTGATTAGACTTAAAAATTTCTAAGCATTTTTAGTATAAAAGCAATTAAAGCGTTAGAGATTGCGAATCCTTTTCGATCAGCATGGCAAGGTCTTGTAAAAAGGCGGCGGCGTGGGCTCCATAAATAACGCGATGGTCGCAGGTAATGGTGACACACATTTGTCGTTGTACCCCGATTAAACCCTGCTCATTGGCAACAACCTGGGGCTGAGAGGCTCCGATCGCCAGAATCCCACCTTGACCCGGGGGCAGGATGGCATCAAAACGGTCTACCCCAAACATCCCGAGGTTAGAAATCGTGAAGGTACCACTGTTATATTCATCGGGCTGTAGTTGCTTGGCCCGGGCCCGCTCCACCAATTCTTTCCAGCGGCGTGACAGGGAATAAATATCCAGTTGATCGGCATGTTGCAATACTGGCGTAATTAATCCACCATCGGGCATGGCCACCGCCAGGGCGATATTGACACTAGAGTGATAAATAATGCCCTTTTCGCTGTAGCTAGCATTGATAATCGGGTGTTTCTTAATGGCGATGGCCACGGCCTTAGCCAGTAGGGCCGTCATAGTTACGCCTTTAGATTTGATTTGTTTATAAAGTTGATCTAGGTTAGTGGTCGTGATCGTATAGCCCACCCGGAAGACGGGGGCCTGCATCGCCAAGGTCATATTTTGCACCAGGGCTTTTTGGAACGTCGTCAGTGGCACAGTCTCCCCAACGGCGATCACCGGACTTGGTGCTACTGGTGCGGGGGCAGGGGGGACGACGGTCACCGCTGGAACGGTCACAGGGGCAGCCACGACTTTACCTGCGGCCTGCTCCACATCCTCCGCCACAATGCGACCGTGGGGGCCAGTGCCGTTGAGGCTCGTCAGGTCAACCTTTAATTCTTTGGCTAATTTTTTGGCGCGGGGTGAAGCAATGAGACGATTGCTCCCTTGGGATACCATTGGCTCAGGAGTGGGTGCCGGAGCCACTACCGGAGCTGTTTCTATGGGGGATGCCGCGGAGCTAGTGGTTGTGGGGGCTCCTCCTTTTCCTTTTCCTTGGACCTCCACAATTTCCGCCTCTGTCTCTGCAATCAGACCGATCGCCGCCCCAACGGGAGCTTCCTGCCCAGCTTCTACCAGGATGGTGGCCAGATAGCCTTCATAGAAGGATTCCACATCCATGTCCGCCTTATCCGATTCGACAACCAGCACTGTTTCGCCCTTTTCCACCTTATCTCCAGGAGATTTGACCCAAGAAACAATTTTCCCTTCGGTCATGGTAGAACTCAGAGCTGGCATGAAGATATCGTGAATCATAGGGGAATTATCTCTACAGGATTGAGGAGGAACGCCGTGGAGTTGGCAAAATTGAATTTTATCAGAATTTGAGGATGCTCCGCTGACTCCATGGGCAAGTCTTGGCGACCAAAAATTGTATTAAAGAAATTTATTCCCCGCAGGCCCTCTAAAAAAGGGCAAAGCATGGGGATCTTTAGGGGCAGGGAAAGGCGATTAAATCAATTTTACGGCTCTTAATCCGTAGAGTAGACCCAGGGCTAAAACGGTAAAGCTGACAATATAACCAACAAAAAGACCAACAGCAGTGGCGGACATAGACTTAAGCCTCGTACTTGAGTTTGAACAACGATCAATTTTTGCTATTCTACTTCCCTAGGCCCCCCTCTGTATGATCAATTTATGACTACTGTTATTTCCGTTGCGCTCCCCCAAACCCGCTATGATGTGGTCAATGCCCCGGCGGGTTTAGGAAGCTTGGGTCAGCAACTCCAGCCCCTAGGCTTGGGTCAAAAAATTTTGGTGGTCTCGAACCCTGAAATTTTCGCCCACTACGGGCGAGTGGTAAGCCATAGCCTCAGTCAGGTCGGGTTTACGGTGATCAGTCATTTGATTCCCGCCGGGGAACCCTACAAAACCCTCGATTCTATTTCTGACCTCTACGACATCGCCCTCAAGCAGCGCCTAGAGCGGTCGTCTACCCTGTTGGCCCTAGGGGGAGGGGTCATTGGTGATATGACGGGGTTTGCGGCGGCGACTTGGTTACGGGGCATCAATTTTGTCCAGGTTCCCACCAGTTTATTAGCCATGGTGGATGCGTCTATGGGCGGCAAAACCGGGGTCAATCATCCTCAGGGTAAAAATTTAATTGGGGCTTTTTATCAACCGCGTTTGGTGTTTATTGATCCGCTGGTCTTGAAGACCTTGCCAGAGCGAGAATTTCGGGCCGGGATGGCGGAAGTAATTAAATACGGCATTATCTGGAATTTAGGGCTATTTGATCAATTAGAATCAGCCCCTAGCCTTGATCGCCTGGAAAAGCTACCGGAGGGTCTACTGGAAACGCTGATCAATCAATCCTGTCAAGCTAAGGTGGATGTGGTCAGCCAAGATGAAAAAGAAGCGGGTCTAAGGGCGATTTTGAACTATGGACACACTGTCGGCCATGCCATCGAAAGTTTAACCGGCTATAGCCAAATTAACCACGGCGAAGCGGTGGCCCTGGGCATGGTGGTGGCGGGACGATTAGCCGTTCATCTGGGATTATGGTCTGGAGCCGACGCCGAGCGCCAGGATGCGGTGATTCGTAAAGCTGGCTTACCGACCCAACTGCCCTCGAGTTTATCCCCTAGAGCAATCTGGACTTGTTTACAAACTGATAAAAAAGTCAAGGCTGGCAAGGTGCGTTTTATTTTACCCACGGCGATCGGTGAGGTGATTATTTCCGATGAGGTCACGGAATCGATATTAACCGCTGTTTTAACCGGAATTTAGACGATGAAGCCCTTAAATACCAAAGGTCTGACGACCCTAACGCCCTACTTTTTCCTCTTTCCGGCATTGCTGGCCCTGGGGATTGCCGTATTTTATCCCGCCTTTCAAGCCTTTTCCCTAAGTTTTACCCAGTACGACCTAGATTTATTCTCAACACCGCAATGGGTCGGGCTCAAGAATTTTCAACGCTTAGCTACTGATCAGGTCTTTTGGCAAACTCTACGGAATACACTCCTTTATTTGCTGGTGGTGGTTCCCGTTTTGGTAATGGTTCCCCTCGGGCTCGCCATTTTGGTCAATCAAAAACTGCGGGGCATGGCCTGGTTTCGCATGGCGTACTATACTCCGGTAATTATTTCCATGGTAGTGGCGGGCATTGCCTGGAAAGCCCTCTATGCCTCCGATGGGATTTTTAATAATCTTTTACAAGGACTGGGAATGCAGGAGGGGATTCCTTGGTTGACCAGTCCCCATCTGGCCCTGGGGAGTGTGATGGTGGTGACCATCTGGAAGGGCTTGGGCTATTACATGGTGGTCTATCTAGCCGGGTTACAGGGCATTCCGGCGGATTTGTATGAGGCGGCGGCGATCGATGGCTGTGATGGCTGGCAAAAACATTGGGATATTACCTTGCCCCTAATGCGTCCCTATTTATTATTGGTGGCGGTGATCTCTTCGATTTCGGCAATGAAGGTGTTTGAAGAAGTGTATATCATGACCCAGGGCGGCCCCCTCAACCACTCCAAGACGGTGGTGTATTATGTCTATGAGCGGGCTTTTCGAGATTTGGACATTAATTATGCTTCGGCCATCGGCTTAGTTTTATTTTTGTTTATTTTTGTCTTTTCGATTCTCAATCTCAAGCTATCCCGACAGACCACTGGGTTATAGACGCGAAAAATCAGCCAATATGATCCAATTTTCCTGGCGGGCCTTGGTTATTGGAAATTCTCGCTTACACTGGGCAGAATTCCACGACCAAACCTTACTAAAACTCTGGCATAGTCCTCATTTTGCCAGCCAAGCCGAAGCCAGTTATTATCTCAAGGATCTCGGCTCCCCCAGGCCCCTGTATTTTGCTTCGGTTGTTCCTTCTCAAACTCACCTCTGGCAACCCCATAGTTCCCGTCCGGCGATCGCCCTAGGGGATATTCCCCTGCAAAATCTATACTCGACCCTGGGCATTGACCGGGCCTTGGCCGCCTACGGAGCCGCCGAAGTCTACGGCTGTCCTTGTTTAGTCATTGATGCGGGCACGGCTCTGACCTTCACGGCTTTAGATGGCGATCGGGCCTTTTGGGGCGGTGCGATTCTTCCCGGATTAACCCTACAGCTCCAGTCTCTTTATAATCAAACGGCTAGCTTACCCGCGGTGACCTTGCCGTCCTCTTTGCCAATGCGTTGGGCTCAGACTACCGAAAATGCGATCATGAGCGGTATCCTGCATACGGCGATCGCCGGTTTAAGGGCATTTATAGATGATTGGCGACAGGCGTTTCCCCAGGGGCGAATTTTGCTAACCGGAGGGGATGGTGATTATTTACTCACCTACTTGTCGCAAATGGGTCATGACTCCCAGGTAAGCCTAGACCCTGACTTGAGTTTCTGGGGAATGAGATCTATTGTCCTAAGCCTGTAACCCTGCCATGGTTTCCGCCGCTTCCGATAATAAATCCTCCGCCAAACGAAACATTTCTTTGCCCATCGTTAAGCTGGCTTCGTCATAGTTGAGGGTAAATAATTCCAACTCTTCCATGGCATCATCTAAATGATTAAGGCAATAATACAAAAATGCCGCCACCTTGGCCAGGGCCGCAGGACTAGATTGGGACGTAAAACAGCGACGAGCCCGTTGAAGTGTCAACCTACAGTTGGCTAGGTAAGCCTGAAATGCAGACATGAGCTCATCATCAAAGGGGTCTGCCGCCAGATGGTCAATTTCTAGCTCTAGACTGCGAATTATTGCCCCAAGGTCACGCTCTAGGGGCACATAAACCAGGATCAGCCATTGCGAGAGATTTTCGTCGGCGGATTTTGAGGCATGACGTCTATGCCGATAGTGTTGTTGGGCTTGCTTTTGGCGAGAAATTCGAGGTTGAGACGGGTTGAGTTCTTGGTCGTACTGAGTCCGACGCTTCGGATCGCCCAAGACTTCATAGGCCGCATTAATAACAATAATTTTGTCGTGGCTAGCCCCACCGGTGCGACGGTCTGGATGATATTGCTTAGCCAGACGACGGTAGGATTCTTTGATTTCACCCTGGGTCGCCGTGGCATGGATTTCCAGTACCTCATAATGATTCATCGGTCTGTTTACTCGTCAAACTCTACCTATTGTTTTAATCGTCCATGCCTTGGAATAGTGGAGTACTTAGGTAACGTTCCCCAAAACTCGGTTGCACCATCACAATTAGTTTATCTTGATTTTCAGGACGTTGCCCGAGTTGAATCGCCGCGCAGAGGGCAGCCCCGGTGGAGATTCCAGATAAAATTCCCTCTTCTCGGGCCAAACGGCGACCATAGTAAATGGCTTCATCGTCACTCACCGTAATCACTTCATCAATTAAGCTCACATCCAAGACCTCAGGGATAAACCCTGCCCCAATTCCTTGAATTTTGTGCGCCCCAGGAGCTCCCCCCGACAATACCGGACTGGTTTTGGGTTCAACGGCGATCGCCTTAAATTCGGGTTTACGTTGCTTAAGCATAGAAGCGATGCCGGTAATCGTGCCGCCGGTTCCCACTCCCGCTACCAAAAAATCAACCGTGCCATCGGTATCCGCCCAAATTTCCGCCGCTGTGGTCAGTCGATGACTTTCAGGGTTAGCCAGATTTTTGAACTGTTGCAAACTATAGGCATTGGGAATCGTATCTGCAATTTCTTGAGCGCGACGAATACAGCCGCCCATGCCCTCACTGCCAGGGGTTAACTCCAATTGGGCACCGTAGGCCCGCAACATGGCTCGGCGCTCTTGGCTCATGGTTTCCGGCATGGTTAAAATCAGTTGATACCCCTTAGCTGCCGCGATCATGGCCAGGGCAATCCCCGTATTACCCGAGGTTGGTTCTACTAAAATCGTCTCTCCCGGGGTGATCAGGCCTTCTTGTTCCGCCTGATAAATCATATGAGCCCCGATGCGGTCTTTCACCGATGCCGTAGGATTCATCCCCTCCAGCTTGACCACAATTCTGGCGCCACAATTTTCGCTCTGGGGAATACGCTGAAGTTCCACCAGCGGAGTTCGGCCAATGAGGTCAGTAACATTTTTTGCAATTTTCATTCGCGTAAGACAATAAAACCCTATCTCAGCATGGTACAACGAAAAACCCTGCCAAGGGCAGGGCTTAGAAAAATCGTAAAGTTACTTAGTTTGACTGAATCGGGGTCTTAGAACGTGAAGGTACCGCGAACCGTACCAATTATGGCGTCTTTGGCATTGGTCGTTTGCTCAGGATTAGAAATCCAGATAACACCAGGAGTCAAAGATAAATTGTCGGTGACTTGATACTTGTAGAAGAGCTCTACCTGAATCGGGTTGCTAGCGGGAAGGTTATAAACTCCACCCACATTGTTGCTCAAGCCGCTGAGGTAGGGTTGAACACCGGCAAAGATACCCAAGACATTGCCTTCTTTACCAAAGTCAGGGAAAGCAAAACCACCACCGTAGGTCCAGATGTCCCCATTGGCTTTACCAATTAAGGTGACGTTGGTGTAGCTACCGTAGGCGCTGAAGTTTAACCAGTCAGCTATTTTCCAAGCGGCTTGAACACCATAGCTATTGGTTTGTTTACCACCGAAGTCATAGGGATTAACGGGGTTGTTGTTACCACTGTTATAGCTACCGGGAGCCAGGGGAGGCGCACCAATGCCGCCCGCCGCCAGGGAGTTATTGAGGTTGGCGCGGGAAAGGTTAGCCGCTGTGGTTCCAGTGACACCAACACCACTCTTGCCACCTTGACCGAAGATAGGGCTGTCGGGGGTGCTGTAGGCATTAACGTAGGTGAAAGCAATACTGATGGTGTTGAATAGGTTACCGCTCAATTGAGCCAAAGCTGCGTAGTTGCCAGCAAATAAACCATTATTACCATCAGAGAAGGTATAGTTTTGACCGGTGAGGGGGTTGGTGGTAGATACCCCTTTGTTGGGGCTATTAGCAGTACCCGACAAGTAACCCAAGCTCAAGGAGGTAGGTCCTAGAATGCTTTCGAGGAATCCAAGCTTGAGGCTAGTACCAGCACCTGCACCACCCCCGATATTGTAGATGGGGTTACGTTGAGAGAAGACGCTCAAAGAACCTTTTCCACCGTCAAAATCTTCAAAGTAAGGGTTGAGGGTAGGAACGAAGTCGTGCCATAAACCACCCCAGGCGGCGATGTAAGTATTTAGACGAAGATTTTCGCTCAGGTCAATGGGGACATAGTAAGCCAACCAATCAACAGCCACGTTGTTGTCGGTACTAGGAGAAAGATTCTGAGTTTGGCTAAAGGTGGGGCTTTCGTAGCTATCACCTACCACTCCTAGAGGTTGACCGGTGTTGGGGTCAAGAACGTTTTGAGTAGGATAGAAACTTTTGAAGCGACTAGCACTACCGGCGGCAAGACGAGTGACCAAAAGGTCGTTGCCGCTGAAGCTGGTGTTTAACTGCAAGCGAACCCGGTCTTGGAAGACAGCTTGGTTGTTGTCAGTTTGATTATTGAGGGTATTTTTGGTACCAAAGATAGCGCTGGGGGCGAAGATGACTTCCCCAGTTAGCTTGGTGGTTGTAGAGAATTGGTGGTCTTCAAGGAAGGAGGTACGAGCTTCGAGGTTATCAACTCGGGCACCTAGGGCCGCCAGTTCGGCTTCAAATTCTTGCATCAAGCGTTTTAGCTTGTCGATGTCTTCGCGCAGAACGGCTACGTTTTCCTGAATCAAACGTTCCATTACGTTCATACAGGCGTTGAGACCAGCGGCGAATTCCCAACGGCTGAGGGCGCGATCGCCACGGAAGGTACGGTCGGGATAACCTACGATACAACCGTAACGTTCCACTAGGCTTTGGAGTGCTTCAAAGGCCCAGGCGTCGGGGGATACATCACGAAGTTCACTAACACTGGTTACCTGTTCAATGTCTCCAGAAGACGGTTTACCCGTGCCTTCATTGGCGTAGTTATCGAGTTGACTTAGAACCTTATTGTCGGGGGCGGCTTGGGCCGGACTCGTAGCGACGGAAAAAGCGGCACCCATAATAGCAGGGCCGACTAGCAAAGATTTCCAGGATAGTTTAAGCATATTTAAGTTTTCCTCACACCTATGGGTTGAGTATAGGGTATTCCTACAATCAATATTATTATACACAGATTTTTCTGATTGGTGATTAGATAACATTTTCTTAATCTATCTCTGGCTATCTAATAAGTAATGGTTAAATTAGGGGCGGAAATTTTCACGATTTCCTCACATTAACCCCCCAAAAGCTATCCGCTCCCCCAGCGAACTGAAGAAGCGGTCTAGTCGGGTCGATTCTGATTGAAACCTAACTGCCGGATGGGACTCTCGGTTAAGGGTTCAGATAAAAGGGAACGCTTAACTTAAAGAACAGCTCCGGCGCACAGCCGGCTATAATCGCTCAGATGACCCATGCATTTACTACTCTCTACCATGGACATCACCTCCTGTATTCCTGTATGGACTTTAATTATTGGGTTAACTCCTATAAATTAACGCAAGCATTTGAGAAATGCAAGACTGCTTTGATAAAATTTCGGGGTAAATCCGGCAAAGTGCCAAAATGTAGATGAAGATAGGAGGCATGGAGCGGGGGACGACACCATCCTTCCGCTGTAATGGGGTCTTGGGGCAGGAGTCCTTTTAAATGAAATAGCGGCTCAGAGGGAAGGGTTTTGAGGACAGAACGATGGAATTCATGGCCATGGATAATCTGTTTTTTGGGAACCCAGGTATTTTTGAGCATAACGGTTGCTTGACGATAACCAAGGGTGAGTTTTTTAGCCATTACGGATTCCGTTGTCAGGATTCCCACCATGGCATAGGTTTTTTGGTCTAAGTCAGTAATGCGTTTTCCCAAATACATCAGTCCGCCACATTCGGCGTAGACGGGCATTCCCTGGCGGATTTTTTGCTGGAGTTGCCCGCGTAGGATTGAATTTTGGCTCAAGGGCGCGGCAAACACTTCGGGAAAACCACCCCCGAGATATAGTCCCTGGGTTCTCGCTGGCAACGATTGATCGTGCAACGGACTAAAGGGAATCAGCTCAGCTCCCAGGTCTTGAAGCAGGTCGAGGTTATCTTGATAATAAAAATTGAAGGCGGCGTCGCGGGCGATGGCAATGGTCGGGCGGGTAGGGAAAGGCTCGAAATCGTCGATTTTTTGGTGTCCTTGTTCCAAAGAATGGGAGCACTGGAGTAAGGGCAATAGCTTTTCCCAGTCCAGGCTCGTCTGGGCAAGCTCCGCGAGGCGTTGAAAATAGTCGGCTAGATTGTTGATTTCGTCTGTCGGAATCAGGCCCAAATGGCGATCACCGAGGGTCAGGGCATCATTTCTATATATTGCACCGAATAGAGTCACCTTCAAAGGGGCGATCGCTGCCTGGAGTAGGGTCAAATGGCGAGAACTGCCGACCCGATTGAAAATTACTCCGGCCAAGTTGACCTGGGGATGAAACTCTCTGTAGCCGCAAATCAGCGCGGCCACGGAACCGGATAGGCGGCTACAATCCACCACTAAAATAACGGAAAGTTTGAGTAATCGGGCGATATGGGCAGTGGAGGCGTAATCAGCGACCCCCCAAAAGGGAACCCCATCAAAAAGTCCCATTACGCCTTCAATTAGGGCATAGTCTGCCCCCTGGCAATGGCGTGCAAAGCAGGATTGGACGTAGGCTTCTGAGGTTAGGATCGGGTCAAGATTGCGGCAGGGTCGCCCGGTGACCTGGCTATGGAACATCGGGTCAATGTAATCCGGGCCAACCTTGAAGGATTGGACTTTTGCTTGTTTTTGAGCTAAAAACGCCAGGATCGCCAGGGTAATGGTGGTTTTGCCAACGCCACTGCGTTCTCCGGCAATGATAAGAGTCATAGTAAGTTACGAGTTGCCGTGAAAGTAACGATCCAGTAGTGTTTCAATCGCTCCCAAGAGTTGAGTTTGATGCCAATCGCCATACAAATGAGCGGCGATCGCCATGCCCCCGGCCCCGACTCCTTCTTTCACAAATCCCGCTTCGTAACGTTGCAGGGCGAGATAACGAGAATCAGCAAAACTCAGTTGAGTCGCAATTAAGGGCACCGGAGCGAGGTGCTTTGCCAAGCCGACGGTATCCCCCGTGGGGTCTTCGGCCACCCAGCGAGTGGTTCCCACCACAATTTGCTCTAGGTTTGCCCCTAGGCTTTGGGTTTGGAGCAGGCGTTGAATCAGGGCATAGACCGCCAGCATTTGCGTACCACCGGCTAATAAAACTCCTCCATGCCGACTAGCGGCGATCGCCATGGCAGCCGCGGTAATCTGCATTGGGTCTCCGATGGCAGCCACGAGGGCAAAGGGGTCGGTGATAGCGGAGATAGTTTTTAGACCCTGCTCGACAATGTCCCATTTTTGTTGATGGTTACAGTGGGGATGACTGCTATTGACCTTACCCCTAGCATCGATGCCCAGGGCCGTTAGCAAGGCCAATGCGGTGGTGGTTCCCCCTACCACACATTCACTAATAATGAGATAGGAGGCCGATTGAGCCAGTTTTTCACCCCAGATCAGTCCTTGCTGAAAAAGATGATGCACCATCGCCAGGGGGAGGGCTTGCCCCGTGGAAACACAGCGGGCCGGGATGCCGCCTAGATCTATGGCCGGAACCGCAGGGGCGATCACTAGGCCCGTATTAAATAGATGGACTAGGATATTGAGACTCTCTGTGACTGCCCGCGTAATAAAGACCGGGGAAACCCCGGCAGAAAGAGGCGGTAGGGCATAGTAGGGCTGGGCTTGAACACCGTTGATCAAAAATTCTGCATCGGCGATCGCCGTGGTTTGGCGAGCCTGGGGCGTATTACCGGCGGCGGAAATACCAGGGATGAGACAGGTATCGGTAAATCCCAGTAAACAGGTGAAAATAGGACATTGATGACGGTATTGCTCTAACCAACGCTGTCCTTGGGCAGACTGCGTATAAACTGTCAGCATTGAGGTTCAAATCTTACCTTGAAGACCTAGACTATGGATACTTCATTATCTAGTTTTTTGATTCGTTAGAGATTATTTGACTATGGCTACTCTTATTGATTATTCGTCTCTGCAAACACTGCCAGAAATTTGGGCGATCGCCGCTCAGAAATTTGCTGATATCCCCGCACTGCATGACCCCCATAGTAAACCAGCAATAAAATGGAGCTATAGTAAGCTCTATGGCTTATTGAAAAGCTTCGCCTCAGGATTACAGCAACTTGGTCTGCAAACCGATGAAAAAATTGCTATCTTTGCCGATAATAGTCCCCGCTGGCTAGTGGCCGACCAAGGCAGTATTTTAGCCGGAGCTGCCAATGTGGTGCGTTCTGCCCAAGCTGACCGGGAAGAATTACGCTACATCCTCCGGGATAGTGATAGTGTCGCCCTGATTGTCGAAGACCTAAAAACCCTAACTCGCCTAGGGTTAGAGCCGGAAGACTTTCCCCTCAAGTTTATTATTTTTCTCTCGGCTGAGACCCCAGACCCGCAGGCTTCTCCTCGTCAACTCAATTTTCAACAGGTGCTAGACCTCGGTCAAGGTCAACCTCTGCGCCCGTCTCCCCAAAGCAAATCCTCCTTGGCGACCTTAATTTATACCTCCGGCACCACGGGGCAACCGAAGGGGGTGATGCTTTCCCATGGCAACTTGCTCCATCAAGTTTGTGAATTAAAAGCGATCCTGCAACCGCAACCCGGCGATCGGTTCTTAAGTATTTTGCCCTCTTGGCATTCCTACGAGCGCAGTGCCGAGTATTTTCTCCTTTCCCAGGGTTGTACCCTCATTTACACGAGTATTCGCACCTTTAAAAATGATTTAAAACAAATTAAACCCCAGCATATGGTGGCAGTGCCTCGTCTCTGGGAATCCCTCTACGAAGGCATTCAAAAGCAATTTCGAGACCAATCCGCAACTCAGCAAAAGGTCATTAATCTATTTTTTGCCCTCTCGAAACAGTATATTTTGGCCAAGCGTATTGCCGATAATTTGAGCTTGGCCCACCTCCACGCCTCCGCCGGGGATAGGTTTTGGGCAAAATTACAAGCCATGATCTTGGCCCCACTCCACGCCTTGGGCGATAAAATTGTGTACCAGAAAATCCGAGCGGCCACGGGCGGAGAACTGAAAACCTTGATTAGTGGCGGCGGTTCCCTGGCGCGACACTTAGATGATTTCTATGAAATTGTCAATGTTCCTGTCCTGGTAGGCTACGGCTTGACCGAAACCTCTCCGGTGACCAATGCCCGCATGCCCCAGCACAACCTCCGTTATTCTGCTGGACAACCCATTCCTCAAACTGAGATTCGTATTGTTGACCCGGAAAGCCGTCGTCCTCTACCCCCTGAAGCCAAGGGTCTGGTTTTGATTCGCGGCCCCCAGGTGATGCAAGGCTATTATGGCAAACCCGAAGCCACCCAAAAGGTGATCGACTCTGACGGCTGGTTTGATAGCGGCGATCTGGGGTGGCTGACTCCCCAGGGAGACTTGGTCTTAACAGGGCGAGCAAAAGATACTATTGTTCTGAGCAACGGCGAAAATATTGAACCGCAACCGATTGAGGATGCCTGTGTTCGTAGTCCTTATATTGATCAAATTATGCTGGTGGGACAAGACCAAAAATCCCTCGGTGCTTTGATTGTTCCGAATTTGGATGCCTTGATGCAATGGGCTCAGACCCAAAATTTATCCTTGCAAATTCTAGCCGATGGGACAGACCCTGCGGAGATAGAAAAGGGTGACCTCTATCGTTCGGAAGTAATTAATCTTTTTCGTCAGGAATTGGGTCGAGAAGTCAAAAATCGCCCTGGTTACCGCGCCGATGATCAGATCAAAACGTTCCGGCTCATTCTCGAGCCCTTCTCCCAGGAGAATGGCATGATGACTCAAACTTTGAAAGTCAAACGTCCGGTGGTGACAGACCATTACCAATCCTTAATCACCCAAATGTTTGCATAATCAATCCTGGGTAAGGGGAGTTAGGTGGATTTAAGTGGAATTAGCTGGATTCTGGATTGACGATCGCCAAACTGGCTAATAACCGCCCCTAACTCTAATAGGTCTCTGATTAACTGGAAATCATATTCCCGTATTCAGGTGATTGTGATGACTAATGCGATGGCTCGTTTAGAGCTTGTCCTACTCAGTACTGGGGTTGCTTGGATGGGGCTCCATCTAGAGGACTCCATGGTGATCGCCCAACCGGCCCCGCTCCCCGACATCATCATCAATGGCGAATCCCGGCTACCGCCACCCGGGGGAAATACCAGCTCAAGCTCCTCGAATCCCCGTTTTACCTGCGAGTATCACAACGGACAATATACGGTTATGTACTTACCCCCCAACCAATCGGGCCAGGCTTACCCCTGGGCTATTCCTAGAACTCTCGGGAATGGTTGGAGCGCCCAGCGCCGTTGTCAAGAAATTAGCCGTCGCTTAGAAATTTATCGACCCGATGGCTTAGCCGAATTGAGCACGGGGTATGAAAACGGTTATCAAACGATTTGTGCTACCACCAGTGCTATTCCTCAATGCCGCATTGTGCTGACAGTTCCCCCAGGACAAAATGCGGAGACAGTCCGGAACCAGGTCTTTGCCTCTTTGACCGTAGCGGATAATGGACAAATGACCCAGGGCGTCAATGCCTTTGCCGCAGGCACTAATTCTCAACATTCCTGGTTGGGAAAATTGCTAAATCCTCGGGCTCTCCAGTCTTTATCTAGTTCTCCAGTCCAAAACGGCAGAGGCATCAACCTTAAACCATTTCTGGCTCCTGAGGATGGAGGCACCGGCAAAAACTTAACCACTAGGTTTTGAGAAAGTCGTGGCTCTGCATCCTGCATCAGACCCATTTCTTTGGTAAGATTCTATGTGGCCCATGAACAAACGGTGCTCCATCGCGGTGCATTAGGATCTTAAGTGCAGTGGATTTAATTCAAACTTTCCAAACCCGCAACCCGGTTATTGGCGTTGTCCATCTTTTGCCGTTACCGACGTCTGCCCGCTGGGGCGGAAGTTTAAAAGCTGTCATTGAGCGGGCAGAACAAGAAGCCACTGCCTTGGCGGCGGGAGGGGTCAATGGTATCATTGTCGAAAATTTTTTTGATGCCCCCTTCACTAAATCTCAGGTCAACCCCGCGGTGGTCAGTGCCATTACCTTGATCATGGACCGCATTATGAATTTAGTGGTGGTTCCTGTTGGTATTAATCTATTACGTAATGATGCCACCAGCGCGATCGCCGTTGCCTCCTGTGTCAATGCCCAGTTTATCCGCGTCAATGTTTTAACCGGCATCATGGCTACGGATCAAGGATTAATTGAAGGAAATGCCCACGAGTTACTGCGATTTCGCCGGGAACTAGGCTCCGACGTCGCAATTTTAGCCGATGTATTGGTGAAACACGCTCGTCCCTTAGGAACCCCTAATTTAACAACGGCGGTTCAAGACACCATCGAGCGCGGCTTAGCGGATGGCGTTATTTTATCGGGTTGGGCGACGGGGAGCCCTCCGAGCCTCGAAGACTTAGAATTAGCTAAAGCCGCCGCCAAATCCACTCCTGTCTTCATCGGCAGTGGTGCAAATTGGGATAATGTCGGTCAGCTAATGCAGGCCGCCGATGGAGTGATTGTGGCGAGTTCCTTGAAACGAAATGGCCAGATTACTGAGCCCATCGACCCCATTCGAGTGTCTCATTTTGTCGAGGCGGTGCGAGAAGCCACCCAGCAAAAAGAGCCAAACACCATAACCTCAGCCGAAAGAGTCGGCACAAGGATCTAATCAACGATCTCGCAGAGATCCGCTACGCGGTGCGCCGAGGGGAGAGAGGCGTTGGGCAGTCCGCAGAATTTGAGCGGCCAATATGGCAGCTCCAAAGCCATTGTCAATATTGACGACCCCGACTCCCACCGCGCAGGAATTGAGCATGGTCAATAAAGGCGCGACTCCGCCAAAGCTAGTCCCATAGCCGACGCTGGTGGGAACTCCAATCACGGGACAATCCACCAGACCGGCTACCACACTGGGCAAGGCTCCCTCCATTCCGGCCGCTACGATCACCACATCCATTTTTTCGATCAGCTCTCGATAACTTAACAGTCGATGCAGTCCGGCGACCCCCACATCTCCCAGGCGCTGAACTTGAAATCCAGAGAGTGTGGCAGTGATGGCCGCTTCCTCGGCAACGGCTAGATCGGCGGTTCCAGCGGTGAGTATGCCAATTACCCCCGGATGATTGATCTCTAACTCCCCTTGAATCAGAGCGCAAATCCGCGCCAAGGGATAATAACTTAGCTGGGGAATAGCCAGGGTCAAGATCTCGGCGACGGGGGCATCAATGCGGGTGGCGATGACGGTAGAATGGTTGGCCCCCAAGGCTTTCACGATCTGGATAATTTGCTCTGGGGTTTTGCCTGGGCCCCAAATCACCTCGGGAAACCCAGTACGAAGATGCCGATGGTGGTCAACTTTGGCAAAGTCATCGATCGCCTGAAAGCTAAAATTCTTGAGGTGATCAAGGGCCAGACCGGGACTGGTCTTTCCTTGGGCTACCGCTTCTAGCAGGGACTGAAGAGCTTCAGAGGTCATAGAGCAATTGCATTAAGTATTTCGTTTTCGATCTTCCCACACTCGTCCTGGCAATTCAAGCGGTTACTAAAAATCAAAAACCTCCCCATCCAGGGAGGTCAACTACGATGGCAAGGGTCAATTATCCCTAGACTTAGATAACAGTACCATCGGCGATCGTCGCGTTTTTGATCACTACAACAATGCCACTGCGGACATAGAAGCCTAATTCTTCACGGTTTGCTTCCTCAACCCCCTCTTTGTTGACAATCATCACGTTTTTGCCGATGCGTGCATTTTTATCAATGATGGCCCGACGAATGGTGGTTCCTTCACCAATGCCCACCGGGATTTGACCAAAATCAAGGTTAGAGGAGCGCTCCGGTAGGGTTTCATAGAAATCAGACCCCATCAAGAGCGCATCTTCAATGGTGCAATTTGCTTCAATGCGAGTGCGAATCCCCAATACCGAGTGATGAATCCGACAGTCTTTGAGAATACAGCCTTCTCCAATCATGGATTCAGTCACATTACAGTTCAGCATCTTGGTCGGTGGTAAATAGCGCCCACGGGTGTAAATCGGCGCTTTCTCGTCGTAAAAGCTAAAGGGAGGGGATGGCTGCTTGGTCAGGGCCAAATTAGCATCAAAAAACGCCTCAATGGTTCCAATATCTTCCCAGTAACCATCGAATAAGTATGCTTGGAGATTAAACTCATCGGCTGACGAGGGAATAATTTCCTTGCCAAAATCCGTGGCGGATTCATGTAATTTCAACAAATCTTCAAGAATTTTTTTCTTGAATACATAAATCCCCATCGAGGCAATGAAAGGGTTCTCTTTTGCCTTATCCGCTGTTAAGCCCAGAAGCGTTGTATCCACTTCCATTTGGGCCAGGGCCTCTCCCTTGGGTTTTTCGGAAAAGTCGATAACTCGTCCTTTTTGATCAATTTTCATTAATCCGAGGGACGTGGCTTTCTTGGCATCCACCGGAACCACCGAAAGGGTAATATCGGCGTTGGTATCCCGATGTCTGTGCACAAAAGCACTGTAGTCCATGCGATAGAGATGATCGCCCGACAAAATCAAATACTCATCAACGTCCCATTCCCGAAATAACCACAAATACTGACGCACGGCATCCGCCGTTCCCTGGAACCACTGGGGATTGTCCGTCGTTTGTTGAGCGGCTAATACTTCGACAAATCCTTCCTGGAAGCCCGCAAAATTGTAGGCCCGCGCTAGGTGTCGATTTAGCGAGGCGGAATTAAATTGGGTCAACACATAAATTTTGACAATTTCTGAATTGATACAATTACTGACGGGAATATCAATTAATCGATATTTGCCCGCTAGGGGGACGGCAGGTTTCGCTCTGAGTTTTGTAAGAGGATAAAGGCGGGTACCCGCGCCACCGCCCAAAATGATTGCTAAAACTCGTTTCACAAGAAGACCTCACGACTGCCTTTTACACCTGTCAAGTCAAGTTTAGGGCTGAGGGGGACATCTGCAAAGTCAAGCCCGCAGAAAAATTGTTAATTCGAGAAGGAGAGTGACGGGAAACAAAAATCAATACCGTCGGGTCAACCCTAGAAATTAAGTCAAGCTCTTTGGTTTATTCACGTCCCATGCGTTTTGTTGGTCATTGTTCCCTCGTTTTTTCCTGCCTTTTGCTTGCTATATCGACGGGGGTTTCAGCCAAGCCCCTAACAGAGCAAGAGTGTTTTGTCCTGGCTCAAGCGCCGGGAGCCACCCCCTACGGCCAAGGGGGTAGTGCTGGCAAGACAGGAGACTCGGGGCGATCGGGGAGTGCTTCAGAAAATGTCACTATTTTTGCCGATGGTGCTCCCCTGACCCTAAATTTGACGGGCCGGGATGGGGAGAATGGTCAAAATGGCGGTGAAGCCAAGGCTCCTGATTGTGGAAAACAACCCGAAAACGTCACCCAAAATCTGGTGTCGGCGGATGGAGGCAATGGCGGTAATGGGGGGAATGGAGGGGACGGGGGCAATGCCGGCTCGATCAGCATTTATACGACCAATTTTGACAATTTACGCCAAATTTTGGTCACCGCTGCTGGAGGCAAAGGCGGGCAACCCGGTGAGGGGGGAGAGGCCAGTGCCGGTTGTCAATGTACTCGGCCCTATTGGACAGTGGAACGTTGTTTTGGCAAGCCGGGGGACGCGGATTATCGTTGCAATACCCAGGAGTTTCGTTGTCAGAATGGGCGCAATGGCTTGAATGGAACACGGGGATTACCCGGACGGGACGGATTGCCAGGAAAACTGACGTTACTGAATCTCAATAAACCCCTAGAGGCAGACCGACCCACGGCCACGGTAACTCTAGCAACGGTCAAAGACCAAGGTTTTACCTTATCTAAAAATAAATGGGAAACGCGCCAAGGAGCCCAAGCGTTGTTGGCAACCGGTTCCGTCATTGATGATCAATACTTACTGTTGACGGAGCGATTGGAGCGGTCATTTTTGCTGCTCTGGAATGCCCCTCAACCCTTTAATAATGTGGCTAATCTACCGCTGACCCTTTCTCTGGATGCTAATCAGGAGATTCAAACCTCCTTCCCTGGGGAGCTTTGGCTGGAGGGGGCCGCACAAAAACGGGGCAATGTGACGGAGTTTGTGGTTTATAACGCCCTACGCTCTAGCGAAGCCACCCGCCTCGATGAGTTGGTTTTAGCGGGTAATGGGACAGGCTTAAAGTTATTTTTGGTAGATAAAGCCGACCGGTCTAACCTGGTGGCGACAAAATTCAGGGTTGAGTACAATGTCACCGATGAAGACCCTCGTTTTCGTCCTGCTAGTACTTATTCAACCAAGTTTGCAGGGGAAATTCCCGATCGCCTGGTGACGGTTAATGGCGATCGCCTGGTGATTAATTTGGGTCAATTGCCCATTCCTGAACAGTATGCCAAACCCGGCGTGGGAGTGGAGGTGGTGCTCACCGCCACCCGGAGTTTTGCGGGTTACAGCGCCGAGCAAACCCTGGTGGTGCAGGAAGTCTTGCGCCATGGAACATACAAAACCACTCGCTAGCCAATGCCAGTGTTTCTTGACCGTTTGGGTATGAAAATGGCAAGAAGGGCCGGAATAGTTGTGTATTCTTAGAATCATCAGAAATCTTTTATTTTTATTTATGGTCAACCTAACCCCCAACCCTAGCTATAGCCTCAATCTACGTCTTGAATTGCCCAATCAATCGGGGACTCTAGCCCAGGTAACCCAGGCGATCGCCGAACAAGGGGGGAGTTTTGGGCAAATTTCCCTGATCGAAAGTAATCTCAAAATTACCCAACGGGAAATTACCGTTAACGCTTCGAGCGAAGACCATGCCGAACGCATTGTAGAAGCGGTAAAGTCCCTCGAGGGCATCAAATTATTACAGGTCTCTGACCGCACTTTTGATCTACACCGCCAGGGCAAAATCACGATTCAAAGCCGTATTCCCCTCACCTCCCAGTCGGATCTGGCCATGGCCTATACCCCTGGAGTCGGGCGCATCTGTAAGGCGATCGCCCAGGAGCCTGACCAGGTTTATTCTCTGACCATCAAAGGCAATACTGTAGCGGTGGTGACCGATGGCAGTGCCGTTTTGGGGTTAGGAAATCTAGGCCCCGAGGCCGCTCTGCCGGTCATGGAAGGCAAAGCGATGTTATTCAAAGAATTTGCCGGTATTGATGCCTTTCCCATTTGTTTAGCAACCCAAGACACGGAAGAAATCATTAAGGCCGTGAAGCTGATTGCGCCGGTGTTTGGCGGGATTAACCTCGAAGATATTGCCGCGCCCCGTTGTTTTGAAATCGAAGACCGTCTGCGGCAGGAACTCGATATTCCGGTCTTCCATGATGACCAGCACGGCACTGCCATTGTTACCCTAGCCGCCTTGATCAATGCCCTGAAATTAGTTCATAAATCCATGGAAACCGTGCGGATTGTGATTAATGGCGCTGGAGCCGCCGGACTGGCGATCGCCGCCTTGTTGAACAAAGCCGGAGCGACGACAATTTTGCTCTGTGACTCCAAGGGAATTTTATCTACGAGTCGTAGTGACCTCAATGCTCAAAAATTAGTCTACGCCGTAGAAAAAAGCGGAACCCTGGCCGATGCCATGGAAGGAGCCGATATTTTCCTGGGGGTAAGTGCGCCGGGAGTCGTCTCCCCTGCCATGGTCAAATCCATGGCCCCAGACCCGATTGTCTTTGCCATGGCCAACCCCATTCCTGAAATTCAGCCAGAGTTGATTCGTCACGATGTCGCCGTTATGGCCACCGGGCGCAGTGATTATCCCAATCAAATTAATAACGTTTTGGCCTTTCCGGGGATATTTCGCGGAGCCTTGGACTGTCGGGCCAGAACTATTACCGATACCATGTATTTAGAAGCCGCCAAGGCGATCGCCTCTTTGGTTGCCCCGAATACTCTTGACCGGGAACACATTGTTCCGTCCGTTTTTGATCCACGGGTAGCGCCCACCGTTGCCAGTGCCGTTCAACTCGCGGCCCGGTCCGAGGGAGTGGCGGCTCACTAATCGCCTTTTAGGTCAGGCCATAGCCCATGGGTAAAGCGAATCGCAGTCATCAGTCTCCCAAAAGTCATCCGGCGGGGGAAATTCCTGAGGTTATTCGGGAGCGTCCCGCCTCATCATCGCCAAAACAAAAATTTCCCTGGGCACTCATGTCGGCGGTGGTTGCCGGTTTAGCACTAATCCTGCTGGCAATGATGGTTGTTTGGCGTCCCCAGCCCACGCCGGTGGTGACCCCAACGCCAACACCCAGTAACGAACCCTCGACCGAGCCGGTGGATAATGTTTTGGGGCATCTCCCCTACAACGAAGCTCCCGCCGCTGACTTGATCGCTATTAGTTCCGATGGCAGACTGCGCCTACGCAAAGCCGCCGCCGAGCAGTTTTTGGCGATGCAACGGGCGGCCCGGAGTGCGGGAGTAACGCTGACTCCCATTTCTGCCTTTCGCACCGTGCAGGAACAGGATCAACTTTTTTTTGCCATTAAACAACAACGCAACCAAGAAACCCGCCAACGGGCGGAAGTGAGTGCGCCCCCTGGCTATAGTGAACACCACACGGGCTATGCCGTTGACATTGGCGATGGACAAGCGCCCGCCACCAATTTACAAATTTCCTTTGAGAATACCCAAGCCTTTAAATGGCTAGAAAATAACGCCGCCAAGTATAGTTTTGAGTTATCCTTTACGGCGGATAATCCTCAGGGCATTAGCTATGAACCCTGGCATTGGCGTTTTGTTGGCGATCGCCAAAGCTTGGAACTTTTTTATAGAGCTCGGAACTTGCCGCAATAAGAAATTTTAATATGAATTACTTGAATAATTATATCTAACGGGGTATGATTCTGCTAGATATATCTACCCGTATCTTAATGGAGGGATAGTGAAAAAAAATCATTATTCTCACCGAAAAGTAGCTAAGATCAGGACAACGTCTGGTTTCCCCCAGTGAGCATCCACCAACAGGCTCGCATTTTGTTATCCTTATTCATCATTTATCCAACCAACCCCTAACCCTAATGACTAACCTCAAATCTAGATTGCCCCTAATCCTTGGGCTTGTCGGCGCCGGACTAGTCGCCACCAACGCCCCCGCCCATGCCGTTGCTATCCAATATAATTTTCAGAACGTAACCATTCCAAGTAATCAAGTTGTTACCGGCACTTTTTTCTACGATTCTTCCTTGAATCAATACACAAATTGGAGCATCAGTCTCCCCTCCACTAGTGCGTCGGCCATTACGTACAACCCCAGTACCAGTAGTATCATCCTTATTCCTTCATCAACATCCGTGATATTCTCGTATACGTCGCCGTTTCCTTCCTCTCCAGCCAATACAAATAGTCGAAACCTTGCACTCGAATTTCAATCTACACTAGGTCCTTTGGGCTCCACAACCTTATTTGACGTTACGAACCCCCTACCTCGTTCTGGTGAGTTTATTGTCGCCGACAATGGGGCAACCGAAGTCAATCGCTTTTTCACGACTGGCTCATCGGTCGTCGGTGTTCCTCTCGAAACCGATGCCTTGCCTGTTGTTGGCATGAGTGTCATTGTCGGTGGTATGTTCTGGTTACGCAGACGCAAGCGCTCCCAAGTGACTTTAAATCTAATTCAGTCCGGTGTGACCCAAGATGCATAAGCGAGTTATCTAGGATATTCTGGACTGTTTTTCACCAGAATTGGCACGTTCCAGCCAGAATATCAACTTATTAGATTTCCAGGTGTGCCTACTTGGATTTTTTTTATTGATATTTATGAAATCTCCCCTAGCCCTCCTCACTAAAGCTCCGGTTTGAAAGGGGGGGGAACTGACAAGACCAAAGTTTGAAATTCCCCTTCTCAAGGGGGATTTAGGGGGATAAAACCTATGATTAGTTTAATTACATTTATCTACTCATGAACACCCGTTTAAACCGTTTAAAAAAAAACACGGTTCGCTCCATCCAAGATACCTTTGAGTTGACACGGTATCAATTTCTTCCCCGTGAATTCACTGACTTCCGCAGGAATCAATTCCTAATCAGTGGTGTCCTCCGGGGATTACCAATTATCGGCTATTTTATGGCGACAATGTCGATCGCCGATTGTATTTTTGTAATCATTCCCCTCCGGTTACAAGACCCAGTTTGGGAGCTAGCCTCACTGGGTTCCGTTGCTAATCATACCTGGGGAATATTGATTGGCTTTGGGTTCATGTTAACCTCATTTTCCCGTGAGACCATCGCCAAGATTAGACCCATTGAAATTCTTATTATTAATTTATTTAGAACTTTTCTCTTATTGCTCGCTTTTATTTTTATTATGGGAATGCCGCTGGTTATTGTCGATACATTACGTATCAATAATACTGAATCTGAACAGATCAAAAGTCAAGTAACCGCAAGACAAACTGTCATTAGCCAGGTTGAGGCTAATCTCAATTCAATTAGCGACATCAGACAATTATTAGAAATCGGGCAAGGATTAGGGCTTAATCTCTCCTATACACCCCAAAGTACTGTTAATGGCTTAAAGCAAGAAATACAAAACAAGTTACCAGAAGCCAAGGAAAAATTAATCAGAGAAGCCAATATGGCAATCAGCTCTAAGCAAAAAAATCAATGGAAAGCATCGATAAGAACCCTACTTCAGTTGTTTATTTTTAGCATCGCCAATACTATTCTTTGGTTTAAAACCCGCAAATTAAAGACATTAATCGAATAGCTGTAAATGATTTTGCCATAAATTTAGAGTTGCTAAATAATATGATCCTAGATAAAATATCCCTTCCCAATCTGAATAAAATATCAGACAAGCGCGTCATGCTAGGGGCTGTATTTTGTCTATTGGCAATTATTCATTTTCTTTCGCTTTGGCGAAGCGCACAACCCATTGAAAGTAGTATTGTTCTCTTGATTTTCTATGGGTCTGCCTTTTATTTTTATTATAGTAATCCAAAAAAATTAAGATTTTCTAACCATTTAATTCCCCAGGTATTAGGGGGAGTATTGAGCTGTTTAATTGCCTTCAAAATTTTCTCTCTATACCAGAGTGAAGTAAAGGTTGCCTGGGCATTGATAGCACCTTTAATGATGCTCAGTCTGGTATTATTAGCTGATGGCTTTAGCGGTATCAAGCATTACTGGAAACTCCTATTTGGCATTACCTGGATTAGCTCTATTTCTCCAGGTGCAGAGGAATTAACAGCAAAATATGACATCATCAACGAAGTTTCGGCTCAAACAGCCTCATTTATCCTCTGGTATTTTGGCTTCAACTCAAAGGTCGAATCAACATTTATTTATGTTAATGGTGGAGCCGTCGATGTTTATTCGGGTTGCACAGCATTACCTTTTTTAATTCTTTTTATAAATTTATTAATGATTCTGTGGCTTTTTCATCCTAGTCTGATTCAGAATTTTTTCTTTTATTTAATTGCAAGTCTTGTCATTAGCTTTCCTTTATCGGTAATTAGAATTGCAGTTATGGCATTGGTCGTTAATGACAAAGAAGCCTTTGCCTATTGGCATGGAACTTCCGGCTCTAACTTTTTTATGATCATCGCCCTTGCTTGTTTTTGGGGTGTTATTTTCTGGAAGGATTCTGGGAATTTAACAGATGATCCCAGCGATCAAATAATAGAAGATTTACGAGAAAAGAAATCTCAAGTTTCTTGGGGCATTACAATTTTTTCTGTTAGTTTGATTTTGATATTTTCCTATATTTTATTTTCTCCCTATGGAGGTGCCAATAAAATTACTGCTTATCAATTCCCTGCCAACATTAATCTTCCCGGTTGGGATTTGGTCGGTAGTGAGGCGTTAGCTCCAAATCAAGTCAATATATCAGAAGCGGCAATGGACGCCAGAAAATCACAAGATTCTCCCCTTAGCTCAGAAGATTTTTTGGCCATTCGCGCAGCTCAAAATGGTTCTGATATCGTGATGGATGGACGACGTTATTTCTACAAAAATGCAGAAGCAGAGCTAACTGCAACCCTAAGATACGTTATTAATACCTTTGGCAATCTCGGTTTATATTACGGAGATGACCAGCCAGATTTAGAAATGTCCAAAATTTTTAGGCAGAGCCAACGCCAAGTTTCCCCCACCAAAGAAACCCTCAAATTTACTGATAACAATAGGACTTTTTTGGCCAGTTGCATCACCCCCTTTGGAAAGGCTGTCACTCGTCATGGTGATTTTGCCCATCAAAGAAATAATAACTTAAAAAACACAATTCTAAATCCCCTTAAACTAGCTGATTGGTTCATGGGTAAAACAATGTTTTTTGATCACCGTTGCCTTTGGATGGAATTGGCAATTGAGCCTAATTCAACCGCTAACAGCCAGCTCGATTCTGTCTGGCCAGAACTTAAAGCTTACGGGCGAAAGAACTTCCCCAGACCTTAATACTTTGATGACAATATCAAGAATTTAGGTAGCCCTTTCCCTGAGCGTAGTCGAAGAATGGAGAAGGGTCAAGTTGCAAAACTAAGATACACTCCAGTCTAGAGTCCATCACACCAGCTCGAATATTCGTTCAAAAAGCGATTCTTTATCCACCATTTTTCCTAGAGTATTTGCATCATAAATTCCACCAAAGGCTTCTAGAGCCGCATTATCTACGGCTTGTTCGTAGGCTTCAGCAAGAAGCTCCTTCAGCTCCGAGCGATTTAGGTAATAACCTCCGGCTTTACGACGTTTATTGACACGATTAATGGCGGTAGTTGCATTACGAATGGAGACATCCCAAGAATGAGTCGTTCTTTTTTCTACTTGTTGTTTTATCAAATGAACTAAAAGCACCAAACAATAACTATAAATCTTATTAATCTTATCGTCCTTGCTCATTTCCTCTAGTTCATCAATTAAGGCTAGGGCTGACTCTAGATTGCCAGCCATGACAAACTCTCTGAGTTGTAGTAATTCTTCCATAGTCAATCCAGAAAATTTTGACCCACTCTAATTTCGCCACACTTAGATGTGATACTTGAATTTACCAATCTTTAGCATTTTCGCAGAGAATCCTAAACAGGCCAAAACAGCAAGCAATACTTAAATACTTAGTTCGGGCTGTCGGTCTGGTCTGCTGTGCGTAAAATTACAATCCCTCGTGTGGCTCCGGCCTTCCAGTCTACATAGCCTTTGCTTTTGAGACGCTCTAGGGAAGCCTGAACTGGGGCCGGAGAGCTCAGATTTAGCCCTCTCATAATGTCTCGAATACTGGGGGATTTGCCGTGCTCTTCTCGATAGGCCAAAATCCAATCCAAGGCTTTTTTTTGAGTAGGAGTCAAACTCCCGTCCGTTTTCTTAACCATAGCTACCCTTAAAAGATTGATCTAATATAACTACAGTACACTATTCCGGCAGACTTAGTATATCCGTGCGTTAGTTCTATTGACGATTATTGGGGTAAATGGAGCTTGGGGTCTTCCGCCGCCCATCCCGCCGGGGAGCGAAACCGGACTTCAAAATGGAGATGGGGCTGGCTGATATCGGGTTTGCCGCTGGTGCCTACAGCTCCGATCGCCTGACCAGCCCTGATTTTTTCACCCCCTTGTACCGAAAAGCGACTGAGCTGGGCGTAGCGAGTTTGTCGTCCATTGCCATGGTCTATCACCACCAAAAACCCGTAGGGGCCTTCCTGACTGACGAGGATGATGGTGCCGTCCGCCGCCGCTAGGACTGGAGTACCCACGGGGGCTAGTAGGTCGATGCCACTGTGAAAAAATCGACTATTGGGGTCATTTTTGGCACTTTGCCAACCATAATCAAGACCCATGGGAGCGATCGCCGCTAGGGGTCGCTTTGGTAATCCACTATAGGTATCGGGTTTGCTGGGCGTCGTCGGGCGACGGGCAATGCCAGGGATAAAAACCTGGGTTGGCCTGACGACACAGCCATTGACCTCAAATAAAACATCGGCCCGAATCCCATAGGCCTTAGCTAGGTCTGGCCAGGTTGCCCCCGTTGGCGCAGTGATCTGGATGCCATTAAAGGGCGGAATCAAAATGACCTGCCCAGGCTTAGGGTTGCTACCCTTGAGCGGGGGATTGAGACTGATCAGGCTTTCGGGCAATAGTTGATAGCGTTGGGCGATGCTCAGGATCGTCTCTCCCAACCGGACGGTATGGCGTTTGAGCCGAGATAATGCGGGTTGAGGGCAATTATTATCCGGGGGAGTTTGCGCCATGGCGGCGGGCAAAACCAGAGCCAGTTGGAGCCCCGCCACGAGTGCCCCCCTCAGCAGGGTGTATCTAAACGAGATTTGCATAAATTAGCTTAGGGGGTCAAAGTACCCGAAGAACGCTAGGAATATCTTTGACGGCAGTTAGGTCTCGGATTTCTTGCAGAGCCGCTCGGAAATTGCCTTCGCGCACATGGTGGCTAACTACCACGATTTCGGCAATATTGCCCTGGAGTCCGATTTGCACCACCGATTCGAGGTTGACTCCATGGTTACCAAAACTCATGCCCAGGTGTCCAATAACCCCTAAAACATCGTGGCAGAGAAAACGAGCATAGAAGCGAGTCAATAGTTCTTCCATGGGAGTCACTTGGCAATAATGCTGGTGGGTACAGCTTAGCAGTGGATCAAGGGCGGGATTTTCGTCGCTACTGGAGAGAATACCGACAATATTAACCATGTCCGATACTACAGCACTGGCTGTTGGCCCCGCGCCCGCCCCCCGTCCATAGAACATGACCTGCCCTAGGGGGTCGCCGGTCACCAAAATACCGTTGTAGACGCCATTGATATTGGCCAGGGGATGATCCTTGCTAATCAAGGTGGGATGGACTCGCAATTGCAGATGATCGGATTCTTCGCCCTTTTGTCCCTCGGCGATCGCCAGGAGTTTGATCACAAAGCCCAGCTTATCTGCGTAGGCAATATCCGCCGCACTGACCGGACGAATGCCTTCACAGAAAACATCTTCGCGTTTGACCCGCCCGCCAAAGCCGAGGGAGGCGAGAATGGCAATTTTATCCGCCGCATCCAGGCCATCCACATCGGCACTAGGGTCGGCTTCGGCGTAGCCTAACTGTTGCGCTTCCGCTAGGACAGTTTCAAATTCAGCCCCCTCGCTGGTCATGCGCGACAAGATATAGTTGGTAGTGCCATTGACAATGCCAATAATGCTCTGGACTCGGTTGCCCCCCAGGGATTGTTTTAGGGGCTTGATGATGGGAATGCCCCCGCCTACCGCCGCTTCTAGTAGGACATACACCCCTGCTTCATTGGCCGCTGTATAAATTTCGTCGCCATAGCGAGCAATAACTGCTTTATTCGCCGTCACAATATGTTTTTTATGGGCGATCGCCTGGAGAATCAAAGAACGAGCCGGTTCCAAGCCCCCCATTAGTTCCACCACAATACTGATCTCAGGGTCCGTCACAATACTTTCTAAATCCGTTGTGATCACCGCCGCTGGCAGATTGACCGCCCTGGGTTTATCTGGCGATCGTACTCCCACCCGATAAATTTCAATTTCTTTGAGTAAAGGACTCCGACCCACGGGGTCCTGGAGGATCTCCACCGTTCCAGTGCCCACTGTCCCTAAACCCAACAAACCAATTTTAAATGCCACAGTTATTTTCCTCCGACCTGTCCTTACTTAGATTAGCGGTCTAGGGACTCCTCGGACAGGAAGTCAGCCGAGGTGAGGAAGTCAAGGACGTCAGACATAATTTGATTAATGTCTTCGTATTGTTCTGGGGGAGCCGCTAGAATCTCTTGCTCCGATTGTATGTACTGAGATGTCCGGCGCATATCCGCTCCAGAATGAGCAATCAGGGACTGAGCAGATACGGGCGTGGTTTCTAGGTGAAATTGAAGCCCAATAACGGCACGACCGAGTTGAAAGGCTTGGTTTTGACAGGCGTCACTCTGGGCTAAATGAACAGCTCCCTCCGGTAGGTCAAAAGTGTCTCCATGCCAGTGAAATACGGTGTGAAAGCCGGGGAATTGAAAGACCTGACTTCCGGTTGACGGCAAGCCCTGAATTGGCCACCAACCAATTTCGGGTTCTCCATTGGCATAAACCCGAGCGCCTAGGGCGGCGGCGATTAATTGGGCTCCCAGACAAATGCCTAAAACCGGTTTTTTCGCGTCGATACACCGTCGAATAAATTGTTTTTCTGCCACTAACCAAGGGAGGTCTGCCTCATCATGGACGCCCATGGGGCCTCCCATCACAATCAAAAAGGCGATCGCCGTTGGGTCGGGAAGGGTGACTGATTCAAAAAAACGAGTAGAGGTAATCTCCCAGCCCATCGCGTCTAACCAAGACTCAATACTGCCTAGGCCTTCAAAGGGAACATGTTGTAGGTAGTGGGCACGCATTAGCAATGTTTCAACTTTGTTTTTTTAAACTATAAAATAACCGAAAAAGCCTAGGCGTTGTCTGTGACCAATGCCCGCAGAACACGATAAATTTCCACCATAGCCAAGGTATCCAAATGGCAATAATGTTGGAGATTATTAAACATTTCCCCTCGTTGGTTGAGATCATCGCAATCCAACATCGCCTCCCAGACTAAGGGCGCTTCACTGCCGGATCTAATCTCTAACGCATCGTAACCCAGGGTTGGCACCAAAACCGGAAGAATTTTTTTCAGGGAAGTAGAACCCTGAAAGGCCGGATGGAGATAGGCTTTTTTAAAAATTAATTGTAAATCCCAAAGCCGCGAAATAATAGACTCCAGAGAAGGGGCATACTCAGGAAAATCTACCGCTAATTGCTTGAGAACCGAGGCTTCAAAGGACAAATTATAGACAACCACAGAGCCCTGATCGCCAATATGCTCCAGGAGTGACTCAATCAAAGGTCGGCGCGGGTCAGAATTTTTGCCGTGGAGATAACCATAGTGATGGAGTTGCCCAGAGTCATCTAAAACATGACAACTATATTGAAAAATACAGCGGCTATAGGGACGTAAACCATTAAACCGCGGAATAGCTGTATTTAGGGTTTCCACATCAAAAAAATACAAGGGAAACTTTAATCTTGACAATTCTTGTTCAATGTCTAGCTTATCGATCAGGGGTTGGTTGGCAATCATGCGCTCCACAAAACTGCGTTGGGCAATGGTGAGCCGAAAATCCGCAGGAATATCCTTTAGATCTAGAATATTTTTTATCACTAACTCTTGCAATTTAGACGGCGATAGGCGGGGAATATTAAGCACCGAAGGCGAAGGAATTCCCTGCCAGCAATGAGCCTTAAAAACACAGGGAAAGGGCTCGTCACAATGTTTGCCGACCAAAGTATCCGGCGGCTCAGATTGACTTAGTAAAGAACGAAACTCCCCGAGGCGTTGGGGGAGTTGTTTTAACCAAATTTGCACCTGAGTTGTCATATCGGTGAAGTTAAAGCGCTGACCAACGCTCTGCCAGTCTTGAGCCAGAGCATTGACCGACATTAAGCTAGTCCTTTCAATCACTAATCCCTGGCCTTCTAGGACATAGCGTTGTAGAGCCAAATCAGGGATATGTTCATCCTTAACTTTGGTGGAGGACTTAACCTCGATAATCTCCCATCCCCCCATGGGCAATTTGCGTAGAACATCACAGCGAACTAAAATATCATCATAGATAAAGGCCGGTTCTAATAAACAGGTTTCTCCTTGGTCAATGAGCTGACGGGTTTCCTCTAGGACAAGATGCAAGCTCCCGGCCACTAAAATTCCCTCAGGAAAGGATTCCCGAGCCAATTCGCCAATGGCTTGTCCCTGCCGAATGCGTTGTTGTTCAGCGATGGAAGGGGGCGTTCCCCATTCTGGTTTACAGATAGCTAACCACAAGCGCTTGGGACATTGTAACCCCGCCAAAAAATAGGTTTTGCTGATCGGAAAAGACATATTGGCATGTTGCATCAGTCTTTCACCTTTTGATGAGGATAGATTTTAACGGGGGTGATGAAACCCCACTAGGGTAAGTCGTGGTCAAAACCTAGGCAGGTTTACTTAATGATAATGTGGCAGGTCTCTTCAGAAACGCTAAATCTCCGTTGTCTGAGTTGAAATTTCCTAGGAACGCTGGGCTAATCGAGGCTGACGCCCCAACAAGCCGGTCATCAGTCGGAGTGCCAAGAGTTTAAGGGGAGGAATTCGGCGTAAACATTCTAGTCCAAAGCGTCGTAGGGTGACGACTACCATGACCTGATTAGAGAAAAAACGGTCTAGAAAATCAGTAAAGACCAAAATCAATAAATTTTCTGGCTTCCTCCAGCGTTCGTAGGCAGATAGGGTATCTAGACTACCAATATCTTGATTCTGTTGATGGGCTTGCTCTATTACCTGGGCTAGGGCGGCGGCATCTCGAATACCCAGGTTTAAGCCCTGACCACCGACGGGGTGGCAACAATGGGCGGCATCTCCAACGAGAGCCAGGCGAGATTGGATGTAGCGGTCGCTTTGCATCAGTTGTACTGGGAAAGTACGGCGGGGACTGACTAATTGTACGGTGCCTAAGCTATCGCCTAATCGTGGCTGTAATTGTGCTAAAAAGTCTGGCTCGTCTAAGTTGGCGATCCTTTGAGCCTCCGCGTGGGGCAATGTCCAGACAATTTGACAACGGTTACCCGGCAAGGGAAGCACTCCCATGGGCCCGCTAGACCAAAATCGCTCAAAGGCGATGTCATTTTGGGGGGCTTGGTGCTGGATTGTGAAGGCAACGCAGGATTGCCAATATTTCCAGCCTTTGGTCTTAATTCCGGCGAGGGAGCGGGTGTGGGATTTGGCTCCATCGGCACCGACGACTAATCTAGCGGCAATGGTCAGGAGCGTTCCTTGGTGTTGCAGGTGCAGGAGGGCATGACCGGGCTGATGGTCGATGGTCAGGACTTGAGCGGGTCTTAGGTGTTGGCAATTAGAACTATTACTGAGCTGATGGTTGAGGGCGGCTAGGATGACCTTATGTTCAGCCACATAGCCCAGGTGGGGACGATGGAGGTCCTGGGTGCTAAAGGGCACAATCCCTGGATGGTCGGCATCGGAGAGTTTGATTTGATTAAAACTACCAATTTTGGCGGATATTTTTTCCCAAATCCCCAATTCCACTAGAATTTGGCTAGAAAGCAAGGAAATCGCGTAGGCTTGGGGTTTTTGCAGGGATTGATCGAGGGTTTGCGCTTCGATCAAGATAATTTTAAGATTTGTCGCTTGCAGGGCGCAGGCGAGGGTTGTCCCGACAATTCCTCCCCCCACGATCGCCAAATCATAGGATGGGTAGTCGGTTACAGCGGTGGATTCTAGTGACATTGGCAGGCAACAGGGTTACACTTTCGTATTGTTACTCAAGTTTCTGGGGAGATCAATGCCTAGGCTTGACCACGACGGCTTATTTTGGCGTTGTCACCGGAGGAAACAACGCCACCACATGGGGAACGGGGCGGGGGGTATATCCCACCAAGGATTCTCCTTGAAAAGCAAGGGATGTACTAGCACCGGAATCGAGCATAATCGCATCGCGGAAGCCGAGCTGGTAAAGAATACGCCCTAGACCCACCGAGCCCACGGGGTCTTTGGTCACGCCGATGACGGGTTGCCCAGCCTGATTAATGCCCCAGAAGGCGCGGTGACGAGCGGCATCAAAATCAAATAAATCCCCGAAGGATTTGGGCGGTTGGGCTTGGTTATCCCGCACGAGCCAGGCGGCTCCCACGAAGGCATCGGTAATCTCAGTTCCGTTGGGAATAGCTTGCTGTACGCCGCTGAGAGTGTTATGAATGGCGTAGTTGAAGGGGACAAAATGCACCGAGTTAGCAGTCATCAAGGCTAAGGGACGATTATTTAATTTCGGAATTTCGCCACTATAGCCCGGAATAAATTCGCCTCCTGCGCTCATGACTGGGCCAATCATGGTATTTGAGTTCAAATATTTTAGGGAAAAGAAGCCTCCATCCACGGCGGCGATCGCCTCGGTATTTTTGAGAATATCCGGCACTTGGTAGCGACTATCGGCATGGATCGATTGGGGGCGGCCACCACTGATCAAAATAATCCTTATGCCATTGACGGTGTAGTTGCGTTTCTCAATGGGACTGCTGAAATTAAAGACGTTGGTTGCCACCGGAACCGGATAACCCCCCCAGGCCTGGGGGGAAATTTCCGTTAACCGAGATTGCCCAAACCGCCCAATGGTGAATAAATCCGCTGATTCCCCGGCAAATTTTTCATCATTATCATCCATGGCAAAGGCCATTTGGTAGCCCGCGGCGATCGCCCATTGTTTGACCCGCGCATCAAGTTTGCCTTCGGGATAGGTAAAATAGGTGATGGGAATGCCGAGCCGTTGTTCTAGGATGCGTTTAGAGTCAATGACTTCTTGAAATAGCTGATCATCCGACAATTCCCGTAGGTCCCTGGGATGATTGACACTATGGGAGGCAATGGTAATTAGGGGGTTTTTGGCTAATTCCTGGAGCTGTTCCCAGGTGAGACTAGAGCGGGCGGTTTTTCCGTCCATCTTCTTGACGTAAATAGAGAAAACAGCGGGATAACCGTATTTTTTGAGTAAGGGATAAACATGGTCGTAGTGGCCGCCATAGCCATCATCAAAACTGAGCAAAACCGGATTTTTGGGCAGGGGCACGCCGGTGCGGAGGTGGGCCAACAACCAATCGGGACTAATGGGGGTTGCGCCTAATTTTTGCAACTGTTGAAAATGAGCTTCGAGCTCGGCGGGCGTGACATCAAAAAAAACTTCCTTGCGCGGCAAGATATCGTGGTACATAAAAATTGGCACCTTAGCCAATCGCGCCTGACGATGCACCTGGGGAAAGCTTAGGGGGAGAGCTTTTTCCGGTTCAGGACTCACGGAGGGTTCTGGCTCGGGTTTGGGCGGGGATACCCAGTTCATAAATTGAAATCTTTGGGCCGAGGCGACGGGTTCCGGTGTGGCTTTAGGCGTAAGATCTAGGGCTTCCCAATTCGGGCAAGCTGGGTTAAGGGTCGGGGGTGCTGGGGGGACTGACTCCGCCGAGGGCTGATCCGTCGTGGCGGTTTGGGGCGGCAGGCAAAAATCTTGGAGTTTAGTCAAAGCCTGGGTGAGGCTAGCTTGGTGGGATTTTTCTAGGGGGAGTGAAGGGAGAGTCTCCTGAACTTGGGAGGGGTCAGTTTTTGAGGGGGTCTTATTGCCCGAAAGCCAACTTGGCCAAGAATAGGCGGCGATCGCCAGAGTACTACCCAATCCCAATAAAACCGAGAGCCGAAACCAAAACACCATCATTCCCCCCATACACCAATTCAATAAATGAAAGCAAAATATAACCCATAGTCCTTAAGAAAAGACTGTCAAAATCTTAACAAAACTTTAAGATATTTTAGTCGTCCAGTTTTTCCACCACGGCGGTAGCTTGATCCCGCACCTTCGGTGGTAAGGGCACATAGCCTAAATCGGGACTATATTTTTGTCCTTCGTTCAAGCTCCATTGCAGTAGCGGTTTCAGGACGGGGACAATGGCCGGATTTTTGTATTTTTTATAGACCAAGAGCCAACTATAGGTGACGATGGGATAGGAATTTTCTCCGGTAGGATCAGGCACAAAGCCCCGTAAATCCGGGGTAAAAGTGATGGTATTCAAGGCATTGGCGGTGGTTTCCACCGTCGGCGTGACAAACTTTCCAGCTTTATTCTCGATTGCCGCCGTAGCCAGTTTTAGTTCCTTGGCGTAGCCGTACTCCACATAGCCAATGGCTCCCTCTGCCTGTTGGATCTGGGCGCTGACTCCGGCATTGGATTTAATGCCGACCCCTGTTGGCCATTGCACATTTAAGCCCGTCCCCACTTTTTGCTTCCATTCGGGGCTAATGGCACTGAGATGGGCGGTCAAAGTCGCTGTTGTACCACTGCCATCGGAACGGGTGACTACTGTAATGGGCAGGGCGGGCAGGGTCACCCCTGGATTTAAACGGGCGATCGCCGGATCATTCCATTGCGTTAGCTTGCCTAAAAAAATATCGGCTAAAACCGAGCGCGAAAGCTTGAGTCCAGTCTCCACCCCTGGCAAATTATAGGCGATCGCCACACTGCCGCCGGTCATGGGCAACAGCAAAACACCGGGCTTTACCTGGGCAATTTCGGCATCGGTCATGGCCACATCACTGGCACCAAAATCCACCGTTTCCCCCACCATTTGTTGAATCCCAGCCGCACTGCCAATGGCTTGATAGTTGATTTGCACGTTAGGGTTTTGGCGATTATATTCCTCAAACCAACGTCGATAAAGAATATCTGGAAAGGAAGCCCCAGCTCCATTAATCGTGACCGTTGATGAAGTAGTGGGGTCAGGCGAAGAAGATTGGGGCGGCGAGCTTTGACAAGCCGTTAGGCTTCCGAGGCCTAGACCCAGAAAAAGTACCCAAAGTGGTTTAAAACCTACGCTTTTGCCTAGATATACAATTATCATCGAAAAACTTCACTCCCGATCATTATCTTAGTTTTAGAACTTGTTGGTCAAGTCTTATATTTTGCCCCCTAAATCGATCCACTAAAGCTCCGGCAATACTGGGGGACTTTCCCTTAGTTTCCCCCAAACGTGGGGGGGCAGGGGGGCTTTGCAAACAGACTCTTATTGTTAAACCCAAAGACCTCAACTTCCCAGAATGTGAATCACCACCTCTCTTCCGGGGCCCCGCTGACGGTGTTCCCAGAGATAAATGCCTTGCCAAGTTCCCAGTACTAAACGTCCATGGGCAATGGGAATTTGCTCCGAGGTCTGGGTTAGGGCAGAGCGAATATGGGCGGGCATATCGTCGAGCCCTTCACTACCGTGGCGATAGCGTCGTGCGTCTTCGGGCACCAGTTGGGCCAAAAAAGTTTCGAGATCCAAAAGCACATCGGGGTCAGCATTTTCTTGAATCAGGAGAGAGGCAGACGTATGGCGGACAAATAAAGTACATAATCCCGTTTGTATGCCGGAATCTGTCACGGCTTCCTGCACCTTGTTGGTAAACGGATGCAGGGATTTACCCTTGGCTGGAATCGTGAGAACGGTTTGGTATTGGCTGAGCATTGGGGTCTAAACTTTGGGCTGGATTAAATAGCCACAACTATGTTCTCCATTATTAAGCCACTGGGTTCGCTCAATGGTGCAATCGGGCAAAATGGCGGCAAACATTTCTAATTCATGGCCGCACACCGTGGGATAGGATTCGGCCACTTCGGCAATAACACAGTGATGCTCCGCCAAAATATATTGTTCCGTCCCTGGGGGCTCCACCGAATGCACTTCCGCCATGTAGCCTTCTTCTCGCCGTAATTCCACTAATTTTTGGACTCGAGTCTGGCGATCGCCGTTGCCAATGCGTTGTCGGTATTCATCGGCCTTACGTTGCCATTGTTTTTTCAAAATTTCACTGACTTGTTCTTCCCCGACGGTGTCCACCAGTGTTTCGAGAAACGAGACGGCAAATTCTCCGTAGCGATGGGGAAATTGCTCCCGCCCTTGTTTACTGAGATAGTAAAAATGTTGGGGTCGTCCCATGGCCTGCGGCACGGATTGATGGTCGATTAGCCCCTCGGCTTCTAGATCATTGAGGTGACGACGCACTGCCTGAATACTGATATTGAGTTGCTCCGCCAAGGATAGCGCATTAGTTTGCCCTTGCTTGAGCAGATAATGCAAAATATCCTCTTTGGTGGATGGATGGTGAAGACTAGTCATATCAGGCGATCGCCAATGGTAGGCTAGGAACAGACAACGGAATGGAAAATCCCGCCAAAACTATAGTTTAACTTTGACAATGGCACTGTTGTTAATCTATCCTGAAAGTATACTTAAGCAACAAAGCCATTGTTTAAGTCGCCGGCATCCTTGAGACCTAAAATTAAGATTCGACTTGGCATCCACCAAGTACCCATTAAATTACTGACCTCTATCAGTCCCGCGGGAGAACACCAAATCCGATGAGTGCGACCAACGTTAAAACCCTCGTCAACCAGCCCTATAAGTATGGGTTTATTACCGACATCGAAGCGGACACCATCCCCCGAGGATTGAGTGAAGATGTCGTCCGGCTGATCTCTGTCAAAAAGAATGAACCCGATTTCATGCTCGAGTTTCGTCTGCGGGCCTATCGTCACTGGTTGACCTTGACGGAACCGACTTGGCCCCACGTCAGCTATCCCCCCATCGACTATCAAGATATTATTTACTACTCTGCTCCCAAGCAAAAAAAAGAACAGTTGGGCAGTTTAGATGAAGTCGATCCAGCTTTATTGGAAACCTTTGAGAAGTTGGGCATTCCCCTGTCCGAACAAAAACGCCTCAGTAATGTAGCAGTGGATGCCATTTTTGATAGTGTTTCCATCGGCACGACCTTCAAAGCAAAATTAGCCGAGCACGGTGTCATTTTTTGTTCCATTTCCGAAGCCTTGCAGGAACATCCTGACCTAGTCAAGCAGTATTTAGGTAGTGTAGTTCCCAGCGCTGACAACTATTTCGCCGCCTTGAATGCCGCCGTCTTTAGTGATGGCTCCTTCGTTTTTATTCCCAAGGGTGTCACTTGCCCCATGGAATTATCCACCTATTTCCGTATTAATAATGGTGATACTGGGCAGTTTGAACGGACATTAATTATTGCCGAAGAGGGGGCATCCGTTAGCTATCTCGAAGGCTGTACTGCCCCTATGTACGATAGTAATCAACTCCATGCGGCGGTGGTGGAATTGGTGGCCATGAATGACGCGCAAATCAAGTATTCCACAGTGCAAAATTGGTATGCCGGAGATGCCAATGGCAAGGGTGGCATTTATAATTTCGTGACCAAACGCGGGCTCTGTAAAGGGGTTAATTCTAAGATTTCGTGGACTCAAGTTGAAACGGGGTCGGCTATTACTTGGAAATATCCCAGTTGTGTCTTAGTGGGGGATAATTCCGTCGGTGAATTTTATTCCATTGCCCTCACCAATAATAAGCAACAAGCCGATACCGGCACCAAAATGATTCACATTGGCAAAAATACCCGCAGTACGATTATTTCTAAAGGAATTTCAGCCGGTAATTCCAAAAATAGTTACCGGGGACTGGTAAAAATGGGTCCTAAAGCCAATGGATCTCGCAATTATTCCCAGTGTGATTCGATGCTCATTGGTGATAATGCAGAAGCTAATACGTTCCCCTATATTCAGGTCGATAATCCCACCGCTAAAGTGGAGCATGAGGCATCAACCTCAAAAATTGGCGAAGATCAACTTTTTTACTTTGCCCAACGGGGAATTTCTGAAGAAGATGCTATTTCGCTTTTGGTGAGTGGCTTTTGCAAAGACGTACTCAATGAATTGCCCATGGAATTTGCCGCTGAAGCGGATAAACTCTTGAGCCTAAAATTAGAAGGGTCGGTGGGCTAGGTCAGCGGTGTCCCCCGGGGGATAAACCAATTATATTTTTCAACTTAAATTATCCATGAGCAATCCAATTTTATCGGTCAAAAATCTCAGCGCCAGTGTGGAAGGAACCCCAATTTTGAAGGGATTGAACCTAGAGGTGAAGGCGGGGGAAGTTCATGCCATTATGGGGCGCAACGGCTCCGGCAAGAGTACTTTTTCTAAGGTGATTACGGGGCATCCTGAGTATGAAGTCACCGCTGGAGAAATCATTTACAATGGCATTAATTTACTGGAGAAGAAACCCCACGAACGGGCCCTATCCGGTATCTTTTTAGCCTTTCAGTATCCCCTAGAAATTCCGGGTGTTAGCAATTTAGACTTTTTGCGAATTGCCTACAATGCTAAGTGTAAATATCTGGGGATTGATGAGCTAGATGCCTTTGATTTTGAGGATTTGGTTCAAGAGAAACTAGAAATTGTCAAAATGAATCCAAGTTTTTTGGATCGAAGTCTCAATGAAGGCTTTTCCGGGGGAGAGAAAAAACGCAATGAAATTTTGCAAATGGCAGTGTTAGAGCCGACTCTCTCGATTTTAGATGAGATTGATTCGGGTCTTGATATTGATGCGTTGCGCATTGTCTCAGAAGGGGTAAATCAGCTTAAAACCCCCGATAATGCCACCATTGTTATTACCCATTATCAACGTTTATTAAATTACATTGTTCCTGACCAAATTCATGTCATGTACGATGGCAAGATTGTCATGAGTGGCGGCAAAGAGTTAGCGTTGGAACTTGAAGAAAAGGGCTATGACTTTTTGGATGAGCAGGTGTTAGCCAAGGTTTAAACCGGACTTCTCCCCAGATAAACCATCCTCACCCCTAGGGATAGGAAAATATTAATAGGATATTTAGTTACAAGACATGGCTATTCAAGAATTATCGTCATCCCCCACCATTGATTATTGGTCACGCTTGTTGGTGCAGGCTCGAGACTCTAGTCTTGTCAGTGGTCTTCCTTTTTTGCAGACTCTCCGCCATCGGGCTCAGGCCATCGCCGCTGAATTTGCTCTCCCCACAAAACGGGATGAAGAATGGCAATTTACCGATTTAAGTGATCTATTAGAAGTTGAATTTCAGCCTGCCCAACCCGATCCGGTCTCGCCGGTTATCGTTGCGCCCTTTACTCTGCCGGAGGCCCAGCGGAGTCGTTTGGTCTTTGTCAACGGCATCTTTGCCCCAGACTATTCCGATTGTTCGGCCCTGCCCCCGGGGGTTTATGTCGGCAATCTGGTTAATTTACCCGAACCCTACCAAGCTCAATTGCCTACCTATTTGGGCCAAGCCGACGGCAGTGATGATGTCTTTTCTGCTCTGAATCGAGCTGGATTTACGGATACGGCGATCGCCTGGATTCCAGCGGAATGTGTGGTAGAAAATCCGATTCATTTCCTCTTTTTAACGGTGGTGTCAGAAATACCGGCATTGATCCAACCCAGGATTTTGGTGGTGGCCGGTGCCCATAGCCAAGTGACTCTGGTGGAATCCTACGGCGCGGTTACAACCCATTGCACCGATGTGCCGCAACAGTGTCCCTACTTTAATAATGGCGTCAGCGAAATTTTCCTGGCTGAGCATGCCCAGCTCACCCATATTCGCAATCAACGGGAATCGGGGGATAGTTTCCAAGTGGCTAAAACGGCGATCGCCCAGGCAAAGGCCAGTCGTTATCGTCTGTTTGACATTAACCTAGGCGCAAAATTATCCCGCCATAACCTTGATATCTGGCAACAGGGTGAGCAAACGGAAACCGATTTATTGGGACTAACGGCGATCGCCGCTCGACAGATAGCCGATACCCACAGCGTTATTTATCTACGCCATCCCCAGGGTAGAACCTATCAGTTGCACAAAACCATTGTCGATGACTACGCCCAGGCAATATTTAATGGCAAAGTCTTTGTCCCTAAAGCGGCGCAAATGACCAATGCCATCCAATTAAATCGAAATTTGATGCTTTCGAGCAAAGCCCGCATCAATACCAAGCCCGAACTCCAAATTACTGCCGATAACGTCAAATGCTCCCACGGCGCGACGGTGAGCCAACTCGAAGCTGATGAACTTTTTTATCTACGGAGTCGTGGACTCGACGATAATGATGCTCGTCATTTATTGATTGATGCCTTCGCTGGAGAAATTCTGAACCAGGTTCCCCTAGCCTCCTTGCAATATCGTTTAGAACAATGTATTTCTTGCCGTACTTTTTAATGTCATGACTCTCCTCCTCGCTCCCTCCCTTGCCGCTGATGTTCGTGCCGATTTTCCTATCCTGCACCAAAAGATCAACGGGCATCCCCTGATTTACCTCGACAATGCGGCGACGTCGCAAAAACCGATCGCCGTCCTAGATGCCCTGCGGGACTACTACGAAAAAGACAATGCCAATGTCCATCGGGGGGCCCATAGTCTGAGTGTGCGGGCCACAGAAGCCTACGAAGCGGTGCGGGACAAAGTGGTGATGCTGATCAATGCCCGTCGCCGTGAGGAGATTATTTATACTCGCAATGCCACCGAAGCGATTAATTTAGTGGCCTATAGTTGGGGCTTAACCAATCTCAAAGCCGGGGATGAAATTATCACCTCGGTCATGGAACACCATAGTAATCTTGTTCCCTGGCAAATGATTGCCCAACGCACGGGGGCGGTGATTAAGTACGTGCCCTTAACCGCCGGAGAAACCTTTGACCTAGAACAGTTTAAGACGCTACTCTCGGAAAAAACTAAATTAGTCAGCGTTGTCCATATTTCTAACACCTTGGGCTGTATTAACCCCGTGGCCGAGATCACCCGATTAGCCCATCAAGCGGGAGCCAGAGTCTTGATCGATGCCTGTCAAAGCGTGCCCCATTGCCCCATTGATGTCCAAGCTCTCGATTGTGATTGGCTCGTGGCCAGCGGTCATAAAATGTGCGCCCCCACCGGCATTGGTTTTCTCTACGGCAAGGCGGAGATTTTAGAGGCCATGCCTCCCTTTTTGGGCGGCGGTGAAATGATTGATGAAGTCTTTTTTGACCATTTTACCTGGGGTCATTTGCCCCATAAATTTGAAGCCGGAACCCCCGCCATTGGTGAGGCGATCGCCCTGGGAGCGGCGATCGATTATTTAATGCACCTGGGCCTAGACAGAATTCATGCCTACGAAGAAGAATTAACGGCTCATTTATTTGCAAAACTGGCGGAAATCTCCCAAATCCGGCTCTACGGCCCCATGCCTGATGCCCAGGGGCATGGTCGCGCTGCCCTAGCCGCCTTTAATATACCTGGACTCCATGCCAGTGACGTGGCTACCTTGCTGGATCAAGACGGCATTGCCATCCGTTCAGGGCACCATTGCACCCAACCCCTGCATCGCTTGTTTGATGCCTCCGGCAGTGCTAGGGCCAGCCTTTATTTCTACAATACCCACGCCGAAATTGACCGGTTTGCGGAATCCTTGGCTCAAACCATCGCGTTTTTCAGCATCCTGGAGGATTGAGCCAGTTCAGCAGAGATACTTTCTCCCTCCCCGGATTGGAGCGGCAGGATTTGCACTGCGCAGGCCTTAAGTTCCGGTTGCAGGGAAATAGGGCAGGCCTGGGGATGGGTCAACTCATTCACTTCCGCATTCTCGGCCCACAAATTGCCCCAGTGCATGGGCATAAATACTGTGCCGGGCCGAATGCTTCGGGTGATCTCTACTTTCATCTGAGCTTTGCCCCGGCGAGAGCGAATTTCAACCCAGTCTCCTGTCACAACCCCCAGGTGATCGCCGTCTTGGGGATTTAGTTCTAGAACCGGATGGGGGTACATACGGGTGATTTTTTCGATGCGTCCGGTGCGGGTCTGGGTATGCCAGTGGCCGTAGAGCCGACCATTGGTGAGAATAAAGGGATAGTCGGGACTCAGCGGCTCCGCTAGACCCTGGGAATGCCCAGCAATAAATTGAGCGCGACCATCGGCGGTGGCAAACTGATGGTCTGTATAGAGTCGCTTTGTTTCTAAGGCTACTTCATCGCTAGCGTCCTGGGGGCAGGGCCATTGCAATGAGCCTAAGTGGGCTAGGCGCTGATGGCTTAGACCGGATTGGTCACAAACTCGTCCCTGGGTTAGCTGGGCAAATTCGCCATAGACGCTGGCGGAATCGGTAAACTGAAATTGTTGGCTAAACCCTAATCGCCGTCCGACTTCGGCCAGGATTTCCCAATCCGCTCTCGCTTGACCCGGTGCCGGACGAAAACCAGGACAAAGGGTGAGCCGCCGCTCCGAATTGGTCATAACGCCGGTTTTTTCGCTCCATTGGGCCGCCGGTAGGAGCAGATGGGCGTAGGCACTGGTTTCCGTTGGGTAGTAAGCATCCTGGTAGATCGTAAATGGCGATCGCCGCAGGGCCGCCTTAACCCGTTCTAGGTTGGGCATACTCACCGCTGGATTAGTAGCCAAAACCCAAAAACATTGCACCGCACCGCTTTCTAAGCCGGTAATCATATCCCAGGCCGAAAGCCCCGGCTGGGGAGCAATGCGACCAGGGGGAAGTTTCCAGTATTGCTCGATTTCCTGGCGATGTTGAGGATTTTTGATCAGACGATAGCCCGGCAATATGTAGGACAATCCTCCGGCTTCACGCCCCCCCATGGCATTGGGTTGGCCCGTGAGGGAAAAGGGACCTGCCCCGGGACGACCGATCTGCCCGCTCATCAGGTGCAAATTAATCAAACTCCGGGCCTTGGCGGTGCCTTCGGCGGATTGATTAATGCCCATGGACCAGAGGGATAAAACAGATTTGGCGGCGCCCCAACAGCGGGCGGCTTCTTCGAGGTCGGTTTGGGGGATGCCACAGCGGTGGGCGACCCAATCCGGTGGGTAATGGCTCAGGATTTGCTCGTAGTCTTCAAAGCCGCGGGTGTGCTGGGCGATAAAGTCCTGGTCTAGTTTGCCCTGTTGCCAAAGCAAATAACCAATGCCGTGGAGCAGATCAATATCCGTACCTGGGGCGATCGCCAGGTGGAGATCCGCCACCTCTGCGGTGGCTGTGCGTCGGGGGTCCACCACAATCAGCTTGACCTGGGGATTTTGCTTATGGTGCCGGCGCAGACGATTGAAAACAATGGGATGACAGTCCGCCGTATTGGTGCCGATCAAAAAAGCACAGTCGGTCATCTCCAGGTCCTCGTAGCAACAGGGCGGGCCATCGGAGCCAAAACTGCCGCTGTAGGCCGCCACCGCCGAGGACATACAAAGCCGAGAATTAGAATCAAAATTATTGGTGCCGAGACAACCCTTGAGTAATTTTTGGGCGACGTAATAATCCTCGGTTTGCAACTGCCCTGAACCGTACATACAAATACTCTCGGGTGTCAGGGATTGCAGGCGGGTGACGATGCGATCCAGAGCTTCATCCCAGCTAATGGGGTGAAATGAATCGTCTAGGCTCTCCCGCCAGAGCGGTTCGGTGAGTCGGTCTTTATCTAGGGATTCAAGAACGGTTGCCCCCTTAACACAAACCATGCCTTGACTCGATTTGTGCTGGCGATCACCGCGAATTTTGTAGGAACCTGCCTGGGGAAGGGCTTCTAACCCACAGCCCACACCACAGTAGGGGCAAAGAGTTTGAGCTGTTGCTAAAGGATTTACGGAAGGATTGCTCACGAACGAGGTTTCGCTCCAAATTCTGTCACCAACAAACTCCGCAGGTAGTCCTTGAGGTCAGTACAGGCAATTCCTTTTTCCCGTTCACTGCCCAGCTTGGCTCCATGGCCCACCCGGCCCCCCGCAAAAATTTTAACTCCCTCCACCGTCTGGCCATCCTTGCGGACTTTGGTTCCCATTAAACCGATGTCGCCAGCTTGGGCCTGACCACAGGAATTGGGACAGCCCGTCCAATGCAAGCGCACTCGTTGGGGAATTTCTAGCTCGGCATCCAGTTCCTGGGCCAATTGCAACGCCCGTTGTTTGGTTTCAATCAGGGCGAAGTTGCAATACTGAGCGCCGGTGCAGGAAATAACCGAGCGGGTCAGGGTCAGGGGATTGAGCGCAAAACGGGCCAGGAGGGGTTCATCCAAAAGAGCCTCTAAATTTTCGTTGGCAACGTAGGGCAAAATCACATTTTGTTCCACCGTCAGGCGTAATTCCCCATTGCCATAGACCTCTGCTAAACGTGCTAGTTCAAAGAGTGTCTCCGCCGTAAATCGTCCCATGGGCACATGGAGCCCAACGTAGCTGTAACCGTCTTGTTTTTGGGGATGGATTCCCAAATGGTCTTTTTTGTCCTGGCTAATTTCATCCTTGTCCGCCGCCCGCGCTAGGGGAATGGCGTGCGCGAAGCGTGCCGATGGCATCGCCGCTTCTACTTCTGAGCGAAATTTTTCCATGCCCCAGGCATCTACTAGCCACATCAGACGAGCCTTGGCCCGATTTTCCCGCAGTCCCGCCGCCAGACCATGGTCGCTGTAGACCGTCAAGATGGCACAGGATAAATTGATGACCGTTTCATCGGCGGGGACCCAAACATCCATGGGAATTGACTCCGCACAGCGTTGGGCAGAGAGATAGCCGCCAATCAAGACATTAAAGCCAAGTTCCCCCTCTTTGTAGGCAGGAACAAAGGCAATATCATTAATTTCGGCATGGATCGAGTTATCTCTGGCACCTTCAATGGCGATATTCAGTTTTCGAGGGAGATTGCTAAAAGCAGGATTGCCTTTACCGTAGTTGGTGATGGCATCCTGTAATTTTTGCATCAATTCACGAGTATCAAACAACTCATCCGGGTCAATGCCCGCCGCCGGAGAGCCGGTCAAATTGCGGACATTATCCATGCCCGATTGAATACTAGTAAGCCCGACGGATTCTAGGGTCTGAAAAATCTCCGGCATATCCTCTAGCCGAACGCCGCGCAATTGTAGATTTTGCCGGGTGGTAATGTCTGCACTGCCATCTTCACCGTAGCGTTGCACAATGCCCGCCAGCGCCGAGAGTTGCTCGCTGGTAATAATGCCGTGGGGAATCCGCAACCGCAACATAAACTTACCGGGGGTGACGGGACGAAAAAAGATGCCCAACCACTTGAGACGAACTTCTAAATCAGTCTTGTCGATCGCCTCCCAACCTAGGGCGGCAAATTTTTCCAAGTCGGCTTTAACCGCCAGTCCTGGTTTTTCCGCCTTTACTTTTTCAATTTTGTTTAACTTCTGACCGGTGATAAGTTCCGTCGCCATGACCATTGCCTCAATGTCAGCCCGCTGGAGAGATTGTGTCTCTTGTGCCTAGAGTAGGCAGTCCCTAGCCGATGGTTTGTGTTTTGTGTTACAAAATGTGTTTTTTCTGGCGCGAATTACATTTTATAATGAAAATAACGCATTTTAAAAAAGGTAGTGCGTCGAAATATGGTGGGTGAAGTAAAACGTTAGGTTTTATATTCGGTTGCCCGGCTTAATTCCCCCCTGACTAGAATTACCGTACTTTTAACTCGACCGGCGATCATTGTCGGAATATTACCGTGAATCACATTTTGCAATAAACCTTCTCGACTTGCGCCTAAAAGAACGACATCACAATGTTGACTTTCTGCTAAGCCAATGACCGCATCAGCAACGGATTGAGAATAAAGGGAAATCGCCCGAATCGGTTGGTATAATTGATTTTTTAATAACGTAGCGGCTTGATGGAGATCGGAATAATCCTGGGATTTATTTTTGCCGAGATAGACCTTTGTCAATAATAATTCAGGTGAATCTTTTTTATTATAAAGGGATAGCATTCCTGGTAAAAATTCAAGTGATCGCTGAATATTAGGGCCCCCTGCCATCGGAATTAACCAAGTGGCTTTTTGATGTAATCCTTTAGGATAAGCAGTGGAACTATTGCCTAGTTTTACTAAAATAATGTTACAGGGCGCTTTATCGATAATGATATCTACAACATTGCCAAATATCGCCTCTTTACTGCTCGTTGTACCTTTCCATCCCATCACTAAAATGTCAATTTGTCGTTCTCGAATGGTTTCTAAAATGCTATCTGCAATATTATGGGCAAACTGAATTTGGGTATGGACAGAAAGATGGCGATGACGGGCTAAACGTTCGATGCGTTGTAGTAATTTGCGATTGTCTTGAATCGGAATACTGATTTCTGAGGGGAGCCGATGTTTCGGAACGGACAAAACTTGCAGACAATCAATTTCATAGTGTTTATCCTGGGCGATCGCCGCGGCAATTTGAAATAAAGCAGGAGCTGTTTGGGGATTACTCAAGGGCAAGAGAATGCGACCTTCCCCCGTCGCGGGAGCACGAGTTTGATAGGCAATATAGGAAAGACTGGGCTTCACACTCAGTCCGCCGCCCAATTGGGTCGCTTCTTCTCGAATAATGTCGGTACGGGTGATGATTCCCACTAGTTTTGTACCACGAGTCACGGGCAAACGGGAAAGTTGATAACGGTTCAACAGATAAAGCACATCGCTCAGGGGCGCGTCGGGGGTGACGGTGATCGGTTTGGTGGTCATGATATCCCGTAACAGGGTTTTGTCCGACCGCTTAGCCGCATTGGATAAATCCCTTTGGGTAAAGACCCCGACTAATTTTCCCCCTTCGACCACAGGAAAACCTCGATGGTGAGAACTAGACATTAAAGCTAAAACTTCAGCTAGGGTAAGGTCACTTCGTAAACTTTCCACTTGGGTTTGCATCACCTGGGCCGCATTGAGAGTTAATAAAAAATCACGGTTAGGATTTTCTTCCGTTAAACTGATTCCCCTCGTTTCTAATAAATGTTCATAGAGTGATCGCTTAAAAATACTTTCCGCCACAATGTAGGACACCGCACAGGAAACCATCAAGGGCAAGACAACATTAAAATTTCCCGTTAATTCAAAAACAATGATGATCGCCGTTACGGGTACGCGAACAACCCCTGTAAAAAAAGCTCCCATTCCCGCCAGGGCATAGGTGACACTGCTCTCATGGTGAGACATCACAGTCCCAAAAACACCGACTAGATGACCCAGGGCCGATCCCATCACCAGGGCGGGAGCAAACAATCCTCCTGGGGCATCGGAACTGTAGGCCATCATGGTTAGTAAAAAATGGGCAACAAAAGCAAGCAGGGTATTTTGCCACGTTAGCTCCCCCATCATCACAAAATCTTTCAGGGCCGCATTATCCCGAAAAAAAGCGGGCATGAGGGCGATAATTGTCCCTGAAATTAATCCTGATAGGCCCACTCGCCAGCCCATGGATAAATTCAGCCGATCATGAATAATTTTTCCCCATAATATTCCCCGATTAAATAAGCATCCTAAACTGCCCGCCAAAACGCCGAGAAAAATATAGAGGGGAATTTCCGCCACCGAAAACTGAATCGGTAATCCTTCCGCCAGTTGTTGGGAGAGATTTAGATCGGTGGATTGGAAAAACAAAGAAACCACCGCCCCCACAAAGGAAGCGGCGATCGCCGTTTCTAGGGTCAAACCCGACACATCCCGCATCAACTCTTCCACAACGAACAACACGCCAGCGATGGGAGTGGTAAAACCTGCGGCCAATCCTGCGGCGGCTCCTGCGGCGATCATCTGGCGACGGTGTTCGGGGGAAGTGGGCAACCAACTACTGAGTTGGGCGGCTAGGGCGGCTCCAATATGTACCGTCGGGGCGCGACGACCTAAGGTTAAGCCTCCTCCCAGGGATAAAATGGTTCCCACTAATTTCACTAAGGCAACTTTTCCCGATAATTCCATGGGATATCGAGCCAAAGCGGCCTTGACCTGGGGAATGCCTCCTCCTCCTGCGGGGGGAGAAAAGCGTTCAATAATCCAACCTGCTAACCAACCCAAACTGAGTCCTGCTAGGGGGAGAACCCAAATCGCCCCATAGGTTTGGGCGGCCTGTAATCGTAGGCTTCCTAAACCACCGACTCCTAATTTAATTATTAAAGCGGCGATCGCTGAAAAGACCCCAATAATGCACGCTTCTAGTAAGGCATAGCGACTATCAATGGAATTGCGCCCAAAATGACGAGATTTAAACCAGGTGTATAATTGTTCGCGGAGCAGGTTCGGGGAGAGCACAGTACAATGGTCGTGAAGGTTAATCGGAAAACTGGGATACGATGGTCAAAATTCTAAACATTTAAAGTTTAATAATATTAAAGAAGATTACCGTTTTTGACCCTATTTTTTATCTATGACCAATCCCCTTCTCTACGGCCAGGGACTCCCCGCCTTTGACCAGATCACCAGCCATGATGTCGTGCCCGCCATAACCCAGTTGCTCGCAGAGCTTGAGCAAGAACTCCTTGAGCTCGAAGCCGAACTCGAACCCACCTGGGCGGGATTGGTGGAACCCTTAACCGCTCTCGAAGAGCGTCTGACCTGGAGCTGGGGCATTGTCGGCCATCTGATGGGGGTCAAAAATAGCCCGGAACTGCGTCAGGCCCAGGAAACGATGCAACCCCAGGTAATTCAATTTTTGAGCCGTTTGGGCCAAAGTCAAGCCATCTACCAAGGATTTAAAAAAATTAAAGAAAGTCAGGACTGGAGGAGCCTAGATCCGGCCCAACAGCGCATCATCGCCAGTAATCTACGCGAAGCCGAACTGGCCGGGGTGGGCCTCACGGGCGAAGTTCGAGAACGCTTTAATGCCATTCAGTTGGAACTGGGTGAGCTCTCTACCCAATTTTCCAATCATCTCCTCGATGCCAATAATTCTTTTGAACTTAAACTAACGGAGCCCTCGGATATTGCTGGACTCCCCGAAAGTGCCCTAGCCCAGGCAGTCCAGGCCGCCCAACGAAAAGGCTATGAAACCGCGACGATAGAGGCTGGGCCCTGGGTCATTACCCTCGATTACCCCAGCTACATTCCCTTTATGAAATATAGCCAGAATCGAGACCTGCGGGAGCGGCTTTACCGGGCCTTTGTCAGTCGTGCCTCCCAGGGAGAGCTGGATAATCAGCCCTTGATCGAACGCATTTTAGCCCTGCGTCTAGAGCAAGCTCAAATTTTGGGCCATAGCACCTATGCTGAGTTGAGCCTTTCTCGCAAAATGGCCCCCGGTGTGGAGTCGGTGGAGTCTCTTTTGGATGAGCTGCAACAAGCAAGTTACAACGCAGCCCAAGCCGAATTTGAGCAACTGAGGGCCTTTGCCCAGATGCCGGACTTGAAACATTGGGATGTTGCTTTTTGGGCGGAACGCCAACGGGAACGGCTTTTTGACCTGGATGCGGAAGCACTGCGTCCCTATTTTCCGTTGCCCCAGGTATTGCAGGGGTTATTTCAGTTGGCCCATCGTCTTTTTGGCGTTACTATCCAAGCCGCCGATGGAGAAGCGTCGGTTTGGCACTCCGATGTACGCTATTTTCAAGTCAGTAATGCCGATCAGCAGGCGATCGCCTATTTTTACCTGGATCCCTATAGTCGCCCTGCGGAAAAACGGGGGGGAGCCTGGATGGATATTTGCCTCAACCGGGGCCAAATTCCTGGCCGGCCTTTGCGCTTACCCGTAGCTTACTTAGTCTGTAACCAAACCCCACCCCTGGCCGATAAACCCAGTTTGATGACCTTTGATGAGGTGACGACCCTCTTCCATGAATTTGGTCATGGACTCCAACATATGCTGACCACAGTCAATTATTCCGGGGCGGCGGGCATTCATAATGTGGAATGGGACGCGGTGGAATTGCCGAGTCAGTTTATGGAAAATTGGTGCTACGACCGGGCGACCCTTTTTGGCATGGCCCAGCATTATCAAACGGGAGAGCCTTTGCCCGAAGCGGAATACCAAAAATTATTAGCCGCTCGTCACTACCTCAGTGGCTCTGGCATGGTGCGTCAACTACACCTAAGCCTCCTAGATCTACAACTCCACCACCGCTATCGCCCCGAGGGGCCGGAAACCATTCGTCAGATCGGCGATCGCCTGGCTCAAAGAAATCTAGTCCTAAAACCCTTGCCCGAAGATGCGTCCCTTTGTTCCTTTGGACATATTTTCGCCGGGGGCTATGCGGCAGGGTACTACAGCTACAAGTGGGCGGAAGTCCTGAGCGCCGATGCCTTTGCCGCCTTTGAAGAAGTGGGCTTGGAGAATGAAGAGGCGGTAAAAAGCACCGGACAACGATTCCGAGACACGGTTTTAGCCCTAGGCGGCAGTTTACACCCCCTGGAAATTTTTAAACAATTTCGAGGTCGTGGCCCCCAAACCGAGCCATTATTGCGTCACCATGGCCTCCGCCCTGCGGTATTGTAGGGGGTGTTTTGTTGAGGAGTCCCATGCGGGCAATTATTTGCGGTTACTACGGCCAAGGTAATGGCGGGGATGAAGCTCTGCTAGTCTCTTTGTTGCAGATGCTTCCGAGTCACGTGACTCCGGTGGTGCTCTCGGCCAATCCCCTGGAAACTAGCACTCGTTACGGGGTCGAAAGTTGCCATGGCCGCGCCTGGTGGGATATTTTTCAACATCTGCGCCGGGGGGATATTTTTATCTGGGGCGGGGGGAGTCTGATGCAGGATAGCAGCGGCTGGGCCAGTCCTTGGTATTATGCCGGTTTAATGGCGATCGCCAGTGGGCTGGGACTGAAAACCATTGCCTGGGCCCAGGGCATTGGCCCCTTGTACCGGGTCCAAACCCGTTGGTTAACCCGCTGGATTCTAGGACGTTGTACCGCTGTGAGTGTACGGGATCGAGCATCCGCGGCATTACTCCAGCAGTGGCACATTCCCCATGGGTTGGCCCCCGACCCCGTTTGGCTCCTAGCCGACCAGCCCTGCCCCAACGCCGATACCATTCCCCTAAATGCCGTGGCGGTGAATCTGCGCCGACATTCCCAGCTCACCCCGGCTCGATTGCAACTTTTAACCGAAGCCCTGATAGATTTTCAGCAGGCCACCCAGACCTTTATTCTTTTGGTTCCGTTCCAAAAATCCCAGGATGGGGCCATTGCGGAGGCGATCGCCACTCAATTGAATGACGACCATCAAATTATTCATCGAGAAGACCCCCGTGAACTCAAGGCGCTCTTTTGCGGCGTGCGTCTGACCATTGGCATGCGTCTCCATAGTTTGATTATGGCGGCCGCCGTTGGTGATCGTTGTTTTGCCCTGAGCTATGACCCCAAGGTGACACGCCTTATGGAGGAAGTCGGCTTACCCGGCTGGGAGTTGACGGCGTTACCCCCCACGGCGGCGGACATCAGTAGTCGCTGGCAACGGGCATTTTATGAGGGTCACCCCCTAGACAGCAAGCAGTTTGACTGCCTCAGACAACACTGCCTAGAGCATCAACGTCTTTTAGAGCGCGTTTGTCAAGCATAATCTCGAATAAATTTAAAATTGATCATGCCCTTGCATCTTTGGCAATATTCTGTTACATTTATTTACGTAACACCTCGAATCGTAATTTTACTTTTCTAACTACCATGAACAACGAAACCAACGGCAAATTTGGCTTTACCGCATTCGCAGAAAACTGGAATGGCCGCCTGGCTATGATCGGTTTCTCCTCCGCTTTAATCCTTGAGCTCGTCTCCGGTCAAGGTGTTCTTCACTTCTTCGGTATTCTCTAAATCTTTATAAATGTATTAGGTTTGTAACCTCCGTCAATCTCAAGACCTAGCTGGATGATTCCATAGAGTTATCCAGCTTTTTGTTGGGCTTGGTTTTGACTCGGTGATCGCCCCTAATGTCGGCGGGGAGTGTCGGTATCGTTATCTAGTCCAGTGTGGCGTTTGAGGTAATTAATTTCTGCTGGCTTCAATAACCGATAAGTGCCGTAGGCAAGGCGGTCCTGCCCAGTTTTAAGGGAAAGGGTGCCAATACTGCGGCGGTTGAGTCGGCTCACCTCAAAGCCCAATTGCTCGGCGAGGCGACGAATTTGACGGTTACGCCCTTCGGTTAGGGTGATCAGCAAGCGGGTTTGCTCGGGATTCTCATCCACGATTTCCACCTTGGCGGGCAGGGTTTTTTCCCCTTCTAGCATCATGCCTTGGCGCCACAACTCCAGGGCTTCATCGCTGGGATGTCCCTCGAGCCAGACATCATAGGTTTTAGGCAGATGGTAGCGGGGATGGGTGAGGCGTAGGGTTAATTCACCATCATTGGTGAGGATCAAGGCTCCGGTGGAATTGCGGTCTAGGCGACCGACAGGGTGAATGCCTTTTCCCTTTTGTAGGTTGGGAGGCAATAGTTCTAGGACTGTTTTTCGTCCTTCGGGGTCTTCGCAGGTGGACAGTACGCCCTTGGGTTTATTCATCAAAATATAAAAAAACTTGGGACGATTTAAGGGCTGGACTCGTTTGCCATCCACTTCTAGGCGATCGCCACTGGGATTGGCTTTATCTCCCAATTGAGCCCGTTTACCATTGAGGGTAACCCGTCCGGCTAAAATCATATCTTCGGCGTGGCGACGGGAGGCGATGCCCCATTGGGACAAAATTTTCTGAATTCGTTCTGGCATTGTTTTTTGATCTAGGGCGGCTCAATTTACTTAGACAGGCCGCATCTTGCTATAGTCAGTTATCATTATTGCCTATTTTTTATTAACCTTTATGCCCCTTGGTTCTGGTAGCAATTTAATTAGTAAAATCCTCTCTCCGGCCCTGCGTCTGTGGTTGCGCTCCCAGGTGGAACAAGCAGAGGGATTAGAAATTGCCATCCAGGGGCATGATCGCCAAATTTTGAAGGGCTATGTGCCGGGGGTCTCTCTCCGCACCGAGCAAGCCATTTACCAAGGACTGCGCCTGGGTCAGGTGTTATTAAAGGGTGAAAATATCCGCGTTAATATTGGGCAGGTGATTAAAGGTAAACCCCTACAGCTATTAGAGCCCATTCGTGTTAGTGGCGAAGTGCGGCTGGCGGCATCGGATCTCCAGGCGTCGCTGGCATCCGAGATTTTAGCCAATGCTTTGACGGATTTATTAATTATTCTCCTAGACGGCCAAGGCCAAGACAACCCCTCAGCTTACCTTGCTCACTATCAACTGCAATGGCAGGCGATCGCCCTAGACCACCAATCCTTCAGCCTCCAGGGTTGTTTCCAGGCCTTAGACCCGACGGCAATCCCACTTAAACTAACGGCCAACTTAAATTTAGCCGATGCCAAAACCCTCCAACTCCAGCAGATTCAACTGCAAGGATTACCCAATTTAGAGTTACCTGATATTCCAGACTTGACAGTGGATTTAGGCGATGATGTAGAACTAGAATCCCTAGCTCTGACGGCCGATGAACTATCCTGCTTAGGGCATTTATTAATTCGTCCTTAAACCCAATTTTATCGCTAAAATTTCCTATGCCTACGGTCCTCTTCCCTCTTTCCGTATGGTTTCTTAGCCGTAGCCTGATTTTGGTGACGATGCTAGGGGTGGCGCCGTTGCTTTCAACCCCCTCCGGTGGTGTTCCCGTCCTAGTGGGCTGGGATGTTTTTTCGGCCTGGGATAGCACTTTTTATGAACAAATTGCCACGGTGGGCTATGAGCGCCTGGCCCAGGGCCAAGCGGGGGCGAATGTTGCTTTTTTCCCGTTTTATCCCCTGCTTATTTACCTGGGCATGAAATTCGGTGTGAGTGCGGTGCTTGCGGGAACTGTCATTAATAATCTGGCTTTTTTAGGGGTTTTAGTCCTTGTGTATTTTTGGGTACAACAAAAGTATGGTGAGAGCCCAGCCCGCTGGTCAACCCTGGTGTTAGCGCTTTGTCCCCTGTCGTTGTTTGCAAGCGTTGTCTATAGCGAAGGTGTCTTTTTGCTCTTTAGTGGGCTGGCATTGTGGAGTTTCGAGCATCGCTATTTTAGGCTATCTGTCCTTTGGGGGAGTTTTGCCACCGCCACTCGCATTACGGGGTTAGCCTTGATTCCGGCATTTTTGCTCACTGCCTGGCTCAAAAAATATCCGCCCCGGGCCTATGTTGCCAGTCTACTCGCTGGGACAGGCATGATGGCCTACAGCCTTTACTGTTGGCTGATGTTTGTAGACCCCGTGGCCTTTATTTCGGTTCAGTATCGTGAATGGGGGAAACAAGCGGGCATTGATTGGTCAGGCTGGTTGCGGATGGGGGTGGAAATTATCGCAGGGGGCAAAAGCTGGGAAGAGGGATATCTCGCGTCGCCCAGTCATTTTTTCACGGTGTTAGGGCTGGGTTTGGTGGCGTTGACGCTGTGGATATTTCGTAAAAAACTAGGGTCTGCCGCTCTAGATTATGCTTTTTTTGTGCTTTTGATTTTGCTCTGGCTCACGGCGGGGGACCCTCTCCTCAATACCATGTCTATTGTGGGTGGCAGTTACCTCTTGTGGCGACTCCGGCAGACCTTGGGTGTTTTGCTCAGCAGTTACGGCCTAGGGACGATGCTGATGTTGATCACCTCCGGTAGTACTGCTTCTCTGAACCGTTATGCCTACGGGATTATTTCCCTAAGTCTGGCCCTCGGCATTCTCCTTTGCCGTCATCCCCGCTGGGGCTATGGGACGATTACCTTTTTTGTCGTATTATTAATTAGCTTTTCGGCTCGGTTTGCTCAACATTTGTGGGTTGCCTAGGTGTTGATAGTTCGACTAAATATATTTGATCCAAAAGCTCGACAATAATTAGTAAAAATCAGTAAAAATTTTCACGTTACCCTATGACCCCGACCCCCAGTTCTACTCAAACGCCAGAGCCGATGGAGCCAAAAACCAGCTTTGATGCACGTGAGATTCAAGACCTCTTGCCCCATCGTTATCCCTTTGCGTTGGTAGACCGAGTCATTGGTTATATTCCCGGTAAACAGGCGATCGGGCTTAAAAATGTCACCATTAATGAGCCATTTTTCCCTGGGCATGTTCCCGGCCGTCCGATTATGCCGGGGGTCTTAATTGTGGAATCTATGGCCCAGGTGGGGGGGGTGGTGCTAACGCAATTACCGGGGATGAAGGGCAAATTTTTTGCCTTTGCCGGCATCGATGGCGTGCGTTTTCGTCGCCCCGTGGTTCCCGGGGATCAATTAATGATGACGGTAGACCTGATTTCCCTTAAACTCAATCGCATTGCTAAAATGCACGGAAAAACCGTCGTGGATGGGCAATTAGTCTGTGAAGCAGAGATGCTATTTTCTCTGATTGATTAATGTTATTTGTTCACTTCCCTGTACGCTTACCCTAAAAATCCATGCTGACCACCCAACGCCCGGGCGAGAATTCCTTGACCCCCCTAATTCATCCCACCGCTGTTATCCATCCCCAGGCTACGCTTCATCCCTCGGTGACCGTTGGCCCCTACGCTGTAATTGGGGCCCAGGTGGCGATCGCCGCTGATACCAGCATTGGTTCCCATGTGGTGATTGACGGCCCAACGGAGATTGGGGTGGGGAATCGTATTTTTACAGGGGCGGTGATTGGCTCAGAACCCCAGGATTTGAAGTATAAGGGGGGCGAAAGTTGGGTCAAAATTGGTGATTATAATCAAATTCGTGAATATGTGACGATTAATCGGGCTACGGAGGAAGGGGCTGTCACCCAACTGGGCAATCATAATTTGTTGATGACCTATGCCCATGTGGCCCACAATTGTATTATCGAAAATGAAGTCATTATTGCCAATTCCGTCGCCCTAGCCGGTCATATTTACATTGAATCTAAGGCTCGTATTAGTGGGGTTTTGGGGGTTCACCAATTTGTTCATATTGGTCGTCTGGCCATGGTCGGGGGTATGAGCCGCATTGAACGGGATGTGCCGCCCTTCACCATTGTCGAAGGAAATCCGGCTCGGGTCAGATCCCTCAATATTATTGGTTTGCAACGTTCAGGCATGGCCAGCGAAGATCTAGCAGAACTTAAAAAGGCCTTTCGTTTGATCTATCGCTCGGATTTGACCTTTCAAGCGGCGATCGCCGAATTAGGCCAAAGCGAAACCAATGCCCATATTCGCCATCTCTGTGGTTTTCTCGAAAAATCCACGACGGAAGGTGGACGGCGGGGCCCAATTCCCCGCAAACATTAATCGTTATTGCAGATTTTGAACGGGTACGGCAGGATTCGAACCTGCGACCGTCCGCTTAGAAGGCGGATGCTCTATCCTCTGAGCTACGTACCCCAGTCGTTCCAAACTCACTAATTATAGATAATTATTGGCTACTCTCGTCACACTCAAAATTTTCCTCCTTGCCAACGATTCAGAGGAACACAATCAATGCCCAGTTGATCGAGACTGCGGGCTACGACAAAATCCACCAAATCTTCAATGGTTTGGGGGTTGTGATACCAAGCCGGAATCGCTGGCACAATGCGGACTCCGGCTTCGGCCAAAGCAGTTAAATTCCGTAAATGAATCAGACTAAAGGGCGTTTCCCTGGGCACCACTACCAAGGGACGACCTTCCTTAAGTTGTACATCCGCCGCTCGCTCCAAGAGGTCAGAACTCAGACCCGCCGCGATTTTGGCAACCGTGCTCATGCTACAGGGAATAATCACCATCCCCAGGGTGCGAAACGAGCCACTGGCGATCGCCGCTCCCACATCTCCGGCCCGATGACAGTGTAATTTACCAGCGTCCGGCACTCCCGCCTGGTCTCGCCAAAACTGTTCTTGCAGATCCGGCTCTAGGGGCATGCGAATCCCTTGCTCAGCTTGCCACACTTGCACCGTTGCCTTCGAGGCCACGAGTTCTAAACTGTAGTCCGCCGCTAATAAAAACTTGATGGCACGCACGGCGTAGATCAGTCCAGAGGCGCCGCTAATGCCCAAAATCAGGGGATGGGGGTGGGTCAAATGAGTCCTTCCAGTTCTAAATCTTCAATCATTTGTAAGCCTCGGGCATCGCCTAGGCGCAGTAGGGCGGCCTTCGCATCTTCTTTGACGCCCACATCCTCGTCTTCCACTAGGGCTTCGAGCAAGGCATCAATGGCCGTCGCATAGACCACATTGGAGGGCAGTTCCCGGCAGAGTTGCCCGATGGCCCAGGCGCAATTGCTCCGCACCGCCGCCATTTTATCCCGTCGCAGTCCTTCGATTAGGGGCGGAACCGTGGCAATGACATCTTCGTAGGCCAAACCGGCGATCGCCGCTAAACTACTAGCCGCCCAGAGTCGCACCGCTGAAATTTCGGTTTTAAGCCCATGGATTAAAGGAGACAAGGCCCGGCGATCGCCACAATTCCCCAACGCCCAAACGACGCCCTTGCGGACATAGCCATTCCAATCGGTGTGGAGCGCGTGAATGAGAGGATCGACAACGCTGACATGGGTATTGCGTCCGAGGGCATAGGCCGCACTGACCCGCACCAACGGACAACTATCCTGCAAGAGAGCGATCAGAAGAGGAATAGAGCGGGGGTCCGACAGCTCACAAAAAGCCCGGGCCGCCAGCATCCGTTGGGACGCATCCCCTTGGGCCAAAAGCGTCAACATTTCCTCGGGATCCGGCGCTGGCGTTTCAACTCCTGGATCGGACAACTGATCGAGGGGGTCTGCCAACGAGTCCTCAAGATTACTTAAGTCGTCATAATTACGCATACAGAGGCAATTATCTCATAAAATACCTGTATATCAATTCCCTTTTTATCCTCTGACATGTCTCTATTTGATTGGTTTGCCAACCGCGAAAAAGCCGAACCCCCTACCATTGCCCAGCCCCAGGAGCGAGAAATTGCCGATGGTCTTTGGACAAAATGCCCGTCCTGTGGGGTTCTCACCTATACCAAGGATCTGCAAACCAATCAGATGGTCTGTATCGAGTGTGGGCATCACCTGCGGGTTGATAGTGACGAACGCATTCGCCAACTGATTGATCCCAAAACCTGGGAACCGATGAATGAGCATCTGCGCCCTACCGATCCGCTAAAATTCCGTGACCGTAAACCCTACCAAGACCGCATCAAAGATACCCAAAAAAGTACCCAATTAACCGATGCCGTCCAAACCGGCACCGGCCGCCTGGATGGTTTGCCCATTGGCTTAGGAGTGATGGACTTCCGTTTTATGGGGGGAAGTATGGGCTCCGTGGTGGGCGAAAAACTCTGTCGATTGATTGAATACGCCACCCTAGAGCGATTTCCGGTGGTCATTGTCTGTGCCTCTGGGGGAGCGCGGATGCAAGAAGGGATGCTGAGCTTGATGCAGATGGCCAAAATCTCTGGAGCCCTCCAACGTCACCGCGAAGCCCGCCTGCTCTATATCCCCATTTTGACCCACCCTACCACCGGCGGCGTGACGGCCAGTTTTGCTATGCTTGGGGATTTAATTATCGCGGAACCCAAGGCCACCATTGGCTTTGCCGGACGACGGGTGATTGAGCAAACCCTCCGGGAAAAATTACCCGATGATTTCCAAACGTCGGAATATCTGCTTCAACACGGTTTTGTCGATGCCATCGTGTCCCGCACCCAACTTAAACGCACCCTAGCCCAGTTGATTAGCATACACCAACCCTTTTTCCCGATTTTGCCGCCCCTGAATGCCGAAGTCAAACACCTAGAACCCGAAATATTGGTCAAGGAAGATAGCTATCGCCCGTAAACAAAGAAAGAACTCAGTGGGCGATCGCCTGTTGGCTTTGTTTTTGACCTCACCGCCGCACGGGATGTATCGGGGTCAAGGTTCTGCTCCACTGGGTTCTTGATCTCCTCCCGGCAAAAATTACTGCTCTGCGGTCGCTAGTTCAGGGTCAGTGTTGCCTTGGTTGCGACGACGAGTCAGGGTGTTGAAGAGCATAATACCGATCGCCTTGATCAGATTCCCTTCCAACTCATTAAACATCTTCATATTCATGCCAAAGGCCGCGTTGGCTTCTTCGACGATTCGCTCTGCGGTCGCTTGGTCTACGGGCAAATCATTCATGGCCTGACGATAATTATTCTTAAAGGCTTTTTCGTCGGAAATATCTGCAAACTCATAGAACGCTGTGCCGCCATCCTGGAGATTCATGGCATTTTGAGCGATTTTCTTGAGAATTTGACCACCGGAGAGGTCTCCCAAATAACGAGTATAGGAATGGGCGACCAATAGTTCGGGAGCCGTGCGAGCAATCTCATGGATGCGGTCTACGTAGGCTTGACCGGAGGCCGAGAGTTGAACCTCCTGGCGCCAATTTGCCCCAAAGTAGAAATGCAGGTCTTGCTCTAAACTTTGTTTGCGATTGAGTTCAGGGAAATAAATTTGGGAAACAATGGAATGGTCGCGCAGGGTTTCCATTTCCTCTTCCATGGCGCTATAGACAAAATAAAGATTACCGACAAGTTTGCGATAGGAATTCTTTTCAACAACGCCTTTGAGAAAACATTTCACAAAACCGACGTTTTCTGCCATCGAGTGGGACTTTTTTGTCCCTTCGCGTAACATTGTGGCTAAATTAACGCTCATGTTTCAAATATCCTGTGTCTTAGGTGAACCGAGGGTGGTGGCTTATTAGAGAGATTTTAAAAAAATTCGCCTAGTTTGCTAGATTAAACCGATTTGCTGAGAATTTCCATTAAGTTTTTTAAACAAAAAGCGGGCTTACCCCTGTCGTCAAAACTACTGAGGTAGGAGCGGAGGCTAGTTTGCTATGATTTTTCCTATGACGCTTTCTCTACCTACCGATTTCCCACGACGTGTCTTTGTTAGTGATGTTCACGGCCATTATGATGGTCTGGTGAAGCTCTTTGAGGCGATCGCCCCCAATGACCAGGACAAAATCTACTTTGTCGGAGACTTGATTGACCGGGGGCCCGACAGTGCTAAAGTCGTAGACTTTGTTATAAAAAACAAATACGAATGCATTCTGGGCAACCACGAACAAATGTTGCTTGATACGGTGGGAAAAGGTAATATTTCATCGGACTTTTTGCAGGCCTGGCTGTTTAGCGGTGGGCAAGCCACCCTGGAGAGCTACAACTTTCAAATCCCCCAGGAGCACATTGACTGGATGCAACACCTGCCCCTTTACCTCGACCTGGATGATATTTGGCTGGTTCATGCCGGGGTGGACCCCACCCGACCCCTCGAGAAGCAAACGGAAGAACAATTTTGCTGGATTCGAGACGAATTTCATGAGTGCGCCCGGCCCTACTTCAATGACAAATTAATCATTACGGGTCATACCATTACCTTTACCTTTCCGGGGGTAGAACCGGGACAATTGGTGGCGGGGGCAGGTTGGCTAGATATCGAAACGGGGGCCTATCATCCCAAAAGCGGTTGGTTGACCGCCATTGAATTGACCCAACGCTTGGTTTATCAAGTCCATTGCATTTCGTTAATGGTGAGGACGATTCCCTTGGATGAAGCGGTCGTTTTTCTCAATCCTGAGCTTGTTTCCCTAAAACGGAGTCGGCGTAAATTTAGCTAACGTTGAAGCCCGTGAGTTATACAACCCATGATTTAATCGATATTCTCGAGAAAGAACTCCAGGCGACCTGTCAGGGGCAACGAGTCCTCCTGTCCTCCGCAGACCGCCTGGGTCATCCGGTGATCGCCAAGGCCCTGGATTTAACCAAGGTAGGCAAGGTTTTTGCCTATCAAGATTTTCGCTCCCAGGTTCACGACTATCAGCGGCAATATCGGGTTTCGGGCATTGTTTGGCGCGATTGTTTTTTTAATGGCGATCGCCTGAGTCTGCCGGAACTTCATCGCTCCTTGATTGCGATCCCCGGTGATAAAGAAATCCTGCTCTCCGCCAAAAAGAGCATACTGAATTTTTGGCGAAAACACACCCGAACCATGAAATTTTGGCTAAACGGCCATCCCCACCAGCCCCTAACAGCGGCCCACGTCCAACCCTACATCCAAGAGACAGAATGGGCTGACTTAGAGAGTACCCAAACCGAGCTAATTTTGGCATTGGGCTGGGGCAATCCCCAGGAGTATCAGTATCAATGGGCGTACCCCGATTCCGGCTGTTATCGCATTATTGCCAGCTTCCAGGAGCCCAGTGCTATAAAACTCTAGCCTCCGGCAAAATCAGCATCGCATCACCAAAGGAATAGAAACGATAATTGTCTTGAATTGCTATTTGGTAAAGATCGAGTAACCGTTCTCGACCAATCAAAGCGCTGACCATCATTAATAAGCTGGACTTGGGCAAGTGAAAATTAGTAATCAGACCGTCAATCACTCGCCAGGGGTAGCCCGGATAGATAAATAAATTAGTTTTACCCCGATAGGGCTCCAGGTAAGAATCTGGTGAACTGTTGGTTTCTTTCGCGGCGCCCTCCAAACTCCGGGCCACCGTCGTCCCAACAGCAATCACCCGACCGCCCCGAGCTTTGGTGACTCGAATCGCCTCCACCGTTGCCGCTGGCACATCAATCCATTCCTGGTGCATGGCATGGTCTAGGATATTTTCGGCCTCCACCGGGCGAAAGGTGCCGACTCCCACATGGAGCGTAACGCTTGTTTTTTGAATCCCTTTTTGGGCTAGGGCTTCAAAGACGGCATCGGTAAAATGTAGCCCGGCGGTGGGGGCCGCCACGGCCCCAGGTTCTGCGGCATAGATGGTTTGGTATTGCTCGGGCGACGCTGTTCGCTCACTAACGTAGGGCGGAAAAGGAATTTCGCCATAGCGGTCTAGAACCTGCCACAAAGATTGGCGATCGGGCAGAAAAAATTGTAAGCGTCGTGCGCCGGTATCCGGATCTAGGGCAATCACCTGAGCTTTTAGGTCAGGGATTGAAGGAGCATCGGGTCGAGCCTGAAAGTAAAATTCAGTCCCGGTCTTAAAATGTTTGCCGGGTTTAACCAAAGCCAACCATTGGTCAGCTTGGATTTCTTCGAGCAAAAGGGCTTCTACCTTGGCGCCACTGGCTTTCTGCCCGTAGAGTCGAGCGGGAATAACTTGGGTATTATTTAGCACCAACAAATCATCGGGAGCCAACCATTGGGGCAAATTACAAAAACGGTCGTGTTGGTACTGACTAGGCGAATTTACGACGAGCAGACGGGACTGATCCCTTGGTACCATCGGTGTTTGGGCAATGGACGCCGGGGGCAGGCTGTAATCATAGCTCGTTAATTGTAGGTCTAGGGTCATCTAAATTAACGTAAGTTCGGGTTAATGATTCTTTGAAAGAGTACTGAAAAAGGGAACAAAGGTTTGAATATCCTAAACTCCCAAAATTGGCTACGGTAGAATAAGTTTTTTAGCTTATCCCGAACTAAGATTATTATTTTCTGCTAGTTTTGAGCAAAGTGTGGAGGTAAAAATACTCCTTCCTTTTTGTAACATCCCAACTATTAGAGAAGTACCAGGAGTGATCCTTTCAAATGCAGGATTTTTTAAGCAATACGGTGGCATTATCCCGGCTGCAATTTGCCGTTACCGCTATCTTTCATATGCTTTGGCCGGTATTAACCACTGGCATGGGAATTTATTTGGTGATTATCGAAGGATTATGGCTAAAAACCCGTAATTTAGACTATTATCATCACGCTCGTTTTTGGGCAAAGCTTTATGTTTTAAACTTTGGCATTGGAGTAGCCACCGGTTTGCCCATGGCTTTTCAATTCGGGTTGAATTGGGCTCCTTTTTCTGAGTCAGTGGGGGACTTTTTCGGCACAGTGCTTGGCTTTGAAAGCACCATGGCCTTCATGTTAGAGGCCAGTTTCCTCGGCATTATGTTATTTGGGTGGGACCGAGTTCCCCCATCAATTCATTACCTTGCCACTATTTTGGTAGCCTTTGGAGCAAATCTTTCTACTTTTTGGATTCTTTCGGCTAATTCCTGGTTACAAACCCCCGCTGGGGGCATTTTTGTCGGTGGAAAGTTTGTGGTGCAGGACTACTTTGCGGCGATCGCCAATCCTTTCATGGTCAATAGTTTCCTGCATATGTTTTTTGCAACATTGGAAACATCCCTGTTTGTGATTGGGGGCATCAGTGCTTGGTGCATTTTGACCGGTCGTCAACCTCAATTTTTTGCCCAATCTTTAAAGGTGATTTTGGCCCTGGCGATCGCCGTTGCACCATTGCAAATTTTTATCGGCCACTTAAGCGCAGAACAGGTATCCGTCTATCAACCGACCAAATTGGCGGCCATGGAAGCCCTCTGGGAAACGGTACCCGCCGAAACCCCCGCCGCCTGGAGTGTCGTGGCCTTGCCCAACGATAAAGCTGAAAAAAATGACTGGGAACTGAGCATACCCGGAGCGTTGAGCTATATTTTGGAACTTAAACCCCAACTGGATAAACCAATTCAGGGCTTAAAAGACTGGGCTCCAGGCGATCGCCCCCGCATGGTCGGGTTAATTTACTACTCTTTCCGCATTATGGTCAGCATTGGACTCTTTTTTGCGGCGTTGATGGCCATAACGGCGGGACAATGGCTACGGGGCAAGCTAAAAGTGGAAACCATTGGCCAACAAAAATGGCTACTGCGGGGTTGGGTTTTTGCCGCTCCCCTGGGCTACTTGGCAGTGGAAACCGGCTGGATTGTTCGTTGCGTAGGGCGACAACCTTGGATTGTTTATGGAGAAATGCGAACGGCGGAATCCGCTTCTAATTTACCCCCTGGAGAAATTCTCTTTTCCCTAACGGGGTTGAGCGTCATGTATATCGTCTTTTTGATTACCACCCTGTATTTTGGCAGTCGCATTGTTCGCAATGGTCCAGATTTAACCTTGGCCGCTCCAAGGGTTTCCGAGGCATCCCTGTGGGGCACTGTTACCAAGCACGAAACCAATCGTCGTCCCGCTGAAGTCACTGAAGTTGCAGAAATTAAAGAGTAGTTACCATGGAACCTTTAGAACCGTTACAACATTTTCTGCCCCAGGTATGGTTTTTTATTTTAGGGTTATTCCTCTTTCTTTATGTGCTGTTAGACGGCTTTGACTTGGGGGTGGGGATTTTGTCCTTAACTGCTTCCAGTGAAGAACGGCGCAGTATTTTAATGACGAGCCTAGGTAATGTCTGGGACGCTAACGAGACTTGGTTAGTATTGATGGGGGGGTCTCTATTTGGAGCCTTTCCCCTGGCCTATGCCACTATTTTGAATGCCCTTTACTTGCCCGCTGTGATCATGGTGGTGGGGTTAATTTTACGGGCAGTTTCCTTTGAATTTCGGGAAAATGCTGAGCGTAAATTTATCTGGAATATTACCTTCGGCGTGGGCAGCTTCCTCGCCGCTTTGGGTCAAGGGTTTGCTTTGGGTAGTGTATTTGAAGGCATTACGGTGGATGCTCAAGGGCATTTTGCCGGGAGCATGTGGGATTGGCTCACCTGGCGATCAGTGGTTGTGGCGCTCACCCTCATTCAGGGCTATGTGCTGATTGGCTCCACTTATCTGATTTTGAAAACCGAAGGAGAATTGCAAAAAACCCATTTCAAAACGGCGGCGATCGCCACTTGGACAACCTTGGCCGGAGCTATATTTATTACCATTAGTACTCCCGCCTTTTCGGAAGAAGCCCGTAGTCAACTTTTTACTGCCCCCTTGGTCTATATCTTTGCCGCTATTCCCCTGTTGGGATTAGGACTCATTGGGTTGCTATTGCGGAGCCTTTACCGCCGGGAGGAAAACACCCCCATTATTTGGACATTTTTGGTATTTTCCCTGTCCTTCATCGGCTTAGGTTTCATCATTTTTCCAAACATTATTCCCCCCAGCATCACCATCTACGAGGCCGCTGCGGCCCCTAGTTCTCTGGTGTTTATGCTGACTTTCATCGGCTTCCTGATCCCGATCCTACTGTTCTATAACATCTATAACTACCTGGTATTTCGGGGCAAAATCGTCACAGATTAATCAGATTGGAGTTTTTTTAACATCAGTTTGAGTTAAGCCCACATTTCGCAGGTTGCCACCATCAATAGAGTAATTAATTTAAACTACACTTGCGATGGCGTAATAGTTGTTGTATACACTCCATCTACTGCGCATCTATTTATACTGATGCGCTTCATGTAGCGTGTGCGGAAGGCGGAGTTAAGGAATTTTTGCACGTTAATTAACGTCAGTTCGGGTTAAGGTGCGGGAGGCAAAACCCACTCAAGACAAAGTCCTGGCTTCTTGGGTTGATGGCAGTAGGCTAGTGTCGGATGGCAGAAAAAGACCTACTCTTAAGATGTAGGAAGTAGGAGGGTACTCCCAATGGCGAGAATGACAGCTGCCTCCATCATTTTAAGCCCCACAGAACAGGCAAATCTCGATACCCTAGCCAGACGACCGAGCACAGCTCAGCAGATTGCGCTCCGAGCCAAGATTATCCTGCGAGCAAGTCGGGGAGAAAGCCACGGCCAGATGGCACGGGAGTTAGGCATCAGCAAAGACATGAGTCGGCTGTGGCGCCAATGCTGGCAGCAATTCTCATTTTGACAAAAAGCCGTTTGTGCAAGCAAAAAACGGGTATTGTAAGGGGGCAAAGAAGAAAAGAGAAAAAACTTGCGTAGGAACTGGTTTAACATCATTGTGACTTCATTCCGGCAAATGCTATCGTCGCTGACCGATAAGCGCACAGGCAAAAACACTCGCTATGGAATTGAAGATGCGGCGTTAAGTGCGTTTAGTGTATTCTTCACCAAAGCGCCGTCATTTCTGGCGTATCAAAGGAGTATGCAGGGGAAAAAGGGTCGCAACAATGCCCAAAGCCTGTTTGGGGTACACAAGATACCGAGTGATAACCAGATTCGGACATTGCTCGACGGGGTAAAACCAGAAGAAATCTTGCCCATTTTTGATGAAATACTGCAAATTTTAGAGCAACAGGGTCAATGGGCAAGCTTTCGCTCATTTGCCGGTAGTCTGCTCATGGCAATGGATGGAACGGAATATTTCAGTTCAGAAACAATTCATTGTCCTCATTGTTCAACGCGCGAGTTGAAATCGGGAAAAACCCATTATTTCCACAGCGTGGTAACTCCAGTGATTGTCTGCCCGGGAGAATCCCACGTGATTCCATTAATACCTGAATTTGTGGTGCCCCAGGACGGCCACGAGAAGCAAGATTGTGAGAATGCGGCGGCTAAGCGTTGGTTGTCGAAGTACGCGAAGCACTACAGTAGCCTCAACCTGACCCTACTGGGAGACGACCTCTACTGTCGTCAACCCCTATACCAAAAGATTATCGAGCAAAAACTGAACTTCATCTTGGTCTGTCGAGAAGAGTCACATTCTACTCTCTACGAACATCTCGCAGGCATTGAGTTACCCACAGTTATCACTCAACGTTGGACAGGAAAGGTGCAGGAAACCTATACCTAGCGCTATCTTAACGGAGTCCCTCTCAAAGATGGAGATGATGCCCTACTGGTAAATTGGTGCGAACTGACGGTGACTCATCCTGACGGTAAGGTTGTCTATAAAAACTCCTTGGCGACGAGTTACCCGATTAGTGATGACAACGTGACAGAGCTTGTTTTGGCTGGTCGCGCCCGATGGAAGGTGGAAAATGAGAACAATAACACTCTTAAGACTAAGGGCTACAACCTCGAACATAATTTTGGGCATGGCAACCAACATCTCGCCTCATTCCTGACCACCCTCAACATCCTTTCCCTTTTGTTCCATACCCTGCTCGAAAGGTTGGACAAGAAATACCAATTGCTACGTTCTCACTTGCCCACCCGCCAAACTTTCTTCAGTGACTTACGGGCCTTAACCCGTTATCTTTACTTCGATAGCTGGGAACACCTGCTTACCTTTATGCTTGAGGGCCTCGAATTGGAGCTCCCCAACAACTCCACTTAAATTTCCATACTGAGAATTGCTGGAGCGTGGAGGGATTTTTGCCAAAATGTTTGACCTGGGCTAGGTTTTGTCAGTAAAGATTTGTAAACTATAAAATGATTTATGATTATGATTTCTACAAACACCGAATGGATAAATTAATGCGAACGGAACGTCTACTACTAATAACTCATATTGCCTCGATGGCCTTCGGGCTAGCCGGATTGTTGTTGGTCTTGCCCCATCCTGATTTCATCGCTAGTTTGCCGGAGTTTGGCAAGGTAGCCTTTAGCTGGTCGATGGCGGGGGGCGGTGTGATGTATATGTTGTTGGGCACGGCTGCGGTCGCTGTTTATGCCTTTAGAGTGTTAGGCCCCTGGCATTGTTTTAGCTTCATGATGCCGGCGATCACCTTATCTCTGGGGAGTGAATTGCTGGGGACAAGTACTGGTTTTCCCTTTGGTCACTATCGTTATTTATCGGGCTTGGGCTACAAAATTTCAGGGTTAGTGCCCTTTACCATCCCCTTATCTTGGTTTTATTTAGGATTTAGTGCCTATCTCTTGGTTCGAGTTGGGCTAAAAAATACTCAATGGGCTCTCTGGCTCCAAGAACTCTCGGCGATCGCCGTCGGTTCCCTTTTGCTAACGTCTTGGGACTTTGTACTAGACCCGGCCATGAGCCAAAGCACGATGCCTTTCTGGGTTTGGGATGTACCAGGAGCCTTCTTTGGTATGCCCTACCAAAATTTTGCCGGTTGGTTTGGCACCGGAGTCGTCTTCATGACCGTAGCCACGTTACTCTGGCGAGTCAAACCCCTCTCTCTGCCCGAGGATCAGCCCCATTTACTCTTTGTTATTTATATCAGTAATTTTGTTTTTGCCACGGTCATGAGTATTGGTGCAGCCATTTACCCCCCCATTCTCCTGGGATTATTGTTAGGCGTGGTTCCTGCGGTCTTTTTCTACCGTCGCTCTGCATCGGAGTCCCGCACGGTGGCCGTCTCTCGCCTCAAAGCCGTGATTGACCGCGATAAAACTGATCTAGCGGCGGTTAAATAGGTTTCACCCATCATGCTCATTCTGGCGATCGCCTGTGGGGTGTTGCTGGCATTACAAGGCCCAGCCACCCTAATTTTGTTGTCTCGTTTACTCAAGGGCGCAGTGCGTCGTCCTCCCCTCACGCCCAAAAACTCCACCCTAGCCCAGGCCCGAAGCGTGACGGTAGTAGTTCCTACTCTCAATGAAGCCGAGCGGATCGATCCCTGTTTAGCCGGACTACATCAGCAGGATCAGATTTTGCGGGAGGTCTTGGTGGTGGATAGTCGCTCCCAGGATGGCACTCCCGAAAAAGTCCAGGCGATCACCCTTCGTGACCCGCGTTTTCGGCTCTTAACCGATGATCCGTTACCCCCGGGCTGGGTCGGACGACCCTGGGCTCTAAATTATGGATTCGAGCAGAGTTCTCCCCAAAGCACCTGGATTTTGGGCGTTGACGCCGATACACAACCCCAACCCGGCATGATTGCGGCGATCGTGACGGCGGCGGAGACGGAGGGCTATGATTTACTCTCGCTTTCGCCCCAATTTATCCTCAAATCAGCGGGGGAATGGTGGCTACAACCGGCATTACTGATGACCCTGCTCTATCGCTTTGATTCCTCCGGCGTGCGGAATCCTGACCCAGAACGGGTGATGGCCAATGGTCAGTGTTTTCTCTGTCGTCGCTCGGTGCTAGAGCAATTGGGCGGTTATCACTCCGCCGCCAGTTCATTTTGTGATGATGTGACCCTGGCCCGTCGCGCCGCTCAGCAGGGGTTTAGGGTCGGCTTTTTGGATGGTGCTAAGGTGATCCGTGTGCGGATGTATGAAGGCATCCCCGAAACCTGGCGCGAATGGGGACGATCCATCGACCTGAAGGATGCCACCACGCCTGCCCAATTGTGGAGCGATGTGGCGTTACTGCTGTTAGTTCAGGGGTTACCGGGCTTGGCTCTCTTGATTTTGTCTGGGGTTTGGCTAGCGGGGTTTGATTTTTTGACCCTAAAAATGGCGACCGCTTTAAATCTATTGCTCGTGCTCATCCGCTTTGCGCTCTTGCTAGCGGTCTCTCCGTCCTATTACCGGCATCCCCAAGAAACCCCTGGCGCCTGGGCCTTTTGGCTCTCCCCCTGGGCCGACGGAGCGGCGGCGGTGCGTATTTTTGTCTCCGCTCGGCAAACCCCCAAACAATGGCGGGGCAGAGTTTACACTAAAGCTACGTGATTTGAGATGTTAGCGAATGCAAACCGCTCCTCTTTGGCAATGTAAACCCATCGCAGACCTCCCCGCCGATTTTTGGCAAGCAGTCTCTGGCTATTGTGCCCAGTCCAATGGTTACTTTGCCGCTCAACTGCTCTGGCAACGCGGTTACCGCGACATCGAAACTTTCCAGGGATTTATTGACGCCAATCGCTATCAGCCGACTAGCCCCTTTGCCTTTGGTCAAGAAATGAAGTGGGCGGTAAAACGGCTCGCCCAAGCTCGAGAACGGGGTGAAAAGGTGACGATTTGGGGGGACTTTGATGCCGATGGGATCACCGCAACTAGTGTACTTTGGGACGGATTAGGGCAATTTTTCCCGCAGAATCAGCAATTGAATTATTACATTCCTGATCGCCTGAAGGAATCCCATGGTCTAAATTTGCCGCAGTTGCAACGCTTGGCCGAAGAGGGAACCCAGCTCATTGTTACCTGCGATACGGGGAGTACAAATCAAACAGAAATTGACCAGGCGATCGCCTGGGGCATGGATGTGATTGTGACGGATCACCATACCCTGCCGGAGGAACGCCCGCCGGTGGTAGCCATCCTCAACCCGCGCTATTTTGCTGAAAACCATCCCCTCTACCATCTTTCGGGGGTAGCTGTGGCCTACAAATTAGTGGAAGCCATGTATGCAAGCTTTCCTAGCGTTCCCCAAGACCCCCTTAGTAATCTTTTAGATTTTGTTGCCATTGGTCTGATCGCGGATCTTGTCCAACTCAGTGGCGATTGTCGCTATCTGGCCCAGCGCGGGATCGAACAATTACAACAACAACGCCAAAATCCTAGCCATCCCGGTGTTGATTTACTTTTAAAGTATTGCCAAGGAAACGGCGATCGTCCCACGGATATTTCCTTTGGCATCGGGCCCCGCATTAATGCCATTAGTCGCATCCATGGTGATGCCCGTTTTGGGGTAGAGTTGCTCACCAGCCGCGACCCAGTCCGCTGTCAACAGCTGGCCCAAGAAACTGAACTCGCCAATACTCGCCGTAAGGGGCTACAAAAAACCGTCGCCGAGGCGATCAAAAAACGAGTCAATCAATTAGACCTCTCCACCACCGGAGTCATTGTTCTTGAAGACCCCCAATGGCCCGGCGGCATCCTCGGATTAGTCGCCAGTAAAATCGCCCAAGACTACGGTCGCCCCACCATTTTGCTCTCTAGCCAGCCCTCTGAGGGCATTGCTCGCGGCTCGGCCCGTTCAGTCCGAGGCATTGACCTATACGAGTTGCTCAAGTCTCAAGCCCATCTAATGTTAGGATTTGGCGGTCATCCCTTTGCCGCGGGTTTGAGCATCAAGCTCGAAAATTTAGCTTTGTTTCGAGAAGCGATTAACCAACAATTTTGGCAACAGTATAGTGAAATTGTCGATTTAGGGCCACAAATCGAAGTTGATTTAACCGTCACAGTAGCTGATTTAGGACAAGAACTATTTCGAGAATTAAAACTTCTAGAACCCTGTGGCATGGGAAATCCAGTTCCTAAGCTTCTACTCCAAAATTGTCGTCTAGAGAAGCCTTGGAGCAATAAAAAAAATCGTAAAGGCGAACCCGTCATGTATCCTAAGCTAACGTTTAATTTGAAGGATGATAGTAGCCCAGACGGGTTTCCCGGACTCTGGTGGGGCCATGAAAAAGAAGAGGTTTCAGCGGAACAAGTCTACGATGTAATTGTTGAGCTTGACTATAATCTTTACGGTGATCGTTATGAAGTGCGACTGCTAGACCTCAAGCCCAGTGGCGTCACTCTTCCATCCTCCTCCGTTGTCTCCAGCGATTCTCTCATAGACCGGCGCCTTTGCTCTCCTGCGTTGTCTTCACTCCCCGCCGACTCTCTGGTTCATCGACTCGACCAAGGCCCCACCCATTGGTCAGAAATCCAGCAGGCTTACCACCAAGCCACAGAAGATACTGCCCCACTGGTTCTAGATTATCAACCTCTTACTTGGCAACCCGAGCAAATTTTAAAACAACTGATGCAACTGGCAAAACAAGACCCATCCGCTTTATCATTGCCAGCAGAATGGGGGCTCACACCCCTAACCCAAGCCTTAGCCTTGGAGTTGATCCCCCAACTTAGGGCGATGCCAAAGGCACGGCTGAAGCCGCACGCCGGGGAAGCCAATACACAAACAAAGCTCAAAATCCATCATTTCCTAAACGTCCTGCGCGAAGAACACTTTCAGCGTCAGTATTTTTGCGAAGTCCCGATCGCCATTTTGCAGGACCGACTGCGGCAAACAAGTTAACCATGATTAGATATTTTGCTGATATCAAAAAAGGAAAAATCGTTCTTTGGTGCTACTTGATTTGGTACTTGGTGAGCATTTCTTTCTACTTTGACCCATCACCTAATATTTGGCTCAACTCCCTCGGCATTAGTGTGGTGATTGGTTTGGCACTGGTACTCAGTGTTTCTAATCCCTCTGAACAAGGCATTGAGCATTGGCAGGTATTTCGGTTATTCTTGATGCCATTCTGTGTATCTAGCTTTTCATCCCTGATCAAAGATCATGGGTTTATTTTTGTGATTCCACCCCGGCTAAATGAGCAAATCATTGCCGTTGGTTCCTGTCTTCTATTTATTTTTGGAGTCTACACAATCAAGTTTTTTCACAAAAAATAGAATTTGAAACGTTCTACAAAGTACTAGAGTCAAAACTTTTTGCCACATCTGGACTGAGGGGCAAATGTAAGCCACATTCCTGTTTTAGGCCATGGAAACGAGTGTCTCGTTCATTCTCATCCCCCTCCGTGAGAGGGCGACTCGAGTGCCAATCCCCCACAGAGACATAGCCCTGGTCAAAGTAGGGATGGTAGGGCAGATCATGGGCGGTCAAATACTCGTAGATCGCCTTGGCATTCCAGGTCAAAATGGGGAAGATCTTATAGTAATCGCCCTGGCGGGTCACCGGCTGGAGCTGTTGGCGATATTTGGTCTGGTCTCGGCGCAATCCCGTTAGCCAAGCGGTGGCATTGAGGTCTTTGAGGGCCTGTTGCATCGGCTCTACTTTGCGGATTTGGTCGTAGCGATTCAAAGAATCCACGTCTTTTTGTTGCCACAATTTTCCATGCAGGGCTTCCATCCGAGCTGGACTAAGGGGAGATTGATAGACATGAAGGTTTAGCTGAAGGCGTTGGGTTAATTCCTCCGCAAATTGATAGGTTTCTGGGGGTAAATAGCCCGTATCAATCCAAATAACGGGGATTTGGGGCACAACGCTGGTGACTAAATGCAACATCACCGCCGCCTGAATACCAAAGCTAGTGCTCATAACCAGCTCTTCCCCAAAGGTTTGAGCCGCCCAAGCAATGATGGTTTCGGCCTTCGCATTAATTAATAATTGATTGCTCTGGTCTAGGTCTAGCATTGACAACCGATGATCCTGGGGAAGATCGAGCCCATTAATTTTTGCTGATGTAAAGGTATGGGGGGATGTCGTGGCAAGACTAGGGTTAGGAGAATCAATCATCAGTAAATGGTACCGGGGCTAGAAATTCGCTTTTTATTTTAACGCTTGGCAGACCCAACGCTATACGGGGGATTTTTCTGCTGGGCTCAGCATTTCTTGATCGCGGCGGCGTTTTTTGGCATAGAGCTGAATGGAAGCGGCCATGGTGACGACAAGGGCGACAACTAACCAGGTGGTGGCATCGAGGGGCAGGTTATTTTTGAAAGTAGCCAGCAGGACAATGACCACTAACAGTAGCGTGGGGGCTTCGTTTAAGGCGCGGAATTGTTGCCCGTTCCAAGTACATTCCCCCTTGGCGAGTTGTTTCATAATCCGCCCACAGTAAAAATGGTACACCAGCAGGAGCGCCACAAAGCCTAATTTGAGATGAAGCCACCCGGATTTGAGAATCTCGGGCTCGGTGTAAAGAAGTCCCAAGGCCATGGACACCGTCACGACCATACCCGGCGTGGTAATAATGCCATAGAGGCGCTTTTCCATTATTTCGTACTGCTGGGAAAGAATCGCCCTGGCCGGCTCTGGCTGGTCTTGGGCTTCGGCGTGATAGACAAAAAGACGTACTAAATAAAAAAGTCCGGCAAACCAAACGACAATTCCGATCAGATGAAAGGCTTTAAACCAGTAATATGCCATTGCTTTTGAGTTACTCCGTAGTTAAAAAAATTTAAAATTGCCGCCGTGCAAAGATGACGTTGGCGAGGGTTAAAAGTAGGGTGATGTATAAAATACCATAGGCAAAACTACTCCAGAGCTCGGGAGCCGGGGGCAAAATGCCGTACACCGCTTCATTTTTGAGGTTAAACCGCTCTAGATTCGGTAAGACCAAGTAGAGGGAGCGAGTTAGGGCTTCAATGTTTTCATTTTTGGTAATTTCCCCTAATTTAAGCAAATCCCGACTAATGTGCCCCATGAAATAAACGCCAAAACTGAGCAGGGTCGCCAAAATCGAGCTAGTAAAAACACCAAATAAAATGGCGACGGCGGTTAATACGCCTAATTCTAGGAGCAAAAATGCTTGGGAAACTAGAATGCTCGTCCAGGAAAAGGGGATTTTTGCCCAGGTCAACATTGCTAAATAGATGGCACTCATAACCACAATCATGACAATGAGCACGGCGGATAGCCCCAGATGCTTGCCTAAAATCAGCTCGCTACGACTAATGGGCTTGGGGATTAGCACCAAAACCGTGCGTTTTTCGATTTCTTTGTTGATCAGCCCTGTGCCGATAAAAATCGCCACGATCATGCCCAAAAGCGAGGTTGCCGCCAGTCCCAAATCCAGGAAGATTTTGCCGTCGGCTCCCACCGAAATTTCTGGCAATAGTCTTAGGGCCAAGGCCATCAAAATCGCAAAAAAGCCGATGATGTAAAGAATACGGTCTCGAATGACCTCTCGAAATCCATTGGCGGCGATCGCCCAAATTCTAAATAAATTCAAATTCATAGGATAAAGTTTTCCTTTGGCCACTAACTGAGAATTTTACCGAAGCGACGCTCCCGTTGTTGATAGTCCAACAGTGCTAAATGGAAGGCTTCGCGGTCAAAATCGGGCCAGAGGGTAGAGGTAACATAGATTTCAGCGTAGGCTAGTTGCCACAACAAAAAATTGCTAATGCGCATTTCGCCGCTGGTTCTAATTAAGAGGTCGGGGTGGGTCAGTCCTTGTGTATAAAGATATTGCTCTAGCGTGCTTTCATCAATATCCTCCGGGTCGAGGTGCCCCTGCTGTACCTGAATGGCGATCGCCCGACAGGCCTGGAGAATCTCTTGGCGGCCGCCGTAGTTGGTGGCTACCGTAAAATTAATACCCGTATTATTTTGAGTATCTTGCATAGAGCGCTCAATTTCCCCTTGTAAGGAAGCGGGGAGAGAGCTGAGATTACCTACAAAGCGAATTTTGACATTTTCCGTCATCATTTCCTGCAATTCGCGCCGTAGAACTCGCTCAAACAATGTCATCAAAAACTCCACTTCATCTAAGGGTCGCCCCCAATTTTCGGTGGAAAAAGCATAGGCGGTTAGAGCGGGAACGCCCCAGTCATTACAACAGCGCAAAAGACGTTTGAGGGCATCGACCCCCCGCTGATGACCCATCACCCTTGGCAATCCTCGTTGCTGAGCCCAGCGACCGTTGCCATCCATGATTACGGCGACATGGTTAGGCAGGCGAGATTGATCGAGATCGGCGGGGAGTTTGTCGAGAACAACGGGTTTAGGAGTCATTTCTTGTCGTCTTGGGTGGTGGAAGAAGGAATCATAAACAAACGCTTGAGTAACCATTGACCCTGAGAACTCAAGGTACGACGGAGTTGTCCTAGGCTAGGAGCCACAGATTCCCTTTCGACGAGGGGTGTATATTGAAATTCCAGTAATTCCTTTAGTTTACTGCTTGTTAAGGGACGGTTGAGATTTCCCCGCTCCGCGAGGGTGATCGAGCCAGTTTCTTCGGAGACTACAATACATAGACAATTTTCACTCCGCTCTGTAATGCCCATGGCGGCTCGGTGGCGAGTCCCCAATTGTCGAGAGGCACTCCGTTCAGACAGGGGCAAGATCACCCCAGCGGCCACGACTCTAGTCCCCCGGATAAAAACAGCTCCATCATGGAGGAGGGTTTTGGGCTGAAAAATTGTTTGTAAAAGTTCCTTGGAAAGCTCACTGTTGAGGTTGACGCCCGGATTGACAAAAATACGATTGTCGAGGGTTCCCTGGGTTTCCACGACAATTAGAGCGCCAATGCGATTTTGCGAGAGTTCTTTGACCGCATCGACAATTTCGTCCACAATGCTGTCAAGTTTTGTCGTTGAGCGGGGACGCTGGAACAGTTGCAGAAATTTGCCCCGGCCCAGGAGTTCTAAAAAACGTCGAAATTCGACTTGGAAAATTACCGCCAGGGCCACCGCCGATCCCAAGACTAATTTCTCTAAAACAAATTTGAGTAATTCTAGATTCAGGCGATCGCTCACCACCTGAGCCACCATCAAAACTAGCAATCCTCGCATCATCCAAATAGCCTGATATTCGCCAATAATGAGCGTTATTATGTAAAACAGCCCAATTACTAGACCAAGATCGAGGGCGTTATGGAATAAAACAAGCAAGGATTGGGGGTCAGGAGGAAAGCCCGACATGGGGGAACGCAGGAATGAGGTGGGCAAGCTAGTTCAAAAGTCGGCAGTCATCGTCACCCAGGGACTAGATTCTAGGAGAGTAGGCGGGCAGGGAGGCAGTCTTGGCGTATGAGGTCTTCGTAGCCTTCTCGTTGGAGAATCAAATTCGCCTCTCCTTCCCTTACCAAAACCGCCGCTGGGCGAGGAAGACGATTGTAATTAGACGACATACTGTAGTTGTAGGCTCCCGTGGCTAATACTACCAAGGTATCTCCGGGGTTAGGGGAGGGCAGAGGGATTTCTTTAATTAGAATATCGCCTGATTCGCAATGTTTCCCGGCAACGGTGACAATTTCTGTGCAGGCATCATCTAGGCGATTGGCCATCACGGCTTGGTAAAGGGATTGATAGGTAATGGGTCGGGGATTATCCGACATCCCTCCATCCACCGCAACGTAGGTGCGAATGTCTGGAACCACTTTGCTACTTCCGACTTGGTAGGCGGTGACACAGGCACTTCCCACCAGCGATCGCCCGGGTTCGGCAATTAATTTGGGCAATGCTAGGTTGCGAGACTGACAAGCCTTGGTTACGGATTCGGCCGCAGCCCTAGCCCATTCTTGGATGCTCGGAGGATCATCTTGTTCGGTGTAACAAATTCCGAGGCCCCCGCCGATATTCAGTTCACATAGGGGTAATCCATAGCCTAGACCCTTGGCAAACCAGTCCACCAAAACCGTCCCCAGGTCTTGGTGGGGTTGCCGTTCAAAAATCTGTGAGCCGATATGGGCGTGGAGCCCGACACACTGGAGCTGGGATTGCTGACTCAAAAACTGAAAGACGTCTTCTAACTGATTGGGGTCAAAGCCAAATTTGCTATCCAGGTGTCCTGTGCGAATATACTCGTGAGTATGGCATTCAATGCCAGGGGTGAGGCGAATCAAAATACGCACCGGGCTAGCATTGGGTTCAGAGGCTAAGCTGGCCAGGGTTTTGAGTTCCAGCCAGTTATCGACAATGATCGAACAGCCAACGGCGATCGCCTCTTCAAGTTCCGTGACTGATTTATTATTGCCATGGAAATAAATTTTGGTTGCCGATTCCTCTCGACTCCATCCCAATTGGTCTAAGGCTTGCAGAGTTGTGTAGAGCTCACCACCGGAGACCACATCAAAACCCAATCCTTCATCGGCAACGATGGCACAGACCGCCAGACAGCTCCAGGCCTTGGACGCATAGATCACCTGACTCTTACCAGGATAGTACTTTTGAAACGCATCTCGATACTGTTGACAAGCCGTTCGCAGAGTGAGTTCATCCAAAATGTAGAGAGGAGAACCAAACTTTTCGACCAAGCTCGGCAGATCACAGCCCCCGATGTCGAGATGTCCGTGGGCATTCCGTTGGGCTGTGAGCGGAGCAATGTTTTGATTGGGGGAGTTAGATAGAGGGCGAGAGAGAACATCTTGGCCCGAGAGAGTCGGAGCGGGAGCAGTGGGGAACATGGCAGGCAGAGTCTAGGGAAGAAGGGTCAAAAATAAGGCCAATCAATATTCTACCGTATCAGGCTTTATGGTCACTGTGCTCAAATCAGCGAAGGAAGCTCCGCTTTCCCCTGGTGGATGAGTAGAGGTTATTTTTTGATATTGCCCAGGGCAAAACCTGACTGTGCCCAGAGTCTAATGCTAATCTAAGTGAAGTTTTCTTTCCTGTCATAATTATCCCATGTCTGTGGTTTCTGCCGCTGGTTTTCAGGCTCCTGCTCTGCGTAACTGTCCCATTAATCTCCAGCACTGGTACGGAGTTGCCCTCAGTAGTGAACTGCGGCACCAGCCCCTGAGTGTGACCCTCTGGCACCAAGCGATTGTTTTATTTCGAGATTCCCAGGGGCACGTCCATGCCCTCGAAGACCGTTGTCCCCACCGCCAAGTAAAGCTCAGCGACGGTAAAGTCGTACAAGATAATTTAGAATGCATTTACCATGGTTGGCAATTTGATGGCGGTGGGCATTGTGCATCCATCCCCTATCTCAGCGAAAAACAAAAGATTCCCCCCTGTCGTCTGCGAGTCTATCCCGTCCTCGAACAAGATGGGTTTATCTGGCTCTATCCCGGCGATCAGTCCCACTTGACCAGTCATGCCATTACGCCTCTAGGTCTACCAGAATGGCACCACCTCAACTACATCGCCAGTGTTACAACCATTGATTGCCAGGGGCATTTTTCCTTTTTGATCGAAAATTTAATGGATATGTACCATGGTCATCTCCACGATAATTATCAGGCCTGGGCTTCAGCTTCTCTGCAAACGGTTCAAGTTTTTCCCGACCGAGTGGAAGCCCTCTACAATGCCCAAAGCTATTACCGCATTGATAAAATTTGGTCGATTTCCCAACTCTTTTTTCCCCGCCTGCGTCGTCTCCACCCCGAACCGCTGACGGTTAGCTATTGTTATCCCCACTGGCGATCGAGCTTAGGAGAGGATTTTAAAATTTACTGCCTTCTTTGTCCGGTGAGTGAAACCCAGACCCGGGCTTTTTTGGTTCATTTTACGTCCCTTGAGGCTTTTCCCAATCTGCACAAATTACCGATCGCCTTTCGTCAATTTCTCAAAAATCGCCTCTTTGGGTCGGCCCGTTCATTGCTAGCCGGTCTGGTGGAACAAGATGTGGCCATGATTGAGCAGGAGCAACGGGCCTACCAGGAGGATCCCCCGCAACGAACCTACGAGGTCAATCCTGTTTTAGGCAAGGTGCAACAATTAATTTGTGACCAGGCGGAGAATGCGTTGGGCGGTTTCAGCGGCGACGGGTAGGACGGAGAGACGATTTCCTTTTTTGACCACGCCTAATTCCTCTGGACTAAATTGGCGTTTGAGTTCGGTTAGGGAAATAGGGCGGGAAAATTTTTCGACAAACACGACTCGTACGGTTTGCCAGCGGGGGGAATCTGGGCTGGCTTTGGGGTCAAAATAATCACTCGCGGGTTCAAATTGGGTCGGATCAACTACATTTTCTTCTATGACTTTCATCAGACCCACAATGGCAGGGGGTTGACAATTGGAATGATAAAAAAAAGCCAGGTCATCCCGCCGCATCGCCCGCAAAAAATTGCGCGCTTGATAGTTTCGCACTCCATCCCAGAGGGTTTCTCCGTCCTTTTCCAGGTGATCAATGCCGTAGGTGATGGGTTCAGATTTCATTAACCAATAGTTCATAAGTTGGTTGGGTCTTGGGGTCTACTCTGGTTTTGTTTGTTAAATTTCTTCGCAACGGGTTGTGCTTACACAGGCACGGCCCTGGGCTTTTGCTTGATACAGAGCTTGGTCAGCCCGTTCAAATAGGGTCTCAATGGTGATGTTTGCCGGCGGAATCCCCCCTATCAATCCGGCACTGACGGTGACGATGGGCTTAACTTGAGAGGTGGGATGGGGCAGATTTAGTCCTATGACGTTTTGGAGAATAGTTGCGGCGATCGCCTCAGCATCGCTGAGGGTGGTGTCAGGCAACAAAAGTATGAATTCTTCTCCCCCATAACGGGCGGCCAGATCCGTCGGTCGTCGAGCCATCGCCTGGATCACCTGGGCAACTTGTCGCAGGCTATCATCCCCCTTTTTATGCCCATAGTAATCGTTATAGGCTTTAAAACAGTCAATATCAATAACAACGAGAGCCAAGGAGCATTGTAGTCGCTGGGCACGGCGTAGTTCTCGCTCTACGGTTACATCATACATTCTCCGATTGGCAATACCCGTCAGCCCGTCAATGTAGTACATTGTTTCTAGTTGTGCGTTCAGACGGAGGATTTTTTCTTGGGCTTGCTGGAGAGCGACTAATTGAGCCTGAAATTGACTAGCAAACCAAACGGCGATCGCCAAAGTCAAAGAAAATACTGACCCGAAAATAAGGACTCCTGGGATTGCCCAATGATTGGTGGGGTCACCCAAGGAATTGACTAGCTTGAGTTCTGATCTGTCTAGGGCTTGCCAAAAAGCAATAGTAATCGTTAATCCCAAAATAGCAACTTCTAAAGGCCGCGTTATGGGAGGTAATGGACTCCCAGTTTTTTGACTAAAATAATGCTCTTCTAGAATTAGCATTAAGCCAACCAAAATAAAACCACAGGACGTATGAACAGCCATCCGGGTTAACTTTCCCCAGCCATAGGCCGATTCTATGTTACACAAATAACCCAGAAGAGCAACAGTTCCCAGACCCATGACCAGTGATCCGAGAATATTGCCGACGGACAAGCGATTTTCTCGAAATTTATCTCTCGATGAAACCCCAATTCCCAGGCCAGCCAGGATAAAACAGAGGGCTGTATTCGGAGCCATTCTACCCGGTTGGGCGGTCTGGGTCACAATATAATGTTTCATCAATAGTTCATCAATGCCCAGATTGATGCCCAGTAGGTATTGTCCTAAGCTCATACTACCAATCAAAAATACGACAGGGGCTAACACGCGGGCAATGACCGGATAGCCATTCAGTAAGCCCAGAAAAGAAACCCCAAGTAAGACGAAGCTCAGAGCCGTATTGAACTGCATCGGTACAAACTGGGGATGAATCTGAATAAGATGGACTAGACCGGCGTACCAGCCATAGGTAACGTTTATACCGAGGAGAACGAGCAGTAAAGCACCAACATTCAGAAATACCTGATAAGAAGGAACAAAGCGCATGGTGTTATCTGTTTTTGTCTTCTACTGCACTACCTAAAATTCAAATTCCTGACCCCGTTTGATAAACCCCAAAAATCCATCCTCTTTAGCCGGGGGTAAGGTTCCAGGCTGATAGCCGTAGAGCCATATTTTTTGTCTAATGTCCGCAGGTAACGTCAAAAGTTGTTGGTAATGGGCATGAACCGGGGTCGGGCTTTTGGAAATTTCACAGTCATGGAAAATCAAATCTGCCTCTAGATAAAAGGACTTGAGTTCCTCAAAACAAAGTTTGGTATCGGTGGTTAGAAATATTTTTTTGCCATGGATTTCAAAAAACAAACCATAGGCCGGCATCAATAGAAAGCCGGTATTGACATGGTTGAGCTTGATTAAATTAAAGGTAATATTGTCCCAGGTAAAATGACCATTGGGTTTGAGGGGATGGATCTTAAAAAAGGTATCCAGGTCGCATAATTCTCCCTCCAGGGCCTCCATTCCTCCAGCCAAACTTTTGTGCCAGAGGTCAATGGCGATATCTTGGCTTAGATAGAGCGTCGGGCGATGACAGGTCGGGTCAAATTTGGTAGTAAAGCCGATATACTCAAGCCCTCCGGCGTGGTCGGAATGCAAATGGCTAATATAAATATCGGTAATATCTCTGTGGGAAAAGCCGGCGTGGTAAAGGGAAAAGCGGATATCTGTGCCGCAATCAATGAGGAGTTTTTGACCATTCTCGGCCATGAATAACATATTTGATTGAAAGTTATCGGCGCCGATGGTGAAGGCGGAGCCTGACCCTAAAAATAAAAATTTCATGGTGTAAATGGTGCTCCTCGGTGGTTTAATTCGGTGGTTTTAGGGATTGATATAATTCATTTAAATAGGCATCTACTTCCGGCGGTTTAGCCGAAAAATAAATGTGGAATCCAAGCGGAGGCTCGGCAGTCGGCTCCAATACCTTGGCATAGACATCTCCGCTTAAAGCTTCCGGTTGGTCTGGCGATCGCCGGAAATTAAGTTTGATGTTAGTTAGGGGAACAGGAATCATCCCGGAACCATTCATCAATTGAACTTCGCCTCCTTTTTCAGAGAGTCGCACCAGTTGACCTGCCATAATTGTATCGTCAACGTGCTTACCCTCTAGGGTCATAAACTCTAAGGGGAGGGGCGAGGGAAGGGTTAGCACGCGGCTTGTTTGCGTCGTCAGGGAGAGATGATAGGGAGCCCCCACACCCCCCACATCACAGATCACAATATCTTCCTTGACCCCCTTGGGTTTAACGGTGCGTCGCCCATTGATGATAATCGTGTCCCCGGCTTGTTCTAGGGTGCGTTCCGAAATCAAGACTTGGCCGCCGGTGGTATAGGATTCGATGCGATAGGTTAAGTTTACCTGGCTGCCCACCACCCCGTACTTGGTGCGTTTTTCTGAGCCAATATTACCCACTACCACTTCACCAGTATTAATACCAATCCCCATTTCTAGGGGTTGGAGTCCCCATTCTTTCATTTGCTTATTCACATCGGCGATCGCCAGTTGCATTTCCACCGCACAGGCAATGGAGCGCAGGGCGTCATCATCCCGGGAGGTGGGTGCGCCAAATAAAACAAGGATGCCATCCCCCATAAATTCATCGATCGTCCCTTCATGCTTGGTAATGACATCGGCCATGGCTCCCAAGTAAAAATTCAGAACTTTGATTACCTCCTCTGGGCTGAGTCGCTCTGAGGTTGCCGTAAATCCCCGTAGATCCGATGTCAAAATCGTAATTTCCCGGCGATCACCGCCTAACTGCAAGCCTTCGGGATGCTCCAACAAATTAGCCACCACTTGATCCGTCAGATAGCGCCCAAAGGTTTGACGAATTTTGACCCCTGCCCGGGCATTAATGGCCGTAATAAAGACCGCCGAGCCCGTAAAGCCTAATAATGGCGGCACCACGGGCAACCACCACCCCGCCAAAAACCCATAGTAGGTACTCCCCAAAAGCGTGCCAATACTCGCCACCAAAATCCCTAGGCGGGATACCCAGACACTCGCTTGCTTTTGCTGATAGCGAAATTGCCAAGTAATCACCGCCCCCACCGTAGACCACAGCCCAATCCATAGCCACTCTAGGGGGTCTGGCCAACTGCGAATTAGCGGCAGGTCTTCTAGCCCAGCACTCAGGATTTGACTAATAATATTGGCATGGATCTCCACCCCTGGCATCGGTTGAGCTAGTCCATCTTTATTGCTATGGGGAGTGAAGTAAACGTCCTTAAAGCTCTCCCCCACTTTTCCCACCAAAATGACTCGATTTTTGCCCCAATCCGAGGCAACTCGCCCCTGGAGAATATCCGTCATTGATACCCATTCAAAGGTCTTTTTGCCGCCGCGATAATTGATCAAAAATTGAAAGCCCCTGGCATCGGTGCGAATATAACTACCCTCATTAGGGTCAAGGGGCTTAAATAGGGTTTTACCCAGTCGGAAATTATTGGTGCCGGGAATATCTTCCACGGAAACCCCCAAGGGGTCTAAATAGAGCAAGGCTAAGTAGAGCCCAAAACTATAAAATGTTTCCTGATCATTGGCCAGGGAAATAAATCCCCGTCGAATGATATTGTCGGAATCAATGGGGAGGTCATTGGCGGCAATTTGATTTTTAGACTTCAAAATCGGCGATGCGGCCACTGTATCAATGCCCGATTGACCCGCTACTTTTTGAATCCCGATTAAATTAGGCGTAGTCTCAAAGACCCGTTGCAAGGCCATTTCCCCCGGCGGAACGGGGATATCTCGATAGAGATCCAAGCCGATCGCCGCCGGTTTCATCACACTAAGTTTGCTGAGAAGATCCGCGAGGAGCTGGTCTGATAGAATGGATGTATTCAATTCGGCAACATCATTTTCATCAATACCCACAATGGCAATGCGGGAATCCACCGGCAGCGGAGGACGCGACCGCATCAAAAAATCATAAACGCCCCATTCCGCCGTTTGTAAGACACCGCTGAGACGCAGGAGAATCACCAATAACGAAATCGTCGGACTGGCGATCCAAACTCCCCGTGTACGCCAAAAAAAACTGTTAACGGAACGGGGAAGAGACCGGGACATAGGCAAAAAACAGCGTTAGGGGGAGACAGAATTACTTTGGAGGGGAGATTGACAACAATCTAGCCAATCAAAGGGTAGCACCACACTTAAGCCAGCGGAGGACAAAAATTCTTTCATTTCCTCCGGTTGAGAACTGCGTAGGGGCGCCAAGGCCGCCAGGGCATCCAGCCAAATCCCTTGTTCAGCATAGAATTTTGCCTGGTCTCGCAGTTGCTCATTCTTCGTTCCCGCCAAGGTTGGCAACGGCTTAGCGAGGGGACGATACTCCAATTCCCCTTGCAGTAAAATATCTTCACTGCGTTCCTCCCGATTACAAATTAGGCGCAGACTCCAAATATAAAAATTATCGGAGGATAGACCGTTTTTAGGGCGTAGGGGCACTTGAATAATGCCAGCTTTTTGCGGTAGGGCAATTTCAGCGCGATAGAGCAAATTGCCAGTTTCATCGGATAGGGAAACTTCTCCGGCTTGGGCCTGTTGGGGCGGAAGATAGAAAAACAAAGAAGGCGTTTGGGAGGCGGTGGTTGCCACTAGGCCAAAATTAGGCGTCAGCACATTTAACGATAATTCGTCATCCTTCACATTTTGACATTGCCCTCCCCCACTACGAACTCCCCCGCCGGTGGTGGTTCGGGGAGCACCTAGGTTGTCATTTGCCTGCGGAAACTTTAGGCTCAATAATTGAGGGCTAGGGCTGTTGGCAACAACGGGTGGGGTCAATGCCCAGGCATTAACCGACGTTAGCAACGCTAAACCGGCCCAATGAGCAAAGCGGGTAGCATGAATCTTCATAACAGCACGGGGAAATAGGCTTCAATATCGCCCATAATAACGTCAAATAAAATTTGCTTTAAAGTGGCTCCTAAACGAACTCCAAGATAGTATAGAGGACTCGTCGGGATATCCTCCTACTTAGGGATAATATGGGGGGATTTTTCGTATGATCCGTAGTTAGACCGAGCATCCAAAGCAATTGGTTTTTAAACTGTATATCTCAATGTTAAGGAGATTATTATCATGAAGTACTCAAATACGCTTTTCGCGGCAACACTGGCGATCGCCTCTTTGGGGATAGCTTTATCTGTCAAAGCAGATACGGTGAAGGCTCGCTGTGATGTATTTCCCAAAGGAGAAGACCGAGCTAAATCTTCAGGTCTTTGTACCTTTTCACAACGCCAAGGCAATGTCGGGATTCAGTTGCAAAACGGCAAGCGCTATGACCTAACGGCAGTGGGTAACAAACCAGGCAACTTTAAGGATCAAAATGGTCGTGCTGCCTATCGTCAAACTGGATTAGGCGACAAAGGTCAAATTTACCGCCTCGCCAACGAATCCATCTATGTATACTGGGATACTGCTCCCTACACAAAAAATTCCACAGGCAATAAACCGAATACAACGGCGGGCACTCCGGTAACCAACATGACTCGCCGCAACAATAACCAAATTTCGGCTCAGATTACCGAGGGAGAGTTCAAGTTCTCTGGCATACTTAGCCGCACATCGGGGAACCTTTTTCAAGGTTCTGATGGACGAGTACGAGTGATGTACAATCGCGATACCGGACGGGTGACAATCATCAATACCAAAACTGGTGATGAGTTCTATAACTACAAATACACTGATGTAAACGAGGGCACCTTATGAGGCAAGGTGCGGAACCTTCGCATGCTCCCCTGTACAGCAAGCCATTGGCGTAGAACTGGGAAAAATTCCTATGTCACAATTCGTACAGCAAAGGGACGCTACGAGTCGATCGCCCAGGATTATTCGAGTTGTAGCTAGCGTTGGCATTATGTAAACGCTAGGGGTTGCCAAATTTGAGATTTGTTTGCAACTTCTACAGATCAATTTCTAACCTAACTCAAATCTTTAATTGCCATCATGAAATACTCTCTTCTACTTTATTGGGCTTTCTTACTATTATCGTGATCAAAAGCTTGGAATGGTTGTAGAAATTAGTGGTTAGCGTGAATGTTCATCAAGCTCGATTTTAGTTACTTTGAATTCAAAAGAATAGCAAAGGGAATCGCCCATGCCCTCTCTTTTTTATTAATCTTGGCTCTGGTTGTTTTTTTGGGAATCCCATCAACTGCCCAGCCCTCTCTTCCTTCCTCAACAAACCGTTTTACCTTGGGGCAACCCACTCCCCGAATTTTTTCCGTAGGGGATATCGAATTTGCGTCTATTCATTTAGATGGATTTTCTTTATTTCAAATTGCTTCTCCCCGTGTTTCTCCCTCAGAACCCGCGCTAAATGATAATTTATCGCCAATTAAAAGACGAGTTCAACGCATTGAAGGGAATCTCTATCATTTAATTAATCTAGGCTTCGATCCCAAGACCCTCAATATCAGACCGTCTATTCTTAATAACTTAACGGTCATTGTTGCTTCTGATGGCGCGAATTTAGTCCAGCAGGTTATTCTCACCGTTACGGAAATTGATGCTCAAATTGATTCGTCTTCTGTGGAGGAGTTGGCACAAAGATGGAGTCAGATTATTTATACCGCCCTGATTGAAGCTCGGCAAACTCGTCAACCCGAAGCTCGCCAACGTCAAATTCTCACGGTGATAGTGATCGCCTTGGGAATAGTTTTGTTCAGTGTATTATTAATGCGATCGCAAAAATTCTTAAAAAAACGTTTTCATACTTTTCAAAAAAAATTGAAGGAAGAAATTGCTTCGGTATCAGACCGTCCATCCAAGAAAACAACCTTAAATGCCAATATATTCCCCCAACCTCTGGATCTTTTAGCAGCTTTTCGGAAACAAGCAAACCTCCAGCAAAAGTTAACGCTGAATATTTGGCTCAGAAGACTAGAGGGCATAGGGCTATTGTCCATTTGGTTTGGGGGAATAACGATGATTTTGTATATATTTCCCGAAACTCGCTTAGGAGGACGTAGTTTATTATTGATTCCGTTGCGAATTTTTATTATTTGGCTGATTTTAAATTTGATTAGTCTTTTAATCAATTTTTATGTCAATTACAAATTGCAAGAATGGGTTGAAGAAGCCGATCTTTTTTCCGAGAACTACCAACGGCGGCTCTTGCGGGTTCCGACTCTACTAGAAGTTTCAAGGGGAATGATTAATTTTGCTTGCTGGTTGGTCGGAATTATTTGGCTTTTGCTTTGGAAGAACCTTTTCCCCCATTCACTCCTAACAGGGGCAGGATTAATCGGTGCCGCTCTGACTTTCACCTTTCAGAATTTATTAAAAGATTGGCTCAATGGCATTCTCATTATTACGGAAGATCAATATGCAGTCGGTGATATGTTGGAATTTCAAGGATTTATTGGGAGGGTAGAAAATATGAGCCTGCGGGCTACCCAAATCCGCCTTGGTACAGACGGAAGTTTGATGACGATTCCTCATAACCAAATAATGGTCGCCCACAATCTCACTAAAGATTGGTCACAGGTCAATTTTATGATCGATGTTGCCTATGATACTGACGCCAACAGTGCGATGGCATTAATGGAAGAAGTTTCTCGCACAATGGCAGTTGATCCCCAATGGCAAGAGGATATTATAGAACCAGTCACCATGATTGCGGTAAACCTGGTTTCCCATGCAGGAATCCAACTGATCATGCGAATTACGGTTAAAAGACTGCGCCAATGGGACGTGGAAAGAGAATTTCGTCGTCGTCTAAAGGTAGCCTTTGATGAACAGGGGATTCAAATCGGTATTCCTAAACAAATTCTCTCTATCCCCAATTCCGACCTTAAGCAGAACTTGACCTCAACGTAGGTGATCGCCGCGATTGCCCCTTTCACCAATACCAAAGTAGACCGAGCCGTCCTGTTGCGTCATGCCAACATAATTGAGCGCGGAAGCCATGGGGAAATCCCCGAAGAGTTAGATCGCAACGATGTTAAAGAGCGTTATCTAGCTGCTGTGAAGGCGATCGTCTGAAGAGATTTACTAGAAATTGCTAATTACCGCAAGCTTTCAATTATTTAGTTAGGGCTTAGTTGGCGATCACCCTGTATAAAAGTGGGACAGAGTTCCGCCTACTTGCTGTTAGACTATCTCTGACCCTCAAATAAAGATTAACTATGGCTGACAATCGAGTTAGTGCTTCCCTGAGCAAAGAAGATCGAGAAGCTGTTCTGGCGGTTTTCAATACGATTAAGGCGAAATTACCTTTTTTAATCGACCTCACCAAAGAAGAAAGGATCGCTTTACCGAAAATGGGCGATAAAAGCCGAGCCTTTGTCACCAAGGCCTTAGAGGTTGCGACTCAAAATCCCGAATTTTTGCCTCGTTCCTTTGATCTTGAGGAAATGCGAAACGATACCGAACTATTTGAAGCCATGTATCCGATCCTGGTGGCATCAAGTCAACTCCATGAGCTAATCGAACTGGAGTTTGGACTAATTTTGAATAGAGGAGCGAGAAAACAGCATGGGAAAATTGCTCAACCCCTGGAAAAAGCTGAACGGAAGTACGAGATGGTAAGGGAACCAGGGCTTTAGGCTACCTGTTCTAGTTCTGATTTCAG
>JBGSZT010000041.1:0-6653 GCA_041750255.1 Synechocystis sp.
CTGAAATCAGAACTAGAACAGGTAGCCTAAAGCCCTGGTTCCCTTACCATCTCGTACTTCCGTTCAGCTTTTTCCAGGGGTTGAGCAATTTTCCCATGCTGTTTTCTCGCTCCTCTATTCAAAATTAGTCCAAACTCCAGAATTAAGAAGCGGGAGAATAGGCTGGAAAATCGGTATAACCTACAGCATAATCGTCCTCGCCGCCATTCCAAACGCTAGGGTCTGCGTCCTCTGCTAAGGGCCATCCTTGTTTAAAACGTTCTACCAAATCCGGGTTAGAAATATAAGGGCGACCAAAGGCAATCAGATCCGCCTCTCCGCTGGCGATCGCCATTTCTGCGGATTCCTGGGTATAACCACAATTCCCCATCAGCGAGCCCGAGAAAACCGCTCGAAAGTCTGCCAAGGTCATCGGCTCACCCAATTTATGAAAACCAAAGCCCAAACCATCCATTACATGGAGATACCCCAGGTTAAAGGCATTTAATTGTTGGGCAAAGTAGGTGAAAGCTTCTCGGTAATCCGCGGAGCCCATGTCATTGAAGACACCATTGGGAGACAAGCGAACGCCAACGCGATCCGCCGGAAATACCGTCAAAATCGCCTCCGTCACTTCTCGCAAAAAGCGAAAACGATTTTCTAAACTTCCCCCATAGGCATCCTCTCGGTGATTGGTTTTAGACTGCAAAAATTGATCGATGAGATAACCATTGGCGGCATGAATTTCGATCCCATCAAAGCCCGCTTCTTTGGCTCCTTGAGCGGCTTGTTTATAATCTTCCACAATGGCAGTAATGTCGGCGATCGGCAGGGCTCGGGGCACTTCGTAGGGCTGTTTACCGTTGGGGGTATGAATAGAGTCGCCGTTAATCGCGACAGCGGAAGGAGCAACGGGAAGCCCACATTCTGGGTGAAAATCGGTGTGGGAGGCACGGCCACAATGCCACAACTGTACAAACACTGGCGCACCAGCTTGATGAATACGATCCACCACCATTTTCCAGCCGTCTACCTGAGCCTTGGTATAGAGTCCGGGGGAATTGACCCAGCCGATCGCCTGTTCAGAAATAACAGTAGCTTCGCTAATTATTAGGCCGGCATTGGCCCGCTGGCAATAATACTCTGCCATCAAAGCGGTTGGAACCCGGTCAACCTCCGTACGCCCACGGGTAAGAGGCGCTAAAACAACACGATTGTTAAGGGTGAGGCCACCGAGGGAAAATGGATCCAGTAACTGCGGCATAAGCAAAAAAGCCTTGAATGATTGCAGGGGTAAAGATTGGCCCATTTTAACCTCAAGCGAACTGCGGCGCGGAGCTCTGCGGGGCCGCCATTAGCCTAGCCAAAAACCTGGCCTAAATGATGATAGACTGGCAAGCGGATTTTAGGAGTCTACGCCATGCCGCCGGATCTTGCCCACACCATTGCCGTTGTCCTAGCCGGTGGATTAGGAACTCGCATCAAAGCACTTTTGCCCAACCTGCCCAAACCCATGGCCCCGGTGAACCACAAGCCGTTTTTAGCCTGGATTTTAGATTACCTGCAACGCCAAGGTATTCAGCGGGCCATTCTCTCCACGGGCTACCTAGCGGAGGTAATTGATCTTTTCGTACAAAATACCTATCATTCAACACCCAATTTTTCAGTTACCTGTGTGCCGGAGCTTCAACCCCTGGGCACTGCCGGAGGGTTTTTTCAAGCCACGCAAGTATCCAAACTAACCCCTCCCCACTGGCTAGTACTCAATGGCGATTCCCTGGTGGTCACCGACTATGACATTTTGGCCAGCTACCTCCAGGATAAAAGCATTGATGGGGTGATTCTAGGCGTATCCGTGCCCGACGCCGCTCGCTATGGTTCATTAGTCTGTGATAGTAAGAATATTTTAGTCAAGTTTGCTGAGAAACAAGCGGGAGTTGGGGTGATTAATGCGGGAGTTTATCTCCTGCGGCATTACCTGCTAGAGAAATTTCCCAAAACTCAGCCCTTAAGTTTTGAATACGATGTTTTTCCGTCATTATTAGAGCAGGGGGCCCGGCTCCAAGTGCATGGGGTCACGGCTCCGTTTTTAGATATTGGTACCCCGGAAACCCTTGCCCAGGCTGAACGCTTCATTCAAACTTATTTTTAACCTTTCCCCCTAAATCACGGCTATGTTAATTTCGAGAGCACCGGTCAGGATCAGTTTTTTTGGGGGCGGTACCGACTATCCCGAATATTTTTTACAGCATGGCGGCTCTGTTTTGGCCACCGCGATTAATAAATTTTCCTACGTGACGGCCAGTCCTTTTCTCAGTCATTTATTCGATTACTCCGTGCGAGTGTCTTACCGCAAAGTAGAACTCATTAAAGATCTAAACGAGATGGAACATCGGGTTTTTCGAGAATGCCTCAAGTTTTGCGGGCTCGAAAAAGACATTGAATTGCATAATGTGGCGGATTTACCCGCGTTTACGGGACTGGGTTCGTCCTCCGCTTTTACGGTGTCGTTGTTGCAGGCTCTACATTCCTTTAAAGGGGAATTTGTACGCCCCCTAGACCTGGCCTACGAAGCGATCCATGTTGAGCGGCATTTGGTTCAAGACAAAGTCGGCTGTCAAGACCAATTGATGGCGGCCATGGGCGGTTTTAATCTGGTGGAATTTCGTACAGAAGAGGATATTATCGTCAATCGCGTCCCCCTTTCTCCCCAGCGATTGGAGGAATTTGAACAACATCTATTTATTGTCTTTACGGGGATTAAACGCAAAGCCGCTCATGTGGTGGAAAAACAATTAAAAAAAGTGGTGGATAATACTGACACTCTCAAAACCATGGGGAAAATGGTTGACCAGGGCTGGAATATTTTAACGAGTTATCACTGTTTGTCAGCCTTTGGGGAATTGCTAGACCAAGCCTGGATTGCCAAGCGCAGTTTAGATGAAGGCATTTCTAATCCTGAAATTGACCGCATCTATCGTTTGGGTCGTGACGCGGGCGCCTGGGGCGGAAAACTTTTGGGAGCTGGGGCTGGGGGCTTTATGCTCTTTTTTGCGCCACCGGAGGCTCATCCGTGTCTAGAGGCAGCTTTTATTGATCATCAAGTCTTATCGGTGAAAATTAATGCGCCGGGGTCTCAAATTATTTTTTCTTAGAATAGATATTAGTAAAAAATAAAAACTATGCCTAATCCAGAAAGCACTCGATTTTATGACCTTTTTAGAAAAGTTGCTAGCCTCGAAAAACGAATGAATCGATTAGAAGATAGCCACCAACAATTAGATAATGTTGTTGACCCGCAAGGATGGATTGGCGAGGCGTTTCAGCTTCAAGAAGAAGACTTCGACACGATCAAGGCAAGCCTTCGAGACCTACGAACCGAGATGAACAACAAACTAGATATTATTTTGAGTCATCTAACGGGGATCGAGAAGCCGCCTACCGCCTAAGGCGATCGCCAACAACACCGATGTTTCTTTAAAAAACCATGACAGAGGCAAATCGGGCTTTTTCAGCCTTACCACCACGGGAACAATGGCAACGACTACAGCAATTGGCTGTGGTCTTTTTTCGCCTGGGCTGTTTTGCCTTTGGTGGCCCGGCCGCCCACATTGCCATGATGGATCACGAGATTGTGCAAAGTCGGCAATGGCTGAGTCAAGAGACATTTCTGGATCTGATCGGCGTCACTAATCTGATCCCAGGCCCTAATTCCACCGAACTGGCGATTCATATTGGCTATGAGCGGGGCGGCTGGCGAGGGCTGATGGTGGCGGGTTCTTGTTTTATTTTGCCGGCCATGGTTATCGTTTGGTTGCTGGCGATCGCCTATGGGCAGTATCAACAAGTGCCACAAGTGGAGGGGATGCTCTATGGGGTTAAACCGGTGATTGTGGCGATTATTGCCCAAGCCCTCTGGAAATTGGGACGCAAAGCTCTCAAGGACCGCCCCACCATCCTAGCGGCGATCGCCGTGATGGGATTCAGTTGGCTGAATGTACCGGAAATTTTACTCTTGGTGTTAGCGGGACTGGGGGTTCTGCTCTGGAAAACGAGAGGTAATGCGGGGCGAGGACTGCAGGGATTTTGGCTCGTACCGATGTTGGCACAGATGGCACCAACTCCTACGATTTCTTTGACTAACATTGCCAGCGGTGGGCAAGTGTTTCTCTATTTTTTAAAAATTGGCTCAGTCCTCTACGGCAGTGGTTATGTCCTCCTAGCGTTTTTGCAAAATGACCTGGTGGAGCGATTGGGTTGGCTCACTTCGCAACAACTCCTCGATGCGATCGCCATTGGGCAAATCACCCCCGGCCCGGTTTTTACCACGGCGACCTTTATCGGCTATCTCTTGGCGGGAAATATAGGGGCGATCGCCGGCACCATCGGTATTTTTTTACCGGCCTTTGTTCTGGTCTTGGTGGTCAATCCCTGGGTCTCCGTCCTGCGAAATTCCCCCCGCTTTAGTGCCCTTTTGGATGGGCTGAATGCCGCCTCCCTGGGACTAATGGCCGTGGTAACTCTGGTGATTACTGGCTCGGCGGTGGTGGATGCCTTGACCCTAGGCTTGCTGATAGCATCGGCGATCGCCGTGTTTAGATTTAAGGTAAATTCGGCCTGGCTGGTGATGGCGGGCGGAGGAATTGGCTGGCTCTCCCAAGTAATCGCCACAAAGCCACTATAATTACCAGAAAGATTGTGGTTGCAGGAGTATCATGGCGGTTTCGTTAAAACAGGCGTTAATGGTTGGAAGTTATGTGGTCAGTCAACGACTCAAGGGCAGAAAGAAATTCCCTCTGGTCTTGATGCTAGAACCGTTATTTCGTTGTAACTTAGCCTGTCCGGGTTGTGGCAAAATCCAACATCCCACCGAGATTTTGACCCAGAATCTCACCCCGGAGCAATGCTTCGCCGCTGTGGAAGAATGTGGCGTTCCGGTGGTCTCAATCCCTGGTGGTGAACCCCTACTCCATCCCCAAATTGATCTAATTGTCAGTGGCTTAGTGGCTCGCAAAAAGTTTGTTTATCTTTGCACCAACGCCATTTTGCTGGAAAAAAGCCTAGATAAATTCACACCCTCTGATTACCTTACCTTTAGTGTGCATCTCGATGGTTTGCGCGAGCACCATGACCATTGTGTAGACCGCGACGGCATTTTTGATAAGGCTATTAGTGCCATAAAAGCCGCCAAAGCCCGAGGATTTCGGGTCACGACCAATACCACTATTTTTGATGGTACTAAGGTCGAAGAAATTCAAGCCTTTTTTGACTACCTCCAGACCCTTGGCCTTGATGGCATGATGATTTCCCCCGGCTATAGCTACGAGTGGGCCCCCGACCAAGAGCATTTTCTGAAGCGGGAGCAGACCCGCGCCCTTTTCCGTGAGCTATTAGAACCCTGGCGATCGGGGCAAAAAAAGTGGAATTTCAACCACAATCCCCTCTTTCTCGACTTTTTAATGGGAGACAAAGACTATGATTGCACCCCCTGGGGCAGTCCTAGCTACAGCGTCCTAGGCTGGCAAAAGCCCTGTTATTTGCTCAATGAAGGGCATTACCAGAGTTTTCAGGAATTGCTAGATAAAACCCAATGGGAAAACTATGGCCCCAAAAGTGGTAATCCCCAATGTAAGGATTGCATGGTGCACTGCGGCTACGAACCCACAGCGGCGATCGATGCCCTCAAACCCGCCAATATGGGTCGAGCCATGGGCAGTTTAATCAACGCTTAGAGTTTTTCTCTTTTTTCGAGCAATAAAAAAAGGGGGAGTCTAAGCTTACATCTTGGATGCGGTCTCACACGTTTTGGTACTACTCCTATGAACGGTCTAGGTTTCCCGAACGTTTTTTCGCTAATTTCCAAATTGCTGATTAAGCCATAGACAAGCCCTCTGGTCGCCTCTGGTACAGGCGCTGTTGGCACTGATGGCTTGTTGAAATGCTTGAGGATTGCTTAGGGCTAAATTTTGAAAATAACAGGCTTGCGGAAATCCTTGATTGCACCACATTTGATAGTAGGTGAGGCAGGTATTGAAATTGGCAGTGACTTGGCAAGCCGCTTCTAGTCTACCGACCGTAGGATTCCATTGTGTCTCCTCATTGGGATCATTTGGATTATTTTTTGGGTAGGTTTGATAGGGAGCCTGGGCCAAAGAGGGGAATTGAACAGCGGCTAGTGCCAGGGTCATCAGTGCGGAGAATGTTAGTGAAGAGACAACTTTCATCGGACACCTCAAAAAATAAAAAATAGCTCACGTCGTACTAATATATCTTACTGCATTTTGTGGGAGTGGAACTCTCTATAATCTTAACTTGTTATGCTTTCCAATCTTTCCAAAGCAAAGGAATAGGATCAACGTTTAAATCTAAGGGTAATAAATTTGGCAAAAAAATGGTTATAGAACGATGTTTCTCTCTTATAGTTTTAAAGTCCGATTCAGATAAAGCTTTAGTTTTTACGCCTGCCAGTCTCCAATCACAAGAAAACTGATTTAAGAAATCGATTTCATTAATTCCAATTACAGGAGTTATATCTATAACTGGACAGTGGGAAGTTCTCGGTGGACTAGCGGGATGAAGAGAAGGAAAACGGACATGCCGTGACCGAAGCGGCCCAAGATGTCCGAAACTGGCTGATATAAATCACTTCAGCCAGGACTATTATGGAGCTCTAC
>JBGSZT010000042.1:0-11986 GCA_041750255.1 Synechocystis sp.
TTCTCGCCTTGGGCAATCTTTCTAAAAAATGGACTATGCCTATTCGTAATTGGAAGGCCGCTCTTAACCATTTTGCTATCGAATTTGAGGGGCGTTTTCCTCTCTAATTTCCTCCTTGACACAAACCTCTTGACAATCCCTATACAATCCCTATTTTTTCTATGAAAGCCCTGGTTAAAGCCCTGATCTATGGCTATCGGCTCTTGATTTCGCCACTCTTTCTGCCTTCGTGTCGCTACCAGCCCACCTGTTCTCAATACGCCCTCGATGCCATCGACCTCTATGGAGTCTGGCAAGGCGGCTGGATGGCGCTTAAGCGTATTTTACGCTGTCATCCCTTTCATCCCGGTGGCTATGATCCCGTTCCAGCTTGTTCAGTCGATAAGAACTCAGAACAGCACCAAGACAGAATCAATTAACGAAAAATATGGCGAGGTAAACCGTCAGACAAATCCGGGGGAAGTTTCATGTTCTAGGATGCGTTTCCTTCGATACACTGAAAAGACATCGCAATTTTTGGATAGATCATTTTGTCTAATAACAGCCCTCTCCCCTCCCCCTGCCAACTGTGATGACGCCGGATCAACAGCTTTGGCTCCAAGCTCTGGAGCAACTCCAAGGTCGTTTGACCCGTCCCGCCTTTGAAACCTGGATTCAAACGATTACGATTCAGACGGTGACAGAGGAAAACATCATACTGCAAGCGGAAAATGCCTTTGTTCTCAATCATTTATACAAGCATTATTTACCTCTGCTGACGGAGGTTCTGAGTGGTTTATTAGGGCAGGCGATCGAGGTGCAATTAACCACGGCCGGGACAACGGCGATCGCCAGGGGGAGTCGTCAACGTCCCCGTTTAGATCGGGGAGATTTAATTCAAAATTCCCAGCTCAATCCTAAATACACCTTTTCTCGTTTTGTGGTTGGCCCGACTAATCGCATGGCCCACGCGGCTTCCTTGGCGGTGGCAGAATCCCCCGGACGAGAATTTAATCCCCTTTTTCTTTGTGGCGGGGTAGGTCTAGGCAAAACTCACCTTATGCAGGCGATCGCCTATTATCGACTGGAAATGTACCCCGATGCCAAGGTCTTTTATATTTCCACTGAGCAATTTACCAATGACCTGATTGCCGCTATTCGCCAAGATAATATGGAGCGTTTTCGAGACCATTACCGCAGTGCCGATTTCCTGCTGATTGATGATATTCAGTTTATTAAGGGCAAAGAATTCACCCAGGAAGAATTTTTTCACACTTTTAATACCCTCCACGAAGCGGGGAAACAAGTCGTCTTGGCCTCAGACCGAGCCCCAAAACGCATTCCGGGTCTTCAAGACCGGTTGACCTCTCGCTTTTCCATGGGGCTGATCGCCGATATTCAGGTGCCGGATCTGGAAACTCGCATGGCAATTTTGCAAAAAAAAGCAGAGTATGAAAATATGCATTTGCCCAAGGAAGTGATCGAATACATTGCCACCCATTACACATCCAATATCCGTGAACTCGAAGGGGCGCTGATTCGTTCCATTGCCTACACTTCGTTATCGGGAGTGCCGATGACAGTCAAAAATATTACACCGGTGCTAAATCCGCCGATGGAGAAAGTCGATGCCTCGCCGGATACAATCATTCAAATCATTGCCCAGTCCTACAAAATCACGGTGGAGGAGCTCAAGGGAAATTCCCGTCGGCGGGAAATTAGCCTTGCTCGTCAGGTGGGAATGTACTTGATGCGTCAGCACACGGATTTGAGCTTGCCCCGCATTGGTCAGGAGTTTGGCGGCAAAGACCACACGACGGTGATGTATAGCTGTGAAAAAATTACTCAACTCCAGCAAAAGGATTGGGAACTGAGCCAAACCCTGTCAGAATTAAGTGACCGGATCAATATAGCCAGCCGGCCGGAAGCTTAGTTTGGATCTAATGCTTTTGTTAATCTTCAGGCGTCTGCATGGAACCTAAGTTGCTCTCCTCCAATCAAGGTTTTGGCCCTATTTTGCGGAATAGTCGCTTTTTAGTACTTTGGTTTGGACAAATTCTGTCTCAATTGGCCGATAAATTTTATTTGGTGTTGATGATTGCTCTGATTGCCAGTCATTACCAAGGTGTGGATCAATCCATCAGTGGCTGGGTTTCTGCCATTATGATCGCCAACACGATTCCGGCGGTTTTTTTTGGCTCCCTGGCGGGGGTCTACGTAGACCGCTGGGCGAAAAAGAAAGTTTTGGTGATTACTAATCTGGTGCGCGGGGTGATCGTCCTCATGTTGCCGCTTCTGCTCTGGCTAAGTCGGTCTACCACTTCGGCGATCACCCTAACCTGGTTACCGACATTTTTGCGCCGCTGGCAAGGGAAAGTCCACGACTCCTTTGAGGTTCCCCTGGGCTTTTTGATTTTATTGGGGGTGACCTTTGCGGTCTCCACCATGACCCAATTTTTTGCCCCCGCTGAACAATCGACTTTACCCTTGGTGGTGCGACGGCGCAATTTATTGGCGGCTAATTCCTTGAGTACCTTGACCCAGATGGCGGTGCTGATCGTGGGCTTTGCCATTGGCGAACCCCTCTTGGCCCTAGCAGATCAGACGTTGGGCAAAATCGAAGGAACTCTGGACTTGGGTAAGACCCTGATTGTCGGAGGGGCCTACCTGGGTTCAGGGCTGGTTTTGCTGGGATTACGCACCGGGGAAACGTTTGCGCCGATGACGGGGGACTATCCCCACGTTTTCAGTGATATTTTGGATGGAGTGCGCTATCTACGGCAAAATCATCGGGTGCGGAATGCTATTATTCAACTTCTGATTCTCTTTTCTATTTTTGCGGCGCTTTCGGTTTTGGCGGTGAGCATGGCGGCGAATTTACCCGGCTTGAAGGCGTCTCAGTTTGGTTTTTTACTGGCCTTTGGTGGGGTCGGGATGGCGATTGGGGCGATCGGCGTCGGCACTAAGGGGCAAGGATTTTCTCAGATTCAACTGGCTCTCTGGGGATCGGTGGGCATGGGGGTTTGTCTATTCGGGCTGGCCGTATTTAATACAAGCCTGGTGCTGACTTTCTTGATTACGGCGATTCTCGGCTTTTTTGCGGCCTTGGTGGGAGTGCCGATGCAAACGATGATGCAAATGGAAACGCCTCCGGAAATGCACGGCAAGGTGTTTGGGCTGGAAAATAATGTCAATAACATTGCCCTCTCCCTACCCTTGGCCCTGGCGGGGGTGGCAGAAAGTTTATTCGGGTTACAGCCGGTGTTACTCTCCCTGGCCGTGATGGCGATCGCCGGTGGGGTTTTAACATGGTATATTACCCAACTGCCAGATTAATTTTTTTGGACTAATGACGCGATTTGGTTTGTAAAAAAGTGGTGATCTCCTTGGATCGCAACGGTTTCCCCAGGCGATAGCCCTGGGCCTCGGGGCAATTGAGCTGAGACAACAGCGTAAACTGCTCTTCGGTTTCGAGCCCTTCGGCCACGACTCGGCATTGTAAGCCCTGACCAAAGGCCACAATGGCGGCAATGATGCCCTTTTCCTGGGGCGTGCCCCGCAGTCCCCGAATCAATTGTTGACCCAATTTAATCGTTTGCAGGTCAAATTGACTGATAAAGCCCAAGCTCGAGGTTCCAGTGCCAAAATCATCCAGGGCAATGCGTACTCCCAAACTCCGCAGGTCTTTGAGGGATTTTTGGGCGGCGCTGGGGTCATGGCGTAGGACAGCCTCGGTGATTTCCAGCTCTAACCAACGGGGGTCTAGGCCTGTTTGAGCCAGAATTTGGGCCACCACGGTCGCCAGGTCTTGACGATAAAATTCTCGGATACTGAAATTCACCGTCACCGGAACAGGGGGCAGTCGGTCTTTTTGCCAAGCCAAATTTTGTTGACAGGCCTTGATCAAGATCCAGTCGCTGATCTCAAAAATCAAATTGCTTTGCACCGCCACCGGCAAAAAGCGATTGGGGCTGATATTGCCGACATCGGGATGCTCCCAACGTAGAAAGACTTCTAAACCGGTGATGGTTCCTGTGGCCAAATTGAATTGGGGTTGGTAGAGCAGGTGAAATTGTTTTTTGGCGATCGCCTGCTCCAGCAGTTGTTCCATTCGTGCCTGGAATAGGGCTTCAGTGCTGAATTTGGGATTGTAAAATTGGTATTGATTGTGACCTTCTTGACGAATTTGCTGGAGAGCCAGGTCGGCATGAGTGACAAGGGCTTCCATGGTTTCTCCGTCGTCGGGATAGAGGCTAATGCCCATGACGGTACTGAGCAGAAAATCCTTGTTGGCAATGCTCAGGGGCAGTTTCAAACGCTCTAAAATACGGTCGGCGACGCTCGTCACTTCTTCGACTTGTTTGATTTGAGGGAGCAAAACGGCAAAGGTGCCATTTTGCCAAAGGGCCGAGACCTGAGAGGGAAGCAGACAACTTTGTAGGGCTTGATAGAAATGTTTTTGTACTTCATCTCCTAAACGATAGCCATAGCTTTGATTTAGATGCTGTAATGTACTGAGATGAATGAAAATAACCCCCAGTCGATGATTGCTCGTTTTGGCTTTGGCGATCGCCGTGGTGAGGGACTGCTGAAACAATAAACGATTGGGAATCAGGATAATCGGGTCTTGGAGTCGCGTCTGTTGCAATTGAGCTTCCGTGGCTTGTTGCTCTTGCAAATCCCGGACGATAAAACAATAAACTGTCCGCCCGTCTAGGGATTGCCGATGAATTTTGGCTCCGACTCGAATCCGTTTGCCATCACGGCGCTGGTGCTGGGCCTCTTCCCAAATAATCATCTCATGGGTCAAGAGAGGCACTAGGACTTGATCAATGGCCGCTGGCGTAGATGCTACCACCTGATACAGAGTCAGCGTTGCCATGTCTGCTTGACTAAAGCCCAGCAGTTGCTGATAGGTCAGATTAGAATCAATGATTTGTTTCGTGGCGGCATCCACAATAAAAATGCCCTCGGTGGCCAGTTGGCGGTAGAGTTGATGGATTTGATCCAGATCAGCATATTTTTTCTCCAACGTCCGTTGACTTGTCACCTCGCTACAGTAGCTACGAATCAAATGTTTGTGGGGAATAACATAGACCATTTGCTGAAAGACTTTTCCTCCGATGGTTAGCTCCCGTTCTAGGGAAGGATTATTAGCATCGATAGCTAGGGCAAAAATCCCTTCAAATAGGGGATGTTTTTCTTGGGCGGTTCTCAGGTCTGGGAACCAATTCTCCGCCGCCGCATTGAAATAAAGTAAATGTCCTTCCTGGGTAATCTCCACAATGGCTTGGGGACTCAACTCCGCCAGGGTAATCATGCGGTTGTCCTGCTGGGTCGGGTGCCGTTCCTCCAGAGACTCTTCTATCTCTGAGGCATAGAGAATGGCGGTGGAAAAGACCTGCTCTTGACTGGGCGCAACCTCTAGGTCAAACTCATCCTGGTCAAAGGCATTTAAATTTGAATTAGAGGCACCGGATAAGGCCAAATCCACTGGTTCAAATTCCCCCGTCTGTGTACTGTCGTAAGGAACAATGTCTTCCTCTGGTTTTGGTGAAAGCTGGGTATTGGCTAGAACCACTTGATAGGTAATACTCGATTTACTGCCAAAGCTAATCAAATCCCCATGCTTAAGCTCATGGGAAAGACAGTATTGCCCATTGACCATTAAGCCATTTGTACTGCGCTTACCCTGTAAATTTCCATCAATAATGCGGTAGGTAAAATGTCGGTTTTGGTAATCATTAACCCGTAGTAGGGTCGCGTGGTGTCGAGACACTTGGCGGTCGTACAAAATAATGGCACTGGTGGAATCTCGTCCCAAATCGTAGGTATTTTCCGTGAGGTAGACAATACGACGAGATTTTTGATCTTCAATGACCAAAAGATGGCGAGGGGCGGGAGTAGTAGTCATAATAAGCGACGAGGAGCCGGGGGATAGTGGCGCAAGGATGAGCGAGAGGTCTTTGTTTACAATCTGTTTCGTCTCTAACGTAACGATATCAGGAACCGTTCAACATTAAAGGTAAAAAGTTCATTCTAGTTAGAGTCGTTTACCCATATCCATTAACTCAAAAAATTATGCGTCCTTGCCGGTGGATTTTGGGTTGGCCCATCTCCCAACGCCGATGTAACCCCACACCCGTTAAAATGAACTTAGTCAGTCCTTTATTTTCGTACATTTTTATGGCAGACTTACCTACCTCTACCACCCCTACCACAGGTCCGGATGACATCGATACGGCGATCGCCGCTGGCATTGATTTTGATGGTTCCCCGATTCCCCCCGTCAAATTAGAACTTTACCATCAGGTGATGAGCCTCGAAGCCCAACGGCAACGCAGTGGAGTCAGCAATACCATGCGTTCCCGCATTATCCGCATTGGGGCCAAACATTTTCCTCAAACAGAATTAGACCAGCAATTAGTGACAGCCGGGTTTGCACCGTTAAAAGAAAAAGAAATTGCCTTTTTCTATGGCGGCAAATAACAGTCCTCGTAACCCAGTCCTCCTTGTCCATGGGATTTATGATACGGCGGCGAAGTTTAACGCCATGACCGCCCATCTCCAGGCTTTGGGCTGGGAAGTGCATCGCCTTAGCCTACGCCCCAATGATGGCTCCGCCCCCCTAGAACGTCTAGCTCAACAGGTGGCGGACTACGTTAAAGAGACCTTTGGCCCCCGACAGGCGATCGACCTCCTGGGCTTTAGTATGGGGGGGGTGGTGACACGCTATTACCTGCAACGCTTGGGCGGACTGGAACGGGTACAACGCTACGTTAGTGTTTCAGCGCCTAATCATGGTACACTCCTCGCCTTTGGTTTACCCCGTCCTGGGGTCTGGCAAATGCGCCCTGGCAGTGATTTTTTGCAGGATTTAAACCAAGATTGTCGGCAATGCCTAGCGGGGGTGCAGGTAACGATTATCTGGACCCCCTTTGATCTGATGATCCTGCCGGCCCAAAGTTCTAGTTTAGGATTCGGGAGGGAGGTCAAACTTCTGGTTCCGGTCCATGGCTGGATGGTTCGGCATCCCCAAACCCTGGAGCAGGTGGCCATTGCTCTTTCCCTTTGAACTCTTAACGCTAATTTTTTTATTTCATCCATGTCTGACCTTGCCCTAGACTGGCTTTTTCGGGGAACCCATGAAATTTTTCCCCATCAGCCCCAGTCCACCCATCCCCAGGAAAATTTAATCGCTCGTCTAAACCTTGGCGATCACCCTTTGCGTGTCAAGTTGGGCATCGACCCCACCGGCACTGATATTCACCTCGGGCATAGTATTCCCTTTCGGAAACTGCGGGCCTTTCAGGATGCCGGGCACACTGCGGTGGTGATCATTGGCGATTTTACGGCTCAGATTGGTGACCCCACCGGCAAATCAGAAGTCCGTAAACAATTAACCCCGGAGCAAGTCCAGGAAAATGCCCAGAACTACCTGGAGCAACTCCGCCCCATCCTCGATTTTGAGGCCCCAGGACGCTTGGAAATTCGCTACAACTCTGAATGGCTCGATTCGTTAACTCTGGCCAAGGTGCAAGAACTTCTGGCTACCATGACCGTGGGGCAAATGTTGGCAAAGGAAGGCTTTTCGGAACGTTTTGAGCAAGAAAGCCCGATTTTTCTACACGAATTTCTCTATCCCTTGATGCAGGGCTACGATTCGGTGATGGTGGAGGCGGATGTGGAACTCGGTGGCACTGACCAGAAGTTTAATATTGCCGTCGGGCGAGACCTCCAGCGCCATTTTGGTCAGCGGCCTCAATTTGGTTTGCTGTTGCCGATTTTGATTGGGACTGATGGTAGTCAAAAAATGTCGAAGTCCTTGCATAATTTCGTCGGATTGCGCGAAGATGCCCTCTCGATGTACTCCAAACTCGAAAAAATTCCCGATGCCCTCTTACCCAATTACGCGGAACTCCTGACCTCGCTATCCCTTGATCAGGTGCCTGAAAATCATCGGGAGGCTCAAAAGCTGATTGCTCTAGATATTGTGGCCCAATTCCATGGCGCAGAAATGGCCCAGGCGGCTCAACAGACAGCCCAGGCGATCGTCACCCAGGGCAATACGGCGGGGGCCGAAAATGTGACGGAATATTCCCTCGCGCAGGTTAGTTTTCCAGTGAAGATTTTTTATCTGCTCAGTGCCAGTGGGCTCTGTACCAGTAGCGGCGAGGGTCGTCGCCAAATCCAAGGCGGGGCCGTGCGCTTAGACGGCGATCGCCTGGGGGATGTCAACCAGGAAGTTGCCTCGCCCACGGAGCTTCAGGGTAAGATTTTGCAGGTGGGGAAAAAGAAATTTGTTCGTTTTGTACTCTAATAAATTTTTATGATCTATCTTGATTCTGCTTTGCTCGATGAGGCTCACCAGGCGATCGCCTACGGTTGGGTCAGCGGCATCACCACCAATCCCACGCTTTTGGACCAAAGTCCCCTGGCTCCCGAAGAAACCCTGTCACAACTGGCTCGCCTCAGCCCCGGAGAGCTCTATTATCAACTGGTTTCCACCGACTATGACGGGATGCTCCGCGAAGGCAAGCGGGCCTACGACCTCATTGGCGAGAAAACTGTCCTTAAGATTCCCGCCACCGAGATGGGTTTTCGGGTAGTGGCGGCCCTTTCTCCCCAGATTTCCTGCTCTGTGACGGCGATTTATAGTCCAGCCCAGGCGGTGATCGCCGCTGAAGCCGGTGCCACCTACGCCATTGCCTACGTCAATCGGGCAACGCGCCTCCAGGGAGATGGCCTAGCTCTGGTGCGGGGCATGGCGGATGTTTTGCTCGGCAGTGCCACCGAAATTTTAGCCGCAAGTCTCAAAACCCCCGCCGAAGCGGTTCAGGCTCTCCAGGCCGGCGCTCAGCATTTAACCCTACCGCTGGCGTTATTGCAGGCCATGACCACCCATCCCCTGTCCGAGGACACCGTTCGGGATTTTAACCACAACGGTCGAGGACTTTCGCTAGACTGAAGTCTATGATTTTTGAGCAACGCATTGAAATTCAGGCCAGTGCCACGGTGGTGGAGCAATGTTTCACGGATTTAGAGCTGATGGCCCGCTGGCTCAATCCTGCCCTACGCTGTGAACCGGTGGGGGAATGGTCAACGGCGATCGGGGCTCAAAGTCGCTTTATTTTGAATGTGCCCCTGCTCCAGCCTACCCTCCGTAATCGCGTGGTAGAACGGGAACCCGGTCTCGTTGTCTGGCAATTTCGTGGTTTTTTCTGCGGCCAAGACCGTTGGGAATGTCTGCCTACGGCGACGGGAACATTACTGATCAATTGTTTTGAATTTACGATCCCTAATCCCCTGGTGAGTTGGGGCTTTCAACTCTTTGCGGCGGAGTTGACCAGCCGAGATATGAAGGCTCAGTTACGACGCTTAAAGCAAACCGCCGAGACGCTTTATCTCAGGCAGGGCGCAGAACGACCCTAGCCCTTCAACACCTTTTTTTGATTGTTATAGTATTGCAAATGGTTCAATCTGTTTCTATTTTAGACCCGACAGCCGCTAGTCCTGCGGCGATCGCCAGTTATGACTGTGGGGTTGCGCCACGTTTGCCTGATGCGATCAAAATCTATGTATTTAGCCCCCAGCGTACTCAAGTCTTTGTTGAATCGGTGGCCGCTGTTGGTTTGAAGTGGATTGAGCGTCTGAGTGAATATAAGCAGTTGATTCAGTCTGTGGCTTGAAGGTTTGGGGATATACTGATGGGAAATTCCATTCATCATCGCCTATGACTGCTCAGACTGAACTCAACATTCAAGTTGATACTCAACCCAGCGAAGAGAGATTAACCACTTTAGGGGTAAAAAGCTGGCCCATCTGGACAAAGGAGGCATCCCAGTTTCCTTGGTACTATGAGGAAAAAGAAACCTGTTATTTGCTTGCTGGCAAGGTTACAGTTGCCACAGAAGATCAAACCGTGGTGTTTGGGAAAGGAGATTTAGTGACTTTTCCAGCGGGCTTATCCTGTACCTGGAAGATTCATGAAGACGTTCGTAAACATTACCAGTTTGGGGATTAGAGGGCTATAAGACCCATGAGAATTGGCGACCGCCTCAGTAATTTAATTAAAGTCTTTTCCAGTGTCTTAATCAGTGGGGCATTGGGGCTAGAACTATGGAATGTTATGGCTCAAGGTTCCCTATTTCTTGGGTGGCCCTTCGTTTTTTACCTGGGCAGACTGGCGTTGATTGGTCATGCTATTGAGGGCATAATCGCAGCATTTTATGCTCCTTCTAAAGGGAAACCATCATTCAGCACAGCTATTTATACTTTCTTTGTAGGAACTGTCGGCCTAGTCGAGCTTTTTCAGCTCACTGCACAGCGAGATACTCACTAAGCAAAATTCTCAACGACAAAATCATGAACCAAGGCCAGATAGGCACTTCTATCCCACTCAGTACGGGACAATGACTTCTAAAAATGATACGCTTCCCCTTCTGATTGCGTTCTTACTCACCACCGCTGTTGTGGGGGGAGGAATCTGGTGGTTTTCCCGACAATTCCAGAATGTGCCATCAGCCATAACTAACGAGAAGGCACTCAACACCTTTAGTAAAGTAGCCAACGTTCCTAGTGGACGCTTTCGCTATGGAGGCAGTACGACCTTTGCGCCTATCCGGGCTTTGGTAGATACCGAGATTATGAAACAACTGCCCCAGTTTAAATTGATTTACGTCGATCCTGTCTCCGGTACCCCAGGTTCTGGCAAAGGTATCGAGATGCTACTGGGCAATCAACTCGCATTTTCCCAGTCCTCCCGCTCGCTCAAGGACAAAGAACGACAGGCGGCCCAAGCCCAAGGTTATAGTCTTGAGGAAATTCCTGTTGCTATTGATGGTATTGCCGTAGCGGTTAATCCCGATCTCCAGATTCCTGGACTCACTGTTGCCCAACTCAAGGATATTTACACCGGCAAGCTCTCCAATTGGCAAGCCGTGGGGGGGCCTAATTTGCCGATTATTCCCTACTCCCGCAGTATCAAGGATGGGGGCACAGTCGAGTTCTTCCACGAACAGGTTTTAGAAAAAGAAGATTTCAGTAAAAACGTTGTTTATGTTCATAGCACGACCCCAGGCTTACAAAAAGTCAGTAAAAATCTAGGGGGTATTTACTATGCGTCTGCCCCTGAAGTAGTTCCCCAATGCAGTATTCGTTCCCTTCCCCTCACTCGTAAAGCTGGAGAATGGGTTAGCCCCTACCAAGAACCCTTTATTCCTTCGAGTGATTGTCCCCAAAGGCGCAATACCCTGAATCGAGAAGCTTTCCAAACGGCCCGTTATCCCATCACTCGCAATATTTTTGTCATTGTTAAAAAAAATGGACGGGAGGAAGAACAAGCGGGATTGGCCTATGCTGATTTACTGCGGACTCCAGAGGGACAGTCCTTAATCGAGAAGGCAGGCTTTGTGCCATTACGGTAAAAGGTTTTGTGACGGATGCAAATATCTCAAACCTTTAAGCTCCCAGAAGCCCATTCTGATAAAAAGGGGTCAAAGACGATCGCCAGCTATCATTGTTGGATTGCACTGCGTTGGAAGCGATTCTATAGTAAATGGGAATCAGACTGAATGGAGCTAAGGGAGCTATTTTCGGAAATAGAGCAATTACGCCGAGGGTGGGGTTTGCTAGCGCCACAGACTCCAGAACGCTCAAAAACCATTCGACGGATCTTGCAGTTGGCGGAAAAAATTGCTCAGTCTACCAGTGAAAAAAGCAACACCCAAGATGTATTGGATCGACAGGCACAAATCCTGATTGAACAGGCGAAAAAGTTGGCAGGGGATGGATTAAGCAAAATTACACATACATTGTGCCAACGGGAATTGTTATCTCAGGCGATCGCCGTTGTTGACCAGTCTGGAAAACTGGACAGTGGGAAGTTCTCGGTGGACTAGCGGGATGAAGAGAAGGAAAACGGACATGCCGTGACCGAAGCGGCCCAAGATGTCCGAAACTGGCTGATATAAATCACTTCAGCCAGGACTATTATGGAGCTCTACCA